>NZ_JBSFJE010000005.1:0-185115 GCF_053597895.1 Streptomyces sp. NPDC001220
ACGCCCGGTTACATTCCGAACCCGGAAGCTAAGCCTTACAGCGCCGATGGTACTGCAGGGGGGACCCTGTGGGAGAGTAGGACACCGCCGAACAATCTTTGAGGACCCCTGGTCACCAGCGTTCAGCTGGGACCAGGGGTCCTTTTGTTTTTACAATGCTTGTGTACCTAAGACAGGAGTCACCATGTCCACCAACTCTCCCGACGAGCGACCGGAGCGCGACCAGCGGCGACGGGACAGTGGTGACCGCGGTGACCGTGGCGGATACCGCGGCGACCGCAACGACCGCAGCAACGACCGCGGAGACCGCGGCGGTTACGGCCGTCGCGACGACAATCGCGGCGGCAGCGGAGGCGGTGGCTACGGTCGCCGCGACGACAACCGCGGTGGTGGATACGGCCGTCGGGACGACCGTCGTGGTGACGAGCGTCGCGGCGACGACCGCGGGGGCAGCGGTGGCGGTGGCTACGGTCGGCGCGACGACAACCGCCGTGACGACAACCGGCGTGATGACCACCGTGGTGGCGACCACCGTGGTGGTGACAACCGCGGTGGTGGCTACGGCCGTCGGGACGACAACCGCGGTTCCCGTCCGGCGTTCCAGCGGGACGACCGTGGCGACCGGGGCGGCTTCCGTCGGGACGACAACCGTGGCGGCGGTGGCTACCGCGGCCGGGACGACCGGCGGGACGACCGTGGTGACCGTCCGGCGTTCCGCCGTGATGACCGCGACGACCGTGGCGGTCGCAGCGACTTCCGTCGGGACGACAACCGTGGTGGTGGCGGCTACCGCGGCCGGGACGACCGGCGCGATGACAACCGTGGTGGCGGCGGTGGCTACGGTGGCCGCCGGGACGACAACCGCGGTGGTGGCGGTTACGCCCGCCGCGACGACCGCCGTGACGACAACCGGCGCGATGACCACCGTGGTGGTGACAACCGTGGTGGTGGCTACGGCCGTCGGGACGACAACCGCGGTTCCCGCCCCGCGTTCCAGCGGGACGACCGTGGCGACCGGGGCGGTTTCCGCCGGGACGACCGCGGTGGCGACCGTCCGGCGTTCCAGCGGGACGACCGTGGCGACCGGGGTGGCTTCCGCCGGGACGACCGCGGTGGCGACCGTCCGGCGTTCCGTCGTGATGACCGCGGCGACCGTCCGACGTTCCGTCGTGACGACCGCGACGACCGTGGCGGGCGGAGTGACTTCCGTCGGGACGACAACCGGAGCGGTGGTGGCTACCGGGGCCGGGACGATCGGCGTGACGACCGCAGGGACGACCGGCGCGACGACAACCGTGGTGGCTTCCGCGGCCCCCGCAGCGACGACCGCCGTGATGACCGCCGAGACGACCGTGGCGGCTTCCGTCGGGACGACAACCGTGGCGGCGGTGGTTACCGCGGCCGGGACGACCGACGTGACGACCGGCGTGGCGACGACCGGCGCGGCGGTGGTGGTTACGGACGCCGTGACGAGCGGGAGCGGGACCGCGACCGGGAGCCCATCAAGCGGCTGCCGATCCCGGAGGACGTCACCGGCGACGAGATCGACAAGGACGTACGGCAGGAGCTGCAGAGCCTGCCCAAGACGCTCGCGGAGGACGTCGCCAAGAACCTGGTGATGGTCGCGCGGCTCATCGACGAGGACCCCGAGGGCGCGTACGGCTACTCCAGGGTGGCGCTGCGCCTCGCGTCCCGTGTCGCCGCGGTACGGGAGGCCGCCGGGTTCGCCGCGTACGCGAACCAGAAGTACAGCGAGGCACTCGCAGAGTTCCGGGCCGCGCGGCGGATGACCGGCAGCGTGGACCTGTGGCCGGTCATGGCCGACTGCGAGCGTGGGCTCGGGAGGCCGGAGAAGGCGCTGGACATGGCCGGCGCCCCCGAGGTGCACAAGCTCGACAAGGCCGGCCAGGTCGAGATGCGGCTCGTCGCCGCCGGTGCCCGGCGTGACATGGGGCAGCTGGACGCGGCCATCGTGACGCTGCAGAGCCCCGAGCTGGCGTCCAACTCCGTGCAGCCGTGGACCGCGCGGCTGCGGTACGCCTACGCCGACGCCCTGCTCGAGGCCGGGCGTGTGGACGAGGCGCGGGAGTGGTTCGCCAAGGCCGTCGAGGCCGACCGGGACGGCAGCACGGACGCCTCCGACCGGCTGGCCGAGCTGGACGGGGTCGAGTTCGTCGACGCCCTGAACGACGAGGACACGGAGACGGACGCGGACGCGGAGACGGCGGCGGACGAGGACGAGGACCTGGACGAGGGCCCGGACGAAGACGCGGATGACGACGCGGACGAGTCCGAGGAGACCCTCGTCGAGACCGAGACCGCGACCGAGCCCGAGGCCGCGACCGAGCCCGAGACCGAGCCCGAGGCCGCGACCGAGGCTGCCCCCGCCCCCAAGGCTGAGCCCGAGGCAGCGCCCGAGACCGCCATCGAGCCCAAGGCGGAGTCCGAGACCGCCATCGAGCCCAAGGCGGAGTCCGAGCCCGTGTCTGAGGCCGAGGCCGAGGCCGACAAGGACTGATCACCGCGTTCGACAAAGGGCAGGCTCCGACCGGAGCCTGCCCTTTGTCGTTGTCGTCTTGTCGTCGTCGCTCTCAGATGTCGAGCGCCCGCAGCACCAGCCCCGACGCCGGCTTCGGGCCGAAGGACGTCGACTTACGGGGCATCGTCACGCCTTGGCGGGCCAGGTCGCGGACGACCTCCTCGCGGACCGGGTGCAGGAGGACGGCCGTGCTGCCGGCCCGTTCGGCCTTGGCGACCGTCGCCGCCGTGTCGTGGATGTACGCGATGTGCGCGTTCGAGTCCTCGGGGATGCGCCAGACGTGGTCGAGGAGCGTGGCGTGCAGGACGGTGGCGTCGAGCGTGCGCCACGCGGCCGGGCGGTCCGCGGGGATCGTGCGGGCCAGGAGATCCGGGTCCGGGCGGTCGATGAGGTGGAAGGTGCCGTCACCGGCCAGCAGGAACGCGTTGCCGGCACAGGCCGCGTCCGCGAGCGCCTCCTGGGCCTGCGGCAGGGGGACGTCGAGCCGTCGTACCCGGAAGTGGTCCCGCACGGCCGCCAGGGCGTCCGCCACCGGCAGGCCGTGCAGCAGGCGGTGGATGGCGCGGACGCGCAGCGGGTAGCGGCCGGTGTCGACCAGGAGCACCAGGCCGTAGTCCCAGGGGCTGGGCGAGGCGTGCTCCGCGCGTAGACGTAGGTAAGTGGCCCAGCGGTGATGGCCGTCGGCGATCAGGGCCTGGTGGTGGGCCAGGTCGGACTGGACACGTGCCACCTCGGCCGGATCGGTGATCGACCAGAGGCGGTGGTGGAAGCCGTCCTCCGTGGTGGTGGCCAGGAGCGGGGGGCGGTCGGCCGCCGCTTCGACGACTTCGGCGGCCGCGCCGTTGCCCCGGTAGGTCAGGAGAAGGGGTTCGAGGTTCGCGGAGGTCGCGCGCATCAGGGCCGCGCGGTCGGCGACCACCGGGGGCATGACCTCCTCGTGCGGCAGCACCACGCCCTCCGACGGTTCCGAGACCCGCAGGGCGCCGATGACGCCGCGCTGGAGCATGCCGTTGCCGTCGTGCTGCTCGTAGACGTACAGGCCGGGTTCGGGGTCCGTGGTGAGGACACCCTCGGCCTGCCAGCGGTGCAGGGTGTCGGCCGCCTGTTCGGTGCCGGCGCTGGGGGTGCCGGCCTGGGGAAGGATCAGGCGGACGATGTTGTACGGGTCGGCGGACTGGAGGTGGTGTACGCCGTCGGGGCGTACGACGACGTCGTACGGTGGGGAAGTGACGGCGGCGAGGCTGCCGACCCGGTCGGGGTCGTAGCGAAGGCCTCGGAACGGGTTGAGTTCCAGGCCTCGGCGCTCCGTTGCTTCCGAGTGACCTGCAGTGTTCATCCCGGCATCGTACGTGTGTCAGTGGCGTGCGGGATGATCGATGGGGAAAGGCGGGGCAACGAAGAGTGACGAGGAGCGATGGGGAATGAGCCAGGGTGTCAGGACGGGTCCCGAGGGCAGCGGACAGGCTCTGAGCACGGCGTATGACACGGCGCTGCTGGATCTGGACGGCGTGGTGTACGCGGGCGGCAGCGCGATCGCGCACGCAGTGGAGTCGCTGGCGGCGGCCCGCGCGGGCGGGATGCATCTGGCGTACGTCACCAACAACGCGCTGCGGACGCCGGACACGGTGGCGGGGCATCTCACCGAGCTGGGGATCCCGACCGGCGCCGAGGACGTCATCACCTCGGCGCAGGCGGTCGCGCGGCTGATCAGCGAGCAGGTGCCGGCGGGGGCGCGGGTGCTGGTGATCGGCGGGGAGGGGCTGCGGGTCGCGCTCCGGGAGCGGGGGCTCGAGCCGGTGGAGTCGGCGGACGACGATCCGGCGGCGGTGGTGCAGGGCTTCGGCGGTCCCGATCTGCCGTGGGGACGGTTCGCCGAGGCGTCGTACGCCGTCGCGCGCGGGGTGCCGTGGTTCGCGTCCAACACCGATCTGACGATTCCCAGCGGGCGCGGGATCGCCCCGGGCAACGGCGCGGCGGTGGAGGTCGTCCGGATCGCGACCGGTGCCGAGCCGCAGGTGGCCGGCAAGCCGCTGCCGCCGATGCACCGGGAGACGGTCCTGCGGACGGGTGCGAAGCGGCCGTTGGTGGTCGGGGACCGGCTGGACACCGACATCGAGGGCGCGTTCAACGGCGAGGTCGACTCGCTGCTCGTCCTGACCGGCGTCACCGACGGGCGGCAGCTGCTCGCCGCGCCGCCGCAGCACCGGCCGACCTACGTCGACGCCGATCTGCGGGGGCTGCTCACCGGGCAGCCGGAGGTGACGGCGGACGGCGACGGCTTCCGGTGCGGTGGCTGGACGGCGACGGCGGCGGCGAACGGCCTGGAGCTGGAGGGGGACGGCGAAGCCCTCGACGGCCTGCGGGCCCTGTGCGCCGCGGCCTGGACGGCGGCCGGGGAAGGCTCCTGCGAGCTGGACGGAGGCAAGGCGCTGGCCCGGCTCGGGCTCTGAGTCCACGCTGCTCACGGGACCGGGCATCGAAAGCCAAGGGGAGGGTAGGCTAACCTAACCGGGTGTTGGTCGACAGTCCTCCCGAACAGCGCGCGGAGACCGCCCCCGCGCCCCCAACCCGCCGGGCGATACGAACCCTTGGGCTCCTCGGCTCCGTCGCGGTCCTGATGCTCGTCGCCCTGGCGAGCATCGCGATCGGAGCGAAAGAGCTGCCGCTGGACCAGGTCTGGCACGGCCTGTTCCACAACACGGGGACGTACGGCGACGTGGTCGTCGACGAGCGGCTGTCCCGGACCGTGCTCGGTCTGCTGGCCGGTGCCGCCCTCGGCCTGTCCGGGGCGGTGCTCCAGGCACTCACCCGCAACCCGCTCGCCGACCCCGGACTCCTCGGTATCAACGCGGGCGCGTCGGCCGCGGTCGTCACCGCCATCACCTACTTCGGCGTCACCACCCTCAACGGCTATGTGTGGTTCGCCTTCTTCGGGGCGGCCGCGGTGGGCGCCCTGGTGTGGTTCCTGGGCGGCAGCCGGGGCGCCACCCCGGTCCGGCTGGCGCTGGCCGGCACGGCTATCAGCGCCGCGCTCTACGGCTACCTCCAGGCCGTGATGATCACGGACGGCGCGGCGCTCAACAAGTGGCGGTTCTGGACGGTCGGTTCGCTGGCCTCCGCGAACAACTCGACGATCATGCAGGTACTGCCGTTCCTCGTGGCCGGCACCCTGCTAGCCCTGGGCCTCGCCCGGCCGCTGAACGCGGTGGCGATGGGCGACGACACCGCCCGTGCCCTCGGCGCGAACCTGGGCCGCACCCGGGCCCTCGCCATGCTCGCGGCCGTCGTGCTGTGCGGCGCGGCCACCGCGGCATGTGGACCGATCGCCTTCGTCGGCCTGATGGTGCCGCACGTCGTGCGCTCCTTCACCGGCCCCGATCTGCGCTGGATCCTGCCGTACGCGACGATCCTGTCGCCCGTGCTGCTGCTGGGCGCCGATGTCGTCGGCCGGGTCGTCGCCCGTCCCTCGGAGCTTCAGGTCGGCATCGTCACCGCGATCATCGGCGGGCCGGTCTTCATTCTTCTCGTACGACGGCGGAGGACGGCCCAGCTGTGAGGAACACGCGTACCCTACGCACCCCTGGCGGGCTCTCCCTGCGGACGGAGCTGCGCGCGCTGGTCGTCGTGACCGCGTTGCTGCTGGCCGCGTGTGCCGCGAGTGTCGTGCTGATCGGCACCGGCGACTTCCCGATCTCCTTCGGCGACGTGGTGAGGACGCTGGCCGGCAACGGCACCGCGGGCCAGGACTTCATCGTCAACGAACTGCGGCTGCCGCGCGTTCTGGTCGGTCTGCTGGTCGGCGCCTCGCTCGGCCTCGGCGGCGCGCTGTTCCAGTCGATCTCCCGCAACCCGCTCGGCAGTCCGGACGTCCTCGGCCTCTCCCAGGGTTCGACGTCCGGCGCGCTCGTCGTCATCGTGCTGACGTCCGGGGACGCGGCCCAGGTCACCGTCGGCGCGCTGGTCGGCGGTCTGCTGACCGGCCTCGCCATCTATCTGCTCGCCTGGAAGCAGGGCGTGCACGGCTACCGGCTGGTCCTGGTCGGTATCGGCGTGTCGGCGGTCGTCACCGCGGTCAACGGCTATCTGCTCACCAAGGCCGACTTCGTCGACGCGACCCGGGCGGTCGTCTGGATGACCGGTTCCCTCAACGGCCGGGACTGGAGCCAGGTCTGGCCGCTGCTCGCGCTGTGTGCCGTCCTCGTCCCGGCGGCTCTCGCCAACGCGCGCGGCCTGCGGATGATGGAGATGGGCGACGACGTGTCCAACGCCCTCGGCGTGCGCGTGGAGCGGGTACGGCTGCTGCTGATGGTGTCGGCCGTGCTGCTGACCGCGGCCGCCACCGCCGCCGCGGGCCCGGTCAGTTTCGTGGCGCTCACCGCCCCGCAGCTCGCCCGCCGTCTCACCCGCTCGCCCGGCCCCAACCTGCTGCCCTCGCTCTGCATGGGCGCCACCCTGCTGGTCACCGCCGACTGGGCCTCCCAGCGCGCCTTCGGCGCGGACCAGCTGCCCGTGGGCGTGGTCACCGGCGTCCTCGGCGGGATCTACCTGCTGTGGCTCCTCGTCACCGAACGCAGGGCGGGCCGGATATGAGCGCGAATCCCCAGACAGACAGCAAGAGGAGCACAGTGAACCGCCTGTCCGCCGAGAACGTCACCCTCGCCTACGACCAGCGGGTCATCGCCGAGCAGTTGTCGGTGGAGATCCCCGACAACTCCTTCACGGTGATCGTCGGCCCCAACGCCTGCGGCAAGTCGACGCTCCTGCGCGCGCTGTCCCGGATGCTCAGGCCCAGCCAGGGCCGGGTGCTGCTCGACGGGCAGGTCATCCAGTCGATGCCGGCGAAGAAGGTCGCCCGCACCCTCGGCCTGCTGCCCCAGTCGTCCATCGCGCCCGACGGCATCACCGTCGGCGACCTGGTCGGCCGCGGCCGCTACCCGCACCAGGGACTGCTGCGCCAGTGGTCCGCCGAGGACGAGCGGGTCGTCCAGGAGTCGATGGCCCAGACGGGTGTCGCCGAACTCGCCGACCGGTACGTCGACGAGCTGTCCGGCGGTCAGCGGCAGCGTGTGTGGATCGCCATGGCGCTCGCCCAGCAGACCCCGCTGCTACTCCTCGACGAGCCGACCACCTACCTGGACATCCAGCACCAGATCGACGTCCTCGACCTCTGCGCCGAGCTGCACGAGGAGCAGGGCCGGACGCTGGTCGCCGTGCTGCACGACCTCAACCACGCGGCCCGGTACGCCACCCATCTCATCGCGCTGCGCGACGGCGAGGTGATCGCCGAGGGCGCCCCGAACGACATCGTCACCGCGAAGCTGGTCGAGGACGTCTTCGGGCTGCGCTGTCAGATCATCGACGACCCGGAGACAGGCACCCCGCTGGTGGTGCCGGCCGCCCGGAAGGCACGGCTCACAGCAGCTTCCTGAGCCGGAACAGGTCCAGCAGGTTCGCGTCCAGTTTCACCCGGCCCGAGCCCCAGGCCCCGGCGAAGTTCAGCTCGCCGTCGACCAGGGCCACCAGGTCGTCGCCGGCCATGGCCAGCCCGATCTGCGCCTTCTCCCGCGGCGGCCCGGGAAACGTCTCCTCCACCTCGATCCGGCCGCCGGTGAGCCGGCCCGCGAAGGTGACGTCCAGGTCGGTGATGTGGCAGCTGACGGTTCGGTCCATGGCGGCGGCCGCGCGGACATCGCCCTCGGCGCCGCCCATGGTGTGGGAGAGCTTGTCGAGTGCGGCGCGGCACTCCTCGATCGTGGCCATCGCGATCGACGGTACCCCAGCGGTTCGGGGTAGCGTCGGGGCATGACCGACTCTGTGCCCGAGGGCCGGGTGGCGGAGGCGGCGGAAGCGGTACCGGCCGAGCCCGAGTACGACCCCGCCGCCCCGGCCCCGTTGAACGTCCCCCGCACCCCCACCGGCGACGCCGAGGTCGACGACCGGCTCGACCGGCTGGGCGACGCCGACCACCTCGCCACGGACGGGCATCTGGAGGTGTACGAGGATGTACACCGGGGGCTGCGCGACGCGCTCACCGCGCTCGACGCCCGCCCCGGGCCTCCGGCGCCCACACCGCCGTACGGCGACCGGGCGCCCACACCGTCGTACCACCAGAGCAGGAGCTGAACCGAACGTGGCAGGAGTCGCACGCCGCCGTCTGGACGCGGAGCTGGTCCGCCGTAAGCTGGCGCGCTCGCGCGAGCACGCCAGCCAGCTGATCGCCGCCGGGCGGGTCACCGTCGGCAAGACCCTCGCGACCAAGCCGGCCACCCAGGTGGAGACCGCCGCGGCCATCGTGGTGCAGTCCGACGACAGCGACCCCGAGTACGTGTCCCGGGGCGGTCACAAGCTGGCGGGGGCGCTGGCGGCGTTCGTCCCGCAGGGGCTCGTGGTCGAGGGGCGGCGGGCGCTGGACGCGGGTGCGTCCACCGGAGGCTTCACCGACGTGCTGCTGCGCGCGGGCGCCGCGCATGTCGTCGCCGTCGACGTCGGATACGGCCAACTCGCGTGGTCTCTGCAGAGCGATGAACGCGTCACCGTCAAGGACCGTACGAACGTACGCGAGTTGACGCTTGAAGCGATCGATGGGGAGCCTGTGGATCTTGTCGTGGGTGATCTGTCCTTCATCCCGCTCGGGCTGGTGCTGCCGGCCCTGGCGCGGTGTGTGAAGCCGGACGCCGACCTGGTGATGATGGTCAAGCCGCAGTTCGAGGTGGGCAAGGAACGGCTGGGCAGCGGGGGAGTCGTACGGAGTCCGCAGCTGCGGGCGGAGGCCGTGCGGGGGGTCGCCGAGCGGGCGTGGGAGCTGGGACTCGGGGTGAACGGTGTCACCGCCAGTCCGCTGCCCGGGCCGTCCGGCAATGTCGAGTACTTTCTGTGGCTGCGGGCCGGGGCACCCCGACTGGACCCGGCCGACGTTGACCGTGCAGTGGCGGAGGGGCCGCGTTGACACAGAACCGAGCTCGTACTGTTTTCCTGCTGGCCCACACCGGGCGGCCTGCGGCGATCCGCAGCGCCGAGCTTGTGGTGAAGGGGCTGCTGGCGGCCGGAGTCGGCGTGAGGGTCCTGGATTTCGAGGCCCGCGACCTGCCGCTTCCCGAGGAGGTCGAACTCGTCGAGGAGGCCTCGCCGCACAGCCTCGACGGCTGCGAGCTGCTGATCGTGCTCGGCGGTGACGGGACGCTGCTGCGCGGCGCCGAGTTCGCACGGGCCTCCGGGGTGCCGATGCTCGGCGTCAACCTCGGCAGCGTCGGCTTCCTCGCGGAGGCCGAGCGGGACGACCTCGACAAGGTCGTGGACCGGGTGGTGAGCAGGGCGTACGAGGTCGAGGAGCGGATGACCGTCGACGTCGTCGTGCACCGCAACGGGGACATCGTGCACACCGACTGGGCGCTGAACGAGGCGGCCGTGCAGAAGGCGGGCGCCGAGAAGCTGCTCGAAGTGGTGCTGGAGATCGACGGGCGGCCGGTGACGGGGTTCGGGTGCGACGGGATCGTGCTGTCGACGCCTACCGGGTCCACGGCGTACGCGTTCTCCGCGGGCGGCCCGGTGGTGTGGCCGGAGGTGGAGGCGCTGCTCATGGTGCCGATCTCCGCGCACGCGCTGTTCGCCAAGCCGCTGGTGACCTCGCCGGACTCGGTGCTGGCGGTGGAGGTGCTGCCGCACATCCAGCCGGGCGTGCTGTGGTGCGACGGACGGCGGACCGTCGAGCTGCCGCCGGGGGCGCGGGTCGAGGTGCGGCGGGGGGCGGTGCCGGTGCGGCTGGCCCGGCTGCACCACGCGTCGTTCACGGACCGGCTGGTGGCGAAGTTCGCGCTGCCGGTGTCCGGGTGGCGGGGGGCGCCGCAGTAGCGTTTCGAAAGGGGGGCGGGGAGCGTCGGCGAGTGCGGGTGCTTCGTGGCCTGTCGCGCAGTTCCCCGCGCCCCTTGGCAGGTGTACTCGCCGGCGTGTCGATGCGGCCCCGCCCCCTTGGGGACGCCTCCACCCGCCCGAGTGACAAGGGCACCTCGCACTCTGCGGCCCCGACCTCGTAAGGTCTTCTCCGTGCTGGAAGAAATGCGGATACGGTCGCTCGGGGTCATCGACGACGCTGTCGTCGAGTTGTCGCCGGGGTTCACCGCCGTCACCGGTGAGACCGGTGCGGGCAAGACCATGGTGGTCACCAGCCTGGGGCTGCTGCTCGGTGGGCGGGCCGATCCCGCGCTCGTGCGGATCGGCTCCGAGAAGGCGGTCGTCGAGGGACGGCTCACCGTGCCACCTGGCACCTCCGCGGTCGTACGGGCCGAGGAGGCAGGCGCCGAGCTGGACGACGGGGCGCTGCTGATCAGCCGTACCGTTTCCGCCGAGGGCCGCTCCCGGGCGCACCTCGGCGGGCGGAGCGTGCCCGTGGGGCTGCTCGCGGAACTCGCCGACGACCTGGTGGCCGTGCACGGCCAGACCGACCAGCAGGGCCTGCTGAAGCTGTCCCGGCAGCGGCAGGCCCTGGACCGGTACGCCGGCGACGGGGTCACCGTGCCGCTCGCCAAGTACGGCGAGGCCTACCGGCGGCTGCGGGCCGTGGCGGTGGAGCTGGAGGAGATCGTCACCCGGGCGCGTGAGCGGGCCCAGGAAGCCGACATGCTGCGCTTCGGCCTCGATGAGATCGCCGGCGTGGAGCCGCGGGCCGGCGAGGACGTCGAGCTCGCCGAGGAGGCCGAGCGGCTCGGGCACGCCGAGGCGCTGTCGTCGGCCGCGACCGCCGCGCACTCCGCGCTCGCGGGCAACCCCGAGGACCCCGAGGGCATCGACGCGACCACCCTCGTGGCGGGCGCCCACCGGGCCCTGGAGGCCGTACGGTCGCACGACCCGGCGCTGGCCGCGCTCGCCGACCGGATCGGCGAGGTCGGGATCCTGCTGGGGGACGTGGCGGGCGAGCTGGCCGGATACGCCGACGACCTCGACGCCGACCCGCTGCGGCTCGCGGCCGTGGAGGAGCGGCGCGCCGCGCTCACCGCGCTCACCCGCAAGTACGGCGAGTACGGCGACGGCATCGACGCGGTGCTGGCCTGGGCCGAACGGGGTGCCGCGCGGCTGACCGAACTCGACGGCGACGACGAGCGGATCGACGGGCTGACCGCCGAACGCGATGCCCTCCGTGCGGAACTGAGCGGGCTCGCGCAGGCGTTGACCGACGCGCGTACCGAGGCCGCCGCGCGCTTCGCGGCCGCCGTCACCGCCGAGCTGGGCTCGCTCGCGATGCCGCACGCGCGCGTGTCCTTCGACATCCGCCAGACCGAGGACCCGGAGGGCGTGGAGGTCGGCGGGCGCACGGTCGCCTACGGTCCCTCGGGCGCCGACGAGGTCGAACTGCTCCTCGCCCCGCACCCCGGCGCCCCGCCCCGGCCGATCGCCAAGGGCGCCTCCGGCGGTGAGCTGTCCCGGGTGATGCTCGCGGTGGAGGTCGTCTTCGCGGGCACCGACCCGGTCCCGACCTACCTCTTCGACGAGGTCGACGCGGGCGTCGGCGGCAAGGCCGCGGTCGAGATCGGCCGTCGGCTGGCGAAGCTCGCCAAGTCGGCGCAGGTGGTCGTGGTCACGCACCTCCCCCAGGTCGCCGCCTTCGCCGACCGGCAGTTGCTGGTCGAGAAGACGAACGACGGGTCGGTCACGCGCTCGGGTGTGAAGGTCCTGGAGGGCGAGGAGCGGGTCCGGGAGCTGTCCCGGATGCTCGCCGGACAGGAGGACTCGGAGACGGCACGGGCCCACGCGGAGGAACTGCTCGCCACCGCGAGAGCGGACGCCTGACGCGCCCCTGCGGGGGGCGCGGGGCCTCGTCGGTGAGCGAGGGCTCCGCCAGGTGGGCGCGACAACGCGCCCACCCCTCCGCGCGCGAGCCCGCGCCCGTGCCCCCTCGGCTTGCCGTACTGTCACTCTCACGGGTGACACACTCCGGCGCGTGCCCCGGCCCGCCCCGGTATGCCCCTCCTCGGAGCCCCGCAGTGCCCCCCTCGGCCGATACCTTCTCTACGTACCCTCGTGACCGCCCCGACGCCGAACACAGGAGCCCGGCTGCGTGAGCCCCGTGAGCAGCAACGCATCGCACGGTCAGTCGCCGCTGCGCACCGTGCAGGTGCTGGGCGGTGGCAACGCCGGCAGCAGTGCGCACGTGCGTTCGCTCGCCGCCGGTCTTGTCGCACGGGGCGTGCGGGTCACGGTGTGCGCCCCCGTCGAGGCCGACCGCGCCTACGACTTCTCGGGCGTCGGCGCCGACCACGTCCACGTACCGCGCAGCAGTGACCCGGGGTCGGTGGCCGCGCTGCGTGCCGCCTGTACCGATGCCGACCTGGTGCACGCGCACGGTCTGCACGCCTCCTTCCGTGCCGTGCTGGCGCTCAGCGGCCGCAGTACCCCGCTCATCGTCACCTGGCACAACCGGGCGGAGGCCGAGGGCGCCCGGGCGCATCTGCTGCGGATGCTGGAGCGACGGGTGGTGCGCACGGCCGCCGTGGTGCTGGGCACGACCTCCGACCTGGTGGACCGCGCCCGCCGTACCGGCGCCCGGGACGCGCGGCTCGCCGCCGTGACGCTGCCCGGTCTACGGCGGCCCGTGGAGCAGGAGGACGCGGACCGGCTGCGGCCCAAGGTGCGGGCCGAACTCGGCGCCATGGGACGGCCGTTGCTCATCGCGGTCGGCTCCCTCGACCGGCACCGCGGCTATGACGTCCTGCTGGACGCGGCACGTGCCTGGTGCCGGCTCGATCCGGTACCGCTGCTCGTCATCGCGGGGGAGGGGCCGCTGCGTGCGGTGCTGCAGCGGCGGATCGAGGACGAGCAGCTGCCCGCCCGGCTCATCGGCCGCCGCGACGACGTCGGCGAACTGCTCGCCGCCGCGGATCTGGCGCTGCTGCCCAGCAGTTGGGAGTCGCGTTCGGTACTGGCCCAGGAAGCCCTGCACGCGCGTGTGCCGCTCGTCGCGACCGCTGTCGGCGGTATCCCCGACCTGGTCGGCGACGCGGCCGAACTCGTCCCCTACGGCAACGCTGCCGCCCTCGCCGACACCGTCCTACGACTGCTCGACGACCCGGAGCGCTGCGAGGAACTGCGCGAGAAGGGCGCCCGGCAGGCGGCGAGCTGGCCGACGGAGGACGAGACGGTCACCCAAGTGCTCAGTGTGTACGACGAGTTGACCCAGCCCCGGCCGCTGTAGCGGCTACGGGGCGTGCCGGCGGGCCCGCAGGGCGAGGCTCAACGCCAGGACCACCTGGGGGTCGTCGAGGTCGGTGCCCAGCAACTCGCCGATCCGGGCGAGCCGGTTGTAGAGGGTCTGCCGGTTGAGGTGGAGTTCACGGGCCGTCTCCGCCTTGCGGCCGGCATGCGCCAGGTAGGTCTCCAGGGTGGGCAGCAGGGGCGGCCTGGAGCGGTTGTCGTGGTCCCGGAGCGGGCCGATCGCCCGGTCGACGAAGGCCGCCAGGTCGGGGTGGTCGCGCAGCCGCCACAGCAGGAGGTCGATGTCGAGGCGGCGGGCGTCGTACCAGGGGCGGTCGGACAGGCCCTGGGCCGCCGTCGCCGTCTCGGCCGCGTGCCGCAGACCCGCCGAGGCGGCCGCCCAGCCGCCGGCCGCCCCGACCACCACGACCGGGGGAGCGGACCCGGGACGCCGCATCCCGGCGCGCTCCACGCCCGCCCGCAGCGCCGCCGCGACCCGGTCCGCGACCGTCGCCCGCTCCGCCTCCGAGCGCAGGCCCAGCAGGAGCGGTACCCGGCCCTCCACCGGCCGTACCCCGAGGAGCACGGGCGCGCCCACGGCCGCCAGCTCCTCGCCGACCGCCCGGGCCAGTACCGCCCAGCCCCCGCTCGGGGACAGCGAGTCGCCGACCCGCATGACCACCGGCAGCAGCGGGCTGTTGCCGGGCTTGAAGCCGAGGACGCGGGCCTGGGACGGGGCGTCCGCCGCGGTGATGCGGCCCTCGGCGAGATCGGTCAGGAAGTCGCCGCGGCCGCGGGCCGCCAGCTCCTCCTCCTGACGGGCCTGCATCAGGACGACGGCCAGGATGCCGGCGGCCCGCTCGGCGGCCATGCGGTGCACGGAGGTGAGCGGCCCGCGTACCGGCAGCAGCACCAGCCGGGCGCGCACCGAGCCGGTCCCCGGTCCGCCGCCCGGCACATCCACCAGGACGGCCCCGGTCGGCGGCGGCGCGTGCTTGTGCTGGCCGCGCAGCCCCTCCCACACCTGGAGCGGATCCGCGCCCTCGGGCCCCGATCCGGCGGCGTACAGCAGCTGGCCGTCGGTGGTCTCCAGGAAGACCGGGTTGCCGCAGAAGCCGGCGAGGATCGCCAGGACCTGGGGGACCCCGCCGCCGCCCAGCAGGGCCTCGGTGCAGCGGCGGTGCACCTCCTCGGCGCGCTGGAGGAGCGTGTAGTGGTGGTTGACGATCTCGGTGTGGATCTCCTCCGTCACCGTCACGAAGGGCACCTCGCGGTGCAGCGCGACCAGCGGCAGTCCGGTCGCCCGGGCGGTGTCGACGAGGGTGGCGGGCAGCCGGGAGAAACGCGGGCCCAGCTCCACCACCAGGGCGGCGATGCCCCGATCGGCGAGCGTGCGCACGAACGCCCGCTGGTCGCCCGGCCGGGTGCCCAGCCCGTAGCCGGTGGTGAGCAGCAGCTCGCCGCCCTTCAGCAGCGAGGCGATGTTCGGCACCTCGCCGGCGTGCACCCAGCGCACGGTCCGGCCCAGCCGGTCGGCGCCCGCCAGGATCTCCGGGAGCCCGCTGCGCAGCCCGGGCAGCTCCAGCGCCCGCTGCACGGTGATCCCGTGGGTGTCGAATCCGCTGCCCGTACCGCTGTCCATGGAGCGGACGCTACCTGGGCGAACGGCTTCCCGGCACCTTCCGCTAGAGCGGTTCGATGTTGTGGTTGAAGCGGAAGACGTTGTCGGGGTCCCAGGTCCGCTTCACCTTGCCGAGCCGCAGCGCGTTCGCCGTGCCCAGACCGGCCCGCACCCGCTCGGGGCCCTCGTCGCCGATGAAGTTGAGATAGACCGCCCCGGTGGACCAGGGCCGTACCGCGCTGCGGACGTCCCGCACCCAGGCGACCGCCTGTTCGTCGTCCTCGGGCCGAGCCCACATGCCGAAGGGGTGCACCGCCCAGGCCGCGCTCCGGTACGGCACCGGGTACTCGGCCGGCCCGGCCGCGATCGCCCCGCCCTGCGGGAACAGCACGTGCTGGGTGCCGGACGGCACCGGCATGCCGTCCGCGCAGGCGCAGTAGGCGTCCACCGCCTCGTCGGGCAGCGCGGCCAGGTACTCGGCCGACCAGTAGTTCCGCAGCCCGGCCGGGAAGTCGAGCATGCACTGCACCTCGGTGTACGGCATCGGGCCGACCACCTCCGCCTCGTGCGGCAGCGCCAGCAACGGCTCGGCGACCTTCCGCAGGCCCTCCTCGCCGCCGGCGTAGGTCACCAGGGCGACGCACACCAGCCTGCCCACCAGGTGCTCCGGTACGAACGGCAGCGGCGGGCCGGTGAGGTACTGCACCACGCCGGCCGCCTCGTCGGGGCCGGTGCGGATCACCTCGCGGAAGGTGCGCACCGCGTCCGGGCCGGACTGCGGCGCGAACAGCAGCAGCGCGATCGAGAAGGCCGGCAGTTCGTGCAGTTCGAGGGTGAGGGCGGTGGCGACGCCGAAGTTCCCGCCGCCGCCGTGCAGGGCCCAGAACAGCTCCGGGTTCTCGTCGGCGCCGGCGTGCGTGAGCTCGCCGTCGGCGGTGACCAGGTCGACGCCGAGCAGGTTGTCGACGGCCAGGCCGAAGGCACGGTCCAGCCAGCCCGTCCCGCCGCCCAGCACGAAGCCGCCGACACCGGTGGTGGGGGCCCGGCCACCGGTGGTGGCGAGGCCGTACGGCTCGGTCGCCCGGTCCAGATCGCTCATGGTGGCGCCGCCCTGCACGCGCACCGCCTCCGCCGCGGGGTCGACGGTCACCGTGTGCATCCCGCGCAGGTCCACCACGAGCGCGCCGTCGCCGGTCGCCGAGCCCGCCACACTGTGGCCGCCGCCACGCACCGCGATCGCCAGGTCCAGCTCCCGGCCGAACCGCACCGCGCGGACCACGTCGGCGTCGTCGGCGCACTGGGCGATCACGGCGGGCCGCCGGTCGATCATGGCGTTGAAGACGGCACGGGCGTCGTCGTACCCGACGTCCCCCGGCGCGAACACCGTACCGACCAGATCCTCACGCAACGCGGCGAGCGCCGTGTGCGCCTTGGAGGGGGAAGCCATGGCCGCCCCCCTTTCGCAAAGAGGGGATTCGTCCTAGACCAACCTAAGCACGAGCGCCCCGCAAGGGGCGCGGGGAAGCGTCGGCCATGCGGCTGCCGCCGCGTGGGCGCGACCAGCCCCCCACGGCGGGTCAGCCCGGCTTGACCGCCAGCGTCGCAAAATAGTTCGACATGTATTGAGCGGATGCGTTGGATTGGTGCGGCGCTTCCGCGAAGCCGGTGAGGACGAACCCCGCGGCGAGTTGCCCGCCGATCTGGTCGGTGAGGGTGTGGCTGTATTCAAGAGCGGCATCCGCGCCGAACTTCGTGGCGCGTTCCTCGGCGGAGTACTGCGTGACATCGCTGTAGGGCAGCTTGTGCACGACGATCAGCTCGCCGCGCTCGTCGAGCGCCTCGTGGTCGAACAAGTACACATCAGGGTTGAGGAAGCCCGCGAGCAGAGTTCCGCCCGGTCGCAGGACGCGGAAGCACTCACGCCACACCGGTGCCAAGTCCGGTACGAACAGGTTGGAGACCGGATGGAATACGACGTCGAATGTCGCGTCGCCGAACGCGCTGAGGTCGCGCATGTCGCCCAGGACGGTGCGCAGCTCGAGTCCCTCGCGCGCCGCCACCATCTGGTCCTGGCCGAGCTGGCGGGGTGAGTTGTCGAACACGGTGACCCGCGCCCCTGCAGCGGCGAGGATCGGACCCTGCTGGCCACCGCCGGAGGCCAGGCACAACACGTCCTTGCCGGTCAGGTCCGTCGGCAGCCAGGAGCGGTCGACCGGCTCATGCCCGACGAGAACGATCGACCAGTCGCCCGTGCGGGCGCGCTCGACATCCTCAGCACTCACCGGCGTCGACCACTCGTTTCCCTCTTGGACATACCTGTCCCAGGCTGCCCGATTGTGGGCAACGGGGTCGACAACAATGTCCTGCACGATTAACTCCCTGCAACAGCCAAGCGGACACCTGCGGTACTGACAGTTCGGTGCCGCTAGCCAACATGATTGCGGGGTGCGGGCTCAACCAAATTGTCGGGCGTCCGAAGTACTCCAGAACGGCCCGGTTGAAATCGCGCATTCCGGTGTCGCTGGTCAGACCGACGCGGCAGACCGGCCAGCGCTTGTGGCCGTCGTCGGTGTACTTGCCTTCTTCCTTGTTGGGGAACGGGATCCCACACGACCGCCACCTACCCCCCGTACGCCCCCGACGCCGTGAGGCGGAGCGCCGTGTCGATCAGCGGCACATGGCTGAACGCCTGCGGGAAGTTCCCCACCTGCCGTTGCAGCCGCGGATCCCACTCCTCCGCCAGCAGCCCGAGGTCGTTCCGCAGCGCGAGAAGCTTCTCGAACAGCTTCCGGGCCTCGTCGACGCGGCCGATCATCGCGAGGTCGTCGGCCATCCAGAACGAGCAGGCCAGGAACGCCCCCTCGTCACCGGGGAGGCCGTCCACGCCCTCCTCGCCGCCCGAGGTCGGGTAGCGCAGGATGAAGCCGTCCGACGTGGACAGCTCGCGCTGGATCGCCTCGATGGTGCCGATGACCCGCTTGTCGTCCGGCGGCAGGAAACCCATCTGGGGGATCAGCAGCAGCGACGCGTCCAGCTCCTGCGAGCCGTACGACTGCGTGAAGGTGTTCCGCTCCTTGTCGTAGCCCCGCTCGCAGACGTCCCGGTGGATGTCGTCGCGCAGTTCCTTCCAGCGCTCCAGCGGGCCGTCCGCGTCCCCGGACTCGATCAGCTTGATGGTGCGGTCCACCGCCACCCAGGCCATCACCTTGGAGTGCACGAAGTGCCGGCGCGGGCCGCGCACCTCCCAGATGCCCTCGTCCGGCTCGTCCCAGTGGTCCTCCAGGTAGCGGATGAGCTTCAGCTGGAGGAGGGAGGCGTAGTCGTTGCGCGCGAGGCCGGTCATGTGGGCCAGGTGCAGGGCCTCGATGACCTCGCCGTAGACGTCCAGCTGGAGCTGGTGCGCCGCGCCGTTGCCGACCCGGACCGGGGTCGAGTTCTCGTATCCGGGCAGCCAGTCCAGCTCGGCCTCGCCCAGCTCGCGCTCGCCCGCGATGCCGTACATGATCTGCAGGTTCTCCGGGTCGCCGGCGACCGAGCGCAGCAGCCACTCGCGCCAGGCGCGGGCCTCCTCGCGGTAGCCGGTGCGCAGCAGCGAGGAGAGCGTGATGGCGGCGTCGCGCAGCCACGTGTAGCGGTAGTCCCAGTTGCGGACGCCGCCGATGTCCTCCGGCAGGGAGGTGGTGGGCGCGGCCACGATGCCGCCGGTCGGGGCGTACGTCAGCGCCTTCAGCGTGATCAGGGAGCGGATCACCGCCTCGCGGTACGGGCCGTGGTACGTACAGTGCTCGACCCACTCCCGCCAGAACTCCTCGGTCGCCTCCAGCGACTGCTCGGGCTCCGGCAGCGCCGGCGGCTCCTTGTGCGAGGGCTGCCAGGAGATGGTGAACGCGATCCGGTCGCCGGGGGCGACGGTGAAGTCGGCGTAGGTGGTGAGCGCCTTGCCGTAGGTCTCCGCGGAGGTGTCGAACCACACGGAGTCGGGGCCGGCGACGGCGACCGTGCGGCCGTCGTGCTTGTGCACCCAGGGGACCACCCGGCCGTAGGAGAACCGCATCCGCAGCATCGAGCGCATCGGCACCCGGCCGGTGACGCCCTCGACGATCCGGATCAGCTGGGGCGCGCCGTCACGCGGCGGCATGAAGTCGGTGACCCGGACCGTGCCGCGCGGGGTGTCCCACTCCGACTCCAGGATCAGCGAGTCGCCGCGGTAGGTGCGGCGGGCGGCGGTCGGCGGCTCGGAGTCGGCCGCGTGGGCCGGGCCGAGCCGCCAGAAGCCGTGTTCCTCGGTGCCGAGCAGACCGGCGAAGATGGCATGCGAGTCGAAGCGGGGCAGGCACAGCCAGTCCACTGTGCCGTCCCGGCAGACCAATGCCGCGGTCTGCATGTCTCCGATGAGTGCGTAGTCTTCGATGCGCCCGGCCACGTGCAACTCCAGTCGAACGGCCACGTCACCCCCCAGGCAAAAGGGGGCTGTCGCTAGTGCGGTCAAGGGGGGTTGTTGTTGTGCGTCGTTAAGCGGTGAAGCAAAGCAGCCCGCCGCGCCCTGAGGCAAAACGACAGTCATAGCTCAACGAACTGCCAAGCTCTCGTGTTCCGGGTGTGACGGGCGGGGGTGTGCCGTGTTTTCCGGCCGGCTCGGCAGCGAGTGTCCGAGCAGGATACGACGCACGTAGATGATCTGCGTGCCGCTCCGGGCAACCCGTGTGGGCCGAATGGGTGAGCCCTGAGTGAAAACACGGTAAGCCAGGCCCCACGTCTGTGCCGATGTGTGTACGGAGCGTGGCCGGAAGCCATCTCTCCGCGGCGCTGATACCCTGGTAGCCCGTGGACCGGTGGGCACGAAACCCCCGAACCGCCGCGACGGCACCCCCGGAGATTTCCGGCGGGCGGCCGTACCGCATGACAGACCGCGACCACGGGAGCCCCCTCTTGGCCATGCCGACGCCTGCTTTTCGATCGGGCACAGCTACGACGACCAAGCACATCTTCGTCACCGGGGGTGTCGCCTCCTCGCTCGGCAAGGGCCTCACCGCCTCCAGCCTGGGCATGCTGCTCAAGGCCCGCGGCCTGCGTGTGGTGATGCAGAAGCTCGACCCGTACCTGAACGTCGACCCGGGCACGATGAACCCCTTCCAGCACGGTGAGGTGTTCGTCACCAACGACGGTGCCGAGACCGACCTGGACATCGGCCACTACGAGCGTTTCCTCGACCGCGACCTGGACGGCTCCGCCAACGTCACCACAGGTCAGGTCTATTCGACGGTGATTGCCAAGGAACGGCGCGGCGAGTACCTGGGCGACACCGTCCAGGTCATCCCGCACATCACCAACGAGATCAAGCACCGCATCCGCCGGATGGCCACCGACGAGGTGGACGTCGTCATCACCGAGGTCGGCGGCACGGTCGGCGACATCGAGTCGCTGCCCTTCCTGGAGACCGTCCGCCAGGTCCGCCACGAGGTCGGCCGGGACAACGTCTTCGTGGTGCACATCTCGCTGCTGCCCTACATCGGGCCCTCCGGCGAGCTGAAGACCAAGCCCACCCAGCACTCGGTGGCCGCCCTGCGCAACATCGGTATCCAGCCGGACGCGATCGTGCTGCGCTGCGACCGCGAGGTGCCGACCGCCATCAAGCGCAAGATCTCGCTGATGTGCGACGTCGACGAGGCCGCGGTCGTGGCCTGCCCGGACGCCCGCTCGATCTACGACATCCCGAAGACCGTGCACGGCGAGGGCCTGGACGCCTATGTCGTCCGCAAGCTGGACCTGCCGTTCCGCGATGTGGACTGGCGGACCTGGGACGACCTGCTCGACCGCGTCCACAACCCCGACCACGAGATCACCCTCGCCCTGGTCGGCAAGTACATCGACCTGCCCGACGCCTACCTCTCGGTGACCGAGGCGCTGCGCGCCGGCGGCTTCGCCAACAAGGCCCGCGTGAAGATCAAGTGGGTGACGTCGGACGAGTGCAAGACGCCGGCCGGTGCCGCCGCGCAGCTCGGTGACGTCGACGGCATCTGCATCCCCGGCGGCTTCGGCGACCGCGGTGTGCTCGGCAAGGTCGGCGCCATCAGGTACGCCCGCGAGAACCGGATCCCGCTGCTCGGCCTCTGCCTGGGCCTGCAGTGCATCGTGATCGAGGCCGCGCGCAACCTGGCCGACATCCCGGACGCCAACTCCACCGAGTTCGACTCCGCCACCGGCCACCCGGTCATCTCCACCATGGCCGAGCAGCTGGACATCGTGGCCGGCGAGGGCGACATGGGCGGCACCATGCGGCTCGGCATGTACCCGGCCAAGCTGGCCGAGGGCTCCATCGTGCGCGAGGTGTACGACGGCAAGGAGTACGTCGAGGAGCGCCACCGGCACCGCTACGAGGTGAACAACGCCTACCGCGGCGAGCTGGAGAAGAAGGCCGGCATCGTGTTCTCCGGCACCTCCCCGGACGGCAAGCTCGTCGAGTACGTCGAGTACCCGCGCGACGTCCACCCCTACCTGGTCGCCACCCAGGCGCACCCGGAGCTGCGGTCCCGCCCGACCCGCCCGCACCCGCTCTTCGCGGGCCTGGTGAAGGCCGCGGTCGCCCGTCAGCAGGCCGAGGCCGAGCAGCCGAATTCGAAGTGACACACCGGTTGTACGGTGGCCGGGGTGCATACCTTCAAAGGGCGGGCACCCCGGTTTCGTCCGGCCGGTCTTCTCGGCCGGTCTTTGAGAAGCGTGTGCGGAAGGGCAGGGCATGACGATCAAGGACACCCCCGAGGAGTGGGAGATCCGGGCGACGGAGACCCCCTTCGTGGGCAACAAGACCTCCGTCCGCACGGACGAGGTGGTCATGCCCGACGGCTCGGTGGTCCGCCGTGACTACCAGGTCCACCCCGGCTCGGTCGCCGTCCTCGCCCTCGACGAGGAGGACCGGGTGCTGCTCATCCGCCAGTACCGCCACCCGGTCCGGCACAAGCTCTGGGAGATCCCGGCCGGGCTGCTCGACGTCCCCGGCGAGAACCCGCTGCACGCCGCCCAGCGCGAGCTGTACGAGGAGGCGCACGTCAAGGCCGAGGAGTGGCGGGTGCTGACCGACCTCTACACCACCCCCGGCGGCTGTGACGAGGCCGTACGGATCTTCCTCGCCCGCGATCTCTCCGAGGCCGAGGGCGCGCGCTTCGAGACGGAGCACGAGGAGATCGACCTGGAGTACGCGCGCGTGCCGGTCGACGAACTGGTGCGCCTGGTGCTCGCCGGCGACGTGCACAACAACTGCCTGGTGACGGGCGTCCTCTCGCTGGTCGCCGCCCGCACCGGCGACGGCCTCGACACGCTGCGCCCGGCCGACGCGCCGTGGCCGGCCCGGCCCTTCGAGTCCTGACCCCCCTCAGGCGGTCCGGTGTGACCATCGCCTGATCCGATCGGGCGATGTGCCCGCCGCGCTCCACCCGGAACGTCCTTGCACGTGAACTAGGCTCGACGCGATTGAGCCGAAAGGCCCGAACCGGAGTCCCGGCGGGCATGCGTGTGCGGTGGGACGGGAGTGTGGCCCGTGACGGATCAGGCGGTGGACACAGGCGGCGCGCGAGTGCCGGCGCCCGCGGCCACGGAAGACCAATTCCTGGGCCGTACAAGGGAGTTGAAGGAACTGCGCGCCGACATCGAGCGCGCGGGCCTGGACACCATCGCCGGCCGCAAGGCACCGCGCGCCCGGGTCCTGCTCATCGCGGGCAGACCCGGATCCGGCCGCACCGCCCTCGCCGGGGAACTCGTACGGCTGGTCGCCGCCGACTACCCCGACGGGGTGCTGCGCGCCCGCCTCGCCGAGCCCGACGGCACCCCCGTCCCCATCGAGCGCACCGCCCGCGAACTCCTCACCGCCCTGCGGCTGCCCACCCCGGCCGGCGCCGCCGAGGACGACCTCACCCACGCCCTGCGCACCGCCCTCGCCGAGCGCCGGATGCTGCTCTTCCTCGACGACGCGCCGGGCGCCGAACACGTCGACGCGCTGCTCCCGGACACCCCCGGCTGCCTGGCCGTCGCCGTCTCCGGCGGCCCGCTCACCGGGATCTCCGACGTCCGCCCGTGCACCCTGGGCGGCCTGGACACCAAGTCGGCCGTGGAACTCCTCGCCCGGTACACCGGCTCGGTCCGCATCACCGTCGACCCGCGGTCCGCCGAGGCGCTGGTCGAGGTGTGCCAGGGGCAGCCCGCCGCGATCACCCTGGCCGGCGGCTGGCTGGGGGCACATCCCAAGGTGGCCGTCTCCGACCTCGCCAAGCGGCTGCACGCCGACCCCGAGGACGGCACCGCCCTCGCCCGGGTCTTCCGGTTCGTCCACGACGACCTGCCCGCCCAGTCCGCCCGGATACTGCGACTTCTCTCACTGGCCCCGGCCGGCCTGGTCGACCCGCACACCGCCTCCTCCCTGGCCGGCTGCTCGGTCGACACCGCCCGCACCACCCTGGACGAGCTGGTCCGCCTCAGCCTGCTGCACCCCGCGACCACCCCGCTGCCCCAGTACGAGGTCCCCGGCTGCCTGCACCCCCTGCTCCGCGGGCTGGCCGAGACCCAGGAACGCGCCGGGGAACTCCAGCTGGCCCGGGCCCGGATGCTGGAGCGCACGGTACGGCTGCTGCAGTCCTGCCGGGCGATCACCGAGACCGACAACCCGCAGGCCCGCGAGAAACTCCAGGCCCTGCCCCGTGAGCTGCGCTTCCCCACCCCCCGGGCCGCCGCCGACTGGCTGCGGGTCCGGCGCCCGGCCCTGCTCGCCGCGGCCCGCGCGGCGGTCGCCGACGGCGAGCTGGACACCCTGGCCCGCCGGCTGATGTCCCAGCTGGTCAAGGCCATGGCGGCACACTTCGGCACCCAGGCGGCCGCCCCCGACCTGTACGGGATCCACCGGCTCGTCCTCGATGTCGCCGAGCGCCGTCACCTGCCCCGCGAGCAGGCCGCCGCGCTGCTGAACCTGGCCGACCTGGACGCGCAGACCGGACGCACCACGGACGCGCTGGTCCGCTATCGGTCCGCTCTGAACGCCGGACGCAGTGCGAATGACCCGTACGCGACCGGCCGCGCAATGGAATCCGTAGGTGGCGCGTACCAGGAGCTGGGGGACTACGACCGGGCCGCCGACTGGTTCGGCCGCGCCCTCGCCGAGCGCCTCGCCCGGGACGAGCGCGCCGAGGCCGCCCGGCTCTACGGCCGTATCGCCGGCGCGCACACCTACGCGGGCCGCTACGGCGAGGCGCTGCGGGCCTGGCGGGCGGCCGTTTCCGGACACCGCAAGAACGGCGATGTGGCCGCGCAGGCACGGGCGTTGAGCGAGCTGGCCCGGGTGCAGGAGTACGCCGGCCGGCCCACGGAGTCGCTGCGCACCTGCCAGGAGGCGGTCGAGTGGGCGCGCCGCGCCGAGGACATCCGGCTGCAGGCCGCGCTCCAGCTGCGGCTCGCCGACACGCTGGAGCGCCTCGGCGACTCCACCGCCGCGAGCCTGCACCGCTCCGCCGCCGAGCGCATGCTGGGTGAGGAGCCCCTCGACCAGGACTCCAGCCCGGAACAGGGAGATAACGCCTGCGAAATCCGTAGCGAGTCCGGCGAAGATTGATGCAATGAAAGGCTAGACAGCCGGAACGCCTTCATTAAACTGGCTCTGCCGCCGGTTCTCCTGCGGTGTCTCCTGGTGTGTTCCCGCATGCCGGGTATGTGCTGTTATGCCCCCACACCCTCTGAGCCAAGGACCGTGATCCACGTGAAGGTCGGCATCCCCCGCGAGGTCAAGAACAACGAGTTCCGGGTGGCCATCACCCCCGCCGGTGTGCACGAGCTGGTGCGCCACGGCCACCAGGTCGTCATCGAGCGCGGCGCCGGTGTCGGCTCGTCGATCCCGGACGACGAGTACATCGCCGCCGGTGGGCAGATCCTGGACACGGCCGACGAGGTGTGGGCCACCGCCGACCTGCTGCTGAAGGTCAAGGAGCCGATCGCGGAGGAGTACCACCGTCTCCGCAAGGACCAGACCCTCTTCACCTACCTGCACCTGGCCGCGTCCAAGGAGTGCACCGACGCCCTCCTGGAGTCCGGCACCACCGCCATCGCCTATGAGACCGTCGAGCTGCCCAGCCGCGCCCTGCCGCTGCTCGCCCCGATGTCCGAGGTCGCGGGCCGGCTCGCCCCGCAGGTCGGCGCCTACCACCTGATGCGCGCGGCCGGCGGCCGTGGCGTCCTGCCCGGCGGCGTCCCGGGTGTGCTGCCCGCCAAGGCCGTCGTCATCGGCGGCGGCGTCTCCGGCTGGAACGCCGCGCAGATCGCCATCGGCATGGGCTTCGACGTGACCCTGCTCGACCGCGACATCAACAAGCTGCGCGAGGCCGACAAGATCTTCGGCACCAAGGTCAAGGCCGTCATGTCCAACTCCTTCGAGCTGGAGAAGGCGTGCCTGGAGGCCGACCTGGTGATCGGCGCGGTGCTCATCCCGGGCGCCAAGGCCCCCAAGCTGGTCACCAACGAGCTGGTCTCCCGCATGAAGCCGGGAAGTGTTCTTGTCGACATCGCGATCGACCAGGGCGGCTGCTTCGAGGACTCCCGCCCCACCACGCACGCCGAGCCGACCTTCCGGGTCCACGAGTCGGTCTTCTACTGCGTCGCCAACATGCCCGGCGCGGTGCCCAACACCTCCACCTACGCGCTCACCAACGCCACGCTGCCGTACATCGTGTCGCTGGCGGACAACGGCTGGGTCGAGGCGCTGCGCCGCGACGCCGCGCTCGCCCGGGGTCTCAACACCCATGACGGCAAGGTCGTTTACCGCGAGGTCGCCGAGGCGCACGGTCTGGAGCACGTGGAGCTCGACACGCTGCTGGACTGAGCCGCTCCGCCGAGGCGGTGACTAAGTCACCTTTTCGTAAAGGCGATACGTCAACAAGCCGCGTCAATCGCGTACACCCGGCCGGACCTTGCCCGACAAGGTCCGGCCGGATGTGTGTATGGTCACTTTGCGACGCTCGGTCAACTCGCCTCGAACGTAACCCTTCGACCGATTCGCACACCGGTGAAACCTGCTGTGCGACGGCCGTACGCCCTTGACAGCGGGATGTTTCATTGCCGACACATCCTGCCGGGTCCGGCGGATTGTGTTGCTGCGGACGCCCGACACGCCATAGAGTCGCCAACCGTCGGCATGGTGCCACGCTGACCTGTCTAGAAGTTTCCTGGTCACCAAGGAGGTAAGACGACTTGTGAATGAGTCGACATTTTCTCCCGGGGGTGGTCAACCAGGAATGCCGGTGAGGGACCAGGGTCCCGCGGGGTTCGAGGCTGTCGGCTCCGTCGCGGTGCGCACCTTCGCAGCCCATCAGAGTTCGCTGACCACGCGGACAGCACACCAGAGCATGGATGGCCATCACGTGAACGCCATGGCCGGCGACGGAAGTGGCGCGCCCCACAGCCAGTTCGCCGACTACGACGACCTGCCCGACGGGCACTTCTACGACCCCGACGCCGAATACGAGCCCGATCCGGAGTACGCGGCCACACTCGCGCCCGACGCGGCCCGCCAGCGCCGCGAGCGCGTCGGCCCGACCGGGCGTCCGCTGCCGTACTTCCCGATCCCGGGCCCGGTGACCAGTCACGGCCCCGCGACGATCATCGCGATGTGCAACCAGAAGGGCGGCGTCGGCAAGACCACGTCGACCATCAACCTGGGTGCCGCGCTCGCGGAGTACGGCCGCCGGGTGCTGCTCGTGGACTTCGACCCGCAGGGCGCGCTGTCGGTCGGTCTGGGCGTCAACCCGATGGAGCTCGACCTCACCGTCTACAACCTGCTCATGGAGCGGGGCATGGCGGCCGACGAGGTGCTCCTGAAGACGGCGGTCCCCAACATGGACCTGCTGCCCTCCAACATCGACCTGTCGGCCGCCGAGGTCCAGCTGGTCTCCGAGGTCGCCCGCGAGTCGACGCTGCAGCGCGCCCTGAAGCCGCTGCTGCCCGACTACGACTACATCGTGATCGACTGTCAGCCCTCGCTCGGCCTGCTCACGGTCAACGCGCTGACGGCCGCCCACAAGGTGATCGTGCCGCTGGAGTGCGAGTTCTTCGCCCTGCGTGGTGTCGCCCTGCTGACCGAGACCATCGAGAAGGTCCAGGAGCGGCTCAACCCGGAGCTGGAGCTCGACGGCATCCTCGCCACCATGTACGACTCCCGCACCGTGCACAGCCGTGAGGTGCTCGCGCGTGTCGTCGAGGCCTTCGACGACCACGTCTACCACACGGTCATCGGCCGCACGGTCCGCTTCCCGGAGACCACGGTCGCCGGCGAGCCGATCACCACGTACGCCTCCAACTCCGTCGGTGCCGCCGCCTACCGCCAGCTCGCCAGGGAGGTGCTCGCCCGGTGTCACGCCGAGTGAGTCTGCCGGGGGCCGACGAACTGTTCCGTACGACCGGGGGGATGGCGCTGCAGCCGTCCACACCCAGGCGCCCGGCCAACGGCGAGGCCCGGGTGCCGGCTCCCGCGAGTCCCGCGGAGAGCGACGGCACGGCGGCCGAGGCCGCCGACGACGCGCCGCACTCGGTGCCCGTGCAGGGCGGCGACGGCGAGGGCGCGGAGCACGTGGCGGCGGAGGCCGAGTCGGGCGACGCCGGGGAGTCCCGCAACCACGCCGTGGCACCGGCCGGGTCCTCGGCGACGGTCACGCCGTCGGTCGACCGGTCCGGGCGGCGGCAGGCGGCGCAGGAAGGTTCTGGCGCCTCCGCCGAGCAGGCCCAGCCCCGCAAGCGCGGCGGCCGGGCACCCGCGCGGCGGCCCAGCGGCCGCGAACGCCACGACGAGAAGATCACCGTCTATGTCTCCGCCGAGGAGCTGATGGATCTGGAGCACGCGCGTCTCGTGCTCCGCGGCGAACACGGACTGGCCGTGGACCGGGGCCGGATCGTCCGCGAGGCGGTCGCCGTGGTGCTGGCCGACCTCGAGTCCCGAGGGGACGCGAGCATCCTCGTACGACGGCTGCGCGGCCGGTAGGGGTAGCCTGCGGGGGCTATGACCTCGACCGACGCTCCCGTTCCCGGCCCCTCCGGCGGCCGTCGGCGTGTGCTGGGACAGGGTCCTGGCACGGCGGCTGCGACGGTTTCCGCGGAGGCGGAGGCGGAGGCGGCGCCCGAGGCCGTCGTGGCGGAGCCGGAGCCTGTCGTACCGGGGCCCGTCGTACCGGAGCCGGAGCCCGTCGTGGCGGAGCCCGGACCCGAGCCGGAGGCTCCCCCTGCCGAGGAGGCCGGCGAGGCTCCCGTCGAGACCACCGAACCGGAACCCGTACCCGACGGGGTCTTCAAGGTCCGGCTCGCCAACTTCGAGGGTCCCTTCGACCTCCTCCTGCAGCTGATCTCCAAGCACAAGCTGGACGTCACCGAGGTCGCGCTCTCCAAGGTCACCGACGAGTTCATGGCGCACATCCGGGCCATGGGGCCGGACTGGGACCTGGACCAGACGACCGAGTTCCTCGTCGTCGCCGCCACCCTGCTCGATCTCAAGGCCGCCCGGCTGCTGCCCGCCGCCGAGGTCGAGGACGAGGCCGACCTGGCCCTCCTCGAAGCCCGGGACCTGCTCTTCGCGCGGCTGCTGCAGTACCGCGCGTACAAGCAGATCACCGACATCTTCAACCGGCGCCTGGACGAAGAGGCCCGCCGCTGGCCCCGTACCGTCGGCCTGGAGCCGCACCTGGCCGAGCTGCTGCCCGAGGTCGTCATCAGCATCGGCCCCGAAGGCTTCGCCAAGCTCGCGGTCAAGGCGATGCAGCCCAGACCCAAGCCGCAGGTGTACATCGACCACATCCACGCCCCGCTGGTCAGCGTGCAGGAGCAGGCCGGGATCGTGGTGGCGCGGCTGCGGGAGCTGGGCGAGGCCAGCTTCCAGTCGTTGATCGAGGACACCGACGACACCCTCACCGTCGTCGCCCGGTTCCTGGCCCTCCTGGAGCTGTACCGCGAGAAGGCCGTCGCGCTGGACCAGGAGACCGCGCTCGGCGATCTGATCGTGCGGTGGACCGGCGGGGACGGCGCCACCCAGCCGGTGGTGACCGACGAGTTCGACCGGCCGCCCGAGCCGCCCGAGCCGCCCAAGGAGGAGAAGGCGTGAGCGAGGACACCACCCAGCTGCCGGCCGGGCTGCGCCCGGTCGCCGAACTCGACCTCAAGCCGGCCCTGGAGGCCGTCCTCATGGTCGTGGACGAGCCCGCCACCGTCGAGCACCTGGCCAAGATCCTGGAGCGGCCGAGGCAGACGATCACGAAGGCGCTGCGGGCGCTGGCCGAGGAGTACACCGCCCAGGGCCGCGGCTTCGAGCTGCGCTTCGTCGCGGGCGGCTGGCGCTTCTACACGCGGGGCGAGTACGCGCCCGCCGTCGAGCGGCTGGTCCTGGAGGGCCAGACCGCCCGCCTCACCCAGGCCGCGCTGGAGACCCTGGCGGTCGTCGCCTACCGCCAGCCGGTGAGCCGCAGCCGCGTCTCGGCCGTACGAGGAGTCAACTGCGACGGTGTGATGCGCACCCTGCTGCAGCGCGGTCTGGTCGAGGAGGCGGGCGCGGAACCCGAAACAGGTGCGATCCTGTACAGGACGACGAACTACTTCCTGGAGCGGATGGGCCTGCGCGGCCTGGACGAACTTCCGGAACTCGCGCCCTTCCTCCCGGAGGCGGAGGCGATCGAGGCCGAGACCCAGGAGGGCGTACCGTCGTTCGATCCGGACGCACCCGATGCGCCGGGTACAGACGACGCAGACGACTAGACGGAAATTTGATGCGAAGCAGCAGCGGCAGGAACAGCAGCGGAAACAACGGCGGGAGCCGTGGTGGCAACAGCGGCGGCCGCGGCGGGAGCAGCGGTGCCCGCGGTAACTACCGCGGCGCCGGTAACGCCCGCGACGACAAGCAGGGGGGCCGGCCGAAGAAGCCGCGCCCGGAGGAGCGGCGCTACGACGTGGGTCCCGGCGCGACTCAGGACGGCCCGAAGTCGGGCCGTGGCGCCTCGGCGCGCGGCGGCGCCAAGGGCGGCCCCAGGCAGGGCCAGGGCACCGGGCGCGGCCGTACCGCTCCGGCGAGCTCGCGTGAGTACGACGCCCGGGCCGAGGAGCGCAACCGGGAGCGGTACGCCGGCAAGCCGGACGTGAAGCTCCCCAAGACCTTCCCGGGCGCCGAGCAGGAGGGCGAGCGGCTGCAGAAGGTCCTCGCCCGCGCGGGCTACGGCTCGCGGCGCGCCTGTGAGGAGCTGATCGAGCAGTCCCGGGTCGAGGTCAACGGCGAGATCGTCGTCGAGCAGGGCAAGCGGGTCGACCCGGAGAAGGACGAGGTCAGGGTCGACGGGCTGACCGTCGCCACGCAGTCGTACCAGTTCTTCTCGCTGAACAAGCCGGCCGGCGTGGTGTCCACCATGGAGGACCCGGACGGGCGGCAGTGCCTCGGTGACTACGTCACCAACCGGGAGACCCGGCTCTTCCACGTGGGGCGCCTGGACACCGAGACCGAGGGCGTCATCCTGCTCACCAACCACGGCGAGCTGGCGCACCGGCTGACCCACCCCAAGTACGGCGTGAAGAAGACCTACCTCGCGCACATCGTGGGCCCGATCCCGCGCGACCTCGGCAAGAAGCTCAAGGACGGCATCCAGCTGGAGGACGGGTACGCGCGCGCGGACCACTTCCGGGTCGTCGAGCAGACCGGCAAGAACTACCTCGTCGAGGTCACCCTGCACGAGGGCCGCAAGCACATCGTGCGGCGCATGCTGGCCGAGGCCGGCTTCCCGGTCGACAAGCTGGTGCGGGTCTCCTTCGGGCCGATCACCCTCGGCGACCAGAAGTCGGGCTGGCTGCGCCGCCTGTCCAACACCGAGGTCGGGATGCTCATGAAGGAAGTCGACCTCTAGAGGGTCCTGTGTCTTCCCTGACGGCCGGTTCCGCGTGCGACGGGACCGGCCGTCGCCGTTCGCGTGAACGGGGCTCCAGCGGCCGCTGAGGGCCTTGCGCGGCGACCTGCACTTTCTTTATAGTCGTAGCGACTATAAGTCGGAGTGACCAGTAAGGGGGTGGACGGGCCCATGCGGGGCTACGACAAGTACGCCTACGAACCCTTCGCCGTCACCGTCGACCTCGCCGTCCTCACCCTCCGCGCGGGTGCCCTGAACGTGCTGCTCGTCGAGCGCGGGCAGGAGCCGTACGCCGGACGGTGGGCGCTGCCGGGCGGCTTCGTGCTGCCCCGGGAGTCGGCCGAGACGGCGGCTCGGCGGGAACTCGCCGAGGAGACCGGACTGTCGGACGTGTCGGGGCTGCACCTGGAGCAGCTGCGCACCTACAGCGAGCCGGACCGCGACCCGAGGATGCGGGTCGTCTCCGTCGCCTTCACCGCGCTGCTGCCCGACGCGCCCGAACCGCACGGCGGCGGCGACGCGGCCCAGGCGCGCTGGCTGCCCTACGACGCGGCGCGGCCGCTCGCCTTCGACCACGAGCGGATCCTGGCCGACGGCCATGACCGGGTCGGCGCGAAGCTGGAGTACAGCAGCCTGGCCACCGCCTTCTGCCCGCCCGAGTTCACGCTCGGCGAGCTGCAGAACGTCTACGAGACCGTGTGGGGCGTCGAACTGGACCGCCCCAACTTCCGCCGCAAGGTGCTCGCCACACCCGGGTTCGTCGAACCGGTGCCGGGTGCCGCCCGGCTGACCGGCGGCCGCGGCAAGCCCGCCGCGCTCTACCGCGCGGGCACCGCCGCCACGCTCCATCCGCCCCTGCTCCGCCCGTCCCGGGAAGGACGCCCCGCATGACCTCGAACCTCGCGTACAAGCGTGCCGCCAGCGGCTCCCTGATCGGTCTCGCCCTCGGGGACGCCCTCGGCTTCCCGACCGAGTTCAACGACGTGCCCTCGATCCTCGCCAAGTGCGGGCCGTGGCGGGAGATGGAGCTGCCCGCGCGGGCCTTCGTCTCCGACGACACGCAGATGACGCTCGCGGTCGGGCACGGGCTGCGCACCGCCATGGACCGGGGGGTGCTCGCGCCCAAGCGGCTGGAACGGCCGCTGCGCGAGGAGTTCGTCAACTGGTACCAGTCGCCCGAGAACAACCGGGCGCCCGGACGGACCTGTCTGAAGGCCTGCGATCTGCTGAAGGAGGAGGGGCGGCTCTGGCAGGACGCCAGCCAGATCGGCTCCAAGGGGTGCGGGGCCAACATGCGGGTCGCGCCGGTCGGGCTGGCGCCCGGGCTGAGCGACGAACAGCGGGCCGGCGCGGCCCAGTTGCAGTCCGGCCTCACCCACGGCCACCCCACCGCCCTGGCCGCCTCCGACCTCACCGCGCGTGCCGTACGACTGCTGGCGACGGGGACCGAACCGGCCGCCCTGGTGGGGCAGTTGCGGTCGTACGCCGTCGGCAACCGCACCCACTACCACCACACCTGGCTCGGCGACCTGTGGACCCGGAGCCAGGATGCGACCCCTGAGGCGTTCATCGCGCGCGGCTGGGACGAGTGCCTGGCGATGCTCGACCGCCTCCAGGAGGCCGTGCGGACCGCCTCCCCGGAGGCCGACCCGTGCCTGGCCACCGGCGCCGGCTGGATCGCCGAGGAGGCCCTGGCCACCGGGCTGCTGTGTTTCCTGCTCTTCACCGAAGAGCCGGTGACGGCCCTGCGCCGGGCCGCCTGCTCCTCCGGCGACTCGGACTCCATCGCCTGTCTGACCGGCGCCTTCGCGGGCGCCTGGCTGGGCGTCGAGGCCTGGCCGACGCAGTGGGCCGACCGCATCGAGTACCGAGGAGACCTGCAGGCCCTGGGTGCGCTCTGGGACGCCTAGGCGTGAAGAGCCGAGGCGCGGCGGGCCCGGAGCAGGAAGTCCGCCACGCGCGCGTGGTCCGGCTCCGCCGGCAGCGGGCTGCCGTGCAGGGCCCGCTCGGCCTCCTCGGCGAGCCGGGTCATCCGGGTCTCGATCTCCGGCCAGGGGACCTCGCCGCGCTTCACCGCCAGGAGTGACTCGCGCGCGTCGCCGACGTCGATCGTCAGCTCGCCCTCGCGCAGCAGATCACGGGCGCTCGTCAGGAGCCGCAGGAGATGCATCGCGTGCTTCCAGCGCGGGGCGCCGTGGACCCGGACGTCGGCGTCGAGCTTGCGGCGCTGGCCCAGGGCGTAGCCGGTGAAGGTGGCGTACGCCTGCCGGGAGAGGAAGGCGCCACGCAGGCCGCGCAGTTCGCGGCCGGTGTCGTCGATGTGCTCGACCAGGGGCGAGTGCAGGCATTCCAGGATGTTGGGGTTGGCCCGCAGTGCCAGCTCGCAGAACCGCTCCAGCTCCCAGGAGAACCGCTCCTCGCCCGGACCCTCCACATGCGTCGGCGGCTTCTCGAAGCGCCAGAACAGGGGCGTGGGGGCGAGGAACACGCCCCGGCGGTCGGTGTCGCTGTCCTCCGTGGCCAGCCCGAAGGCCCGCGACCCCATGACACAGGCGTAGATCGTGTGGTCGCGTACCAGGTCCTCGGGCTGCATGGCCGGGAGCGTACGCGGCCGGTCACGTCAGGGTGATCGAATTTCCGCTCACCGCGATGGACTTGGTGGGCAGCGGCCTCGTGGCCGGGCCGTGCGCGACCGAGCCGTCGGCGATGTGGAACTTGCTGCCGTGGCAGGGGCAGTCGATGGTGCCGTCCGCCACCTGGGAAACCGTGCAGCCCTCGTGGGTGCAGATCGCCGAGAAGGCCTTGTACTCGCCCTTCTTCGGCTGTGTCACCACGATCTTCTGCTCCTTGAAGATCATGCCGCCGCCCTCCGGGATCTGACTGGTCTGCGCCAGCGCCTTGCCGGCGGCCGCGCTCGCCGACCCGGAGGAGGACGCCTCGGCGGAGGCTGACGCGGAGGCCGACGCCGCAGCCGACTCGGAGGCCGGCGCGGAGGCGGAGGCCGATGCGGAGGAGCTGGAGGAACTGTTGTTGCTGTTGCTGCATCCCACGCAGCACGCGGCGAGCGCCGACGCGCCCGTCGTGAGCATTGTGCGGCGGGTGGATCCGTCGGGCATGTCGTCACTCCGAACGTGCGAAAGAACCAGAAGGCGGACGCCAGGGAGTCGCTCCGATCGGAGCAGCAGCATCTTGGCACTGAAAGCACCCAAGGAGAAGCAAGTAGGGATGGAGTGCCACAAAACGTGTGATTCGTACGTCTGATAGCTCAACGCGGGGCGGCCGCGCACCGCACTGGGGCGTTTCACCCCAAGTAGCGGGACGGGGCGATTCGGGTCAGATTGGCGACGGGACACAACCGGTACCGAGAAGACTCCCCGAAAGGCGCGGCCATGGCGGGCAACGATCTCGACCGAATACTCGGCAGCCTGCTGGGCGGCGACGGGAACGGCGCCGGACCGCTGTCCACGCTGATCGGCGCCCTCAGCCAGGGCCAGGGCGGCGGTTCGCTGGACGGCCTCCTCGACAGCCTGGCCAGGTCCGGTCTCACGCGGAAGGACTCCTGGGGCGGCACCGGCACCGACCGGCCCGTCACCGGCGACCAGACCCAGCGGGCCCTGCCCGACGATTCCCTCCGCCAGGTCCCCGAACGGGCCGGCGTCAGTCCAGGGCAGGCCGCGGACCGGACCGCCCGGGGGCTGCCCCGGGAAGTCGACAGGCCGACGCCCGCCGGCGAGGTGCCGCAGGACTCGGTCGAGGACCTGGTCGGGCAGCAGTCCCGGTGAGCCGTCGTCTCAGCGGGCGGGCACCGCGCACCGGCCCGCCGGCGGTCTGACTAGGCTGGACGGACCAAGCGCCGACGTCAGAACAGGAGCAGTGCCGTGGCGGTACGAGCGGTCCGGGGGGCCGTCCAGCTGGAGCGGGACGAGGCCGGACACATGGACGAGCAGGTCGGAGCGCTGCTCACCGCCGTCCTGGAGCGGAACGGGCTGACCGCCGACGACCTGATCAGCATCTGGTTCACGGCCACGCCCGACCTGCACAGCGACTTCCCGGCGGCCGCCGCGCGCAAGCTCGGCATCGTCGACGTGCCCCTGATCTGCGCCCAGGAACTGGACATCGAGGGTGCCATGCCCCGGGTCGTCCGGATCCTCGCGCACATCGAGTCCGACCGGCCCCGCACCGGGATCAACCATGTCTACCTCGGCGCCGCGGCCGCCCTGCGCAAGGACATCGCCCAGTGAGAACCGCGCTCGTCATCGGTACCGGTCTCATCGGTACGTCCGCCGCACTCGCCCTCTCCCAGCGGGGCGTCGTCGTCCACCTCGCCGACCACGATCCCGAGCAGGCCCGCACGGCGGCCGCGCTCGGCGCCGGCACCGACGAGAGCCCGCCCGGCCCCGTCGACCTGGCGATCGTCGCCGCCCCGCCCGCCCATGTGGCCGCCGTCCTCGCCGACGCGATGAGCAGGGGCCTGGCCCGCGGCTACATCGACGTGGCCAGCGTCAAGGGCGGCCCGCGCCGCGAGCTGGAGGCGCGGGGCCTGGACCTGTCGTCGTACATCGGGACCCACCCCATGTCCGGCCGGGAGAAGTCCGGGCCGCTGGCGGCCACCGCGGACCTCTTCGAGGGCCGCCCCTGGGTGCTCACCCCCACCCGGGACACCGACACCGAGGTGCTGAACCTCGCCCTGGAGCTGGTCTCGCACTGCCGTGCCGTGCCGGTCGTCATGGACGCCGACGCCCACGACCGCGCGGTCGCCCTGGTCTCCCACATGCCCCACCTGGTCTCCAGCATGGTCGCGGCCCGTCTGGAGCACGCCGAGGAGGCGGCCGTACGGCTGTGCGGTCAGGGCATCCGAGACGTGACCCGGATCGCCGCCTCCGATCCCCGGATGTGGATCGACATCCTCTCCGCGAACCCCGGCCCGGTCGCCGACCTGCTCGCGGACGTCTCCGCCGACCTCGACGAGACCGTGCGCGCGCTGCGGGCCCTGCAGTCCTCGGACGACGCCAAGCGGCACGAGGGCGGGGCCGGCATCGAGGACCTGCTGCGGCGCGGCAACGCGGGCCAGGTCCGGGTGCCCGGCAAGCACGGGTCCGCGCCCCGCGCCTACGAGGTCGTGGCGGTGCTCATCGACGACCAGCCCGGTCAGCTGGCCCGGATCTTCGCGGACGCCGGCGCGGCCGGGGTCAACATCGAGGACGTGCGGATCGAGCACGCGACCGGACAGCAGGCCGGTCACGTCCAGATCTGGGTGGAGCCGAAGGCGGTGCCGGTGCTCACCGCGGCGCTGCGGGACCGCGGCTGGGCGCTGCGGCAATAGGCTGAATCAGGCGGTCGCGGGGGCCGGTAACCTTGTGCGGGGCGCGACGGCGCCCCGCACACCACCCACCACCCTGCACCCGGAAGGTGTCCCCCCGTGGAAAACGGCGCCGTAAAGCCCGTGATTGTCGCGATCGACGGCCCCTCGGGCACCGGCAAGTCGAGCACGTCCAAGGCCGTGGCCGCCCAGCTGGGCCTCAGCTACCTGGACACCGGCGCCCAGTACCGGGCGATCACCTGGTGGATGGTGAACAACGGCATCGACCTCACCGACCCGACCGCCATCGCGGCGGTCGCCGGCAAGCCGGAGATCGTCTCCGGGACCGACCCGGCCCACCCGACGATCACCGTCGACGGCGTGGACGTCGCCGGGCCGATCCGCACCGAGGAGGTCACCTCCAAGGTCAGCGCGGTCAGCGCCGTCCCGGAGGTGCGGACGCGGATCAGTGAGCTGCAGCGGTCGCTGGCCCACGGCATCGAGACCGGGATCGTCGTCGAGGGCCGGGACATCGGCACGACCGTGCTGCCCGACGCCGACCTGAAGGTCTTCCTCACCGCCTCCGCCGAGGCCCGCGCGGCCCGGCGCAGCGGTGAGCTCAAGGGCGCCGACGTCAACGCCACCCGCGAGGCCCTGGTCAAGCGGGACGCGGCCGACTCCACCCGCAAGACCTCGCCGCTCGCCAAGGCGGACGACGCGGTCGAGGTGGACACCACCGAGCTGACGCTGGCCCAGGTCATCGAGTGCGTCGTCACCCTCGTCGAGGAGAAGCGGGCGGGGAAGTGAGCCTTCCGTCGAACCCGTCGAACCCGTCGGCCCCGTCGATTCCGTCGCAGCGGGGCGCCGAGGTGGGGCGGCGCATCGGTGTCGGCCTCATGTACGGGCTGTGGAAGCCGCGCGTGCTCGGTGCCTGGCGGATGCCGGCGCACGGCCCGGCGATCCTCGCCGTGAACCACTCCCACAACATCGACGGCCCGATGGTCATGGGCGTGTCGCCCCGGCCGACGCACTTCCTCATCAAGAAGGAGGCGTTCATCGGGCCGCTTGACCCGTTCCTGAACCGGATCGGCCAGCTGAAGGTGGACCGGCAGTCCACCGACCGCACGGCGGTCACCCGCGCGCTCGGCGTGCTGGCGGCCGGGGGAGTGCTCGGCATATTCCCCGAGGGCAGCCGGGGCGAGGGCGACTTCGCCTCGCTGCGCGCGGGCCTCGCCTACTTCGCGGTCCGCTCCGGGGCGCCGATCGTGCCCGTGGCCGTGCTGGGAAGCTCCGAGCGGCGCGGACGGTTGGTGAAGGGGCTGCCCCCGCTGCGCGCCCGTGTCGACGTCGTCTTCGGCGACCCCTTCGAGGCGGGCGACGGCAGCGGCCGGCGCACCCGCACCGCCCTGGACCAGGCCACCGAGCGCATCCAGAAGCAGCTCACCAGTCACCTGGAAAACGCCAGGCGTCTGACCGGACGCTAGGCGACACTAAGTAGTGGATCAGCCCGATACGGGGCCTATCCACCGATCACCACGATGAACGACGAGGTACGGACTTCATGAACGACCACATCCAGCCCGGCGACTCGGCTGAGCACGAGTACGACCACGGGGCGCTCGGCGACGCCGAGTACGCGGAGTTCATGGAGCTCGCCGCCGAAGAGGGCTTCGACATCGAGGATGTCGAGGGTGCCATCGAGGCGGCGGGCCACGGCCCGCTGCCGGTGCTCGCGGTCGTCGGCCGCCCGAATGTCGGCAAGTCGACGCTCGTGAACCGCATCATCGGCCGCCGCGAGGCCGTCGTCGAGGACAAGCCCGGCGTCACCCGCGACCGGGTGACCTACGAGGCCGAGTGGGCCGGCCGCCGCTTCAAGGTCGTCGACACCGGCGGCTGGGAGCAGGACGTCCTCGGTATCGACGCCTCCGTGGCCGCCCAGGCGGAGTACGCGATCGAGGCGGCCGACGCGGTCGTCTTCGTCGTGGACGCCAAGGTCGGCGCGACCGACACCGACGAGGCGGTCGTACGACTGCTGCGCAAGGCCGGCAAGCCCGTGGTGCTGGCCGCCAACAAGGTCGACGGACCCAGCGGCGAGGCCGACGCGGCCTACCTCTGGTCGCTCGGCCTCGGCGAGCCGCACCCGGTCTCCGCCCTGCACGGGCGCGGCACCGGCGACATGCTCGACGCCGTCCTGGAGGCGCTGCCGGAGGCGCCCGAGCAGACCTTCGGCACGGCCGTCGGCGGCCCGCGCCGGATCGCGCTCATCGGCCGCCCGAACGTCGGCAAGTCCTCCCTCCTCAACAAGGTGGCGGGCGAGGAGCGGGTCGTCGTCAACGAACTCGCCGGGACCACCCGCGATCCGGTCGACGAGCTGATCGAGCTCGGCGGGATCACCTGGAAGTTCGTCGACACCGCCGGTATCCGCAAGCGGGTCCACCTCCAGCAGGGCGCCGACTACTACGCCTCGCTGCGCACCGCGGCCGCCGTCGAGAAGGCCGAGGTGGCGGTCATCCTGATCGACGCCTCCGAGAACATCTCGGTCCAGGACCAGCGGATCGTCACCATGGCCGTCGAGGCGGGCCGGGCGATCGTCGTCGCCTTCAACAAGTGGGACACCCTCGACGAGGAGCGCCGCTACTACCTGGAGCGCGAGATCGAGACCGAGCTCGGCCAGGTCGCCTGGGCGCCCCGGGTCAATGTCTCCGCGCAGACCGGCCGCCACATGGAGAAGCTGGTCCCCGCCATCGAGACCGCCCTCGCCGGCTGGGAGACCCGCGTCCCCACCGGCCGCCTGAACGCCTTCCTCGGCGAGCTGGTCTCGGCTCACCCGCACCCGGTCCGGGGCGGCAAGCAGCCCCGCATCCTGTTCGGTACCCAGGCCGGCACCAAGCCCCCGCGGTTCGTCCTCTTCGCCTCCGGCTTCATCGAGGCGGGCTACCGGCGCTTCATCGAACGCCGGCTGCGCGAGGAGTTCGGCTTCGAGGGCACCCCGATCCACATCTCCGTCCGGGTGCGCGAGAAGCGCGGCAGGAAGAAGTAGCCGTACGCCTGAGGGGCGGCCACCGTCACCGGTGGCCGCCCCTCAGGCATATCCGTCACTGACCCCGGCGCGGTCCCGGCGGAAGCGCTGCCGGCACGGGAAGCATCCCGGTGTCGTGAGAGCGCCCGAGTGTCCCGATCCGCTGCCACTGCGGCGGCTGCGGCTGGTCACCGCCGTTACGGGCACTGTAGGCGCCCGCGCTGTACGCGCTGTACGAGTTCCCTCCGTACATCCCCAGACCGTGCGTGCTGCCGGTACTGAAGGGGGTCGTGCCGAAGGCGACGAACCCCAGCCCCTCCTCACCGCTGCGGTCACCCGGCAGCGTACGGAAGGCCTTGACCCACTCCGCGTAGAGCGAGTCGTAGATCGGCGTGGCCGAGAGCGCGCCCAGGCTCTCCTGCCCCGTCCGAGCGGACGGAACAGCGGAGAAGGACGGCCGGCGGGGCGGAAAGTCGTATGCGTGCACGTATGTCCAAACGACCGGGTCACCAAAGAGATGCGGCTATGCGGCGCCCCGTTGGGGCGCGGGGCCGCATCCGACATGCGGCTCCGCCGCGCGGGCGCGACCAGCCACGACGCACCCGTGCCCGCCGACGGGGCCGGCACCTCCGCCCTCTGGGCGACCCTCAGACCCCCGCGAGGGGCAACGCCGCCGCCACCAGCTTCCCGTTCGCCGCCGCCTTGTCCAGCGCATCGCGCAGCAGGTCCTCCCGGGGCTGCCGCCCGATCGACCCGACCGGCGCCGCGAACATCAGGACCTGCTGGTGCTTGTTGGCTGCCGCCCGCCACCCGTCGGTCACCTGCAACGGCTGGTGCGCCTGCCACCAGGCAACCGGCTGCCCGCCGTTGTTCCCCGGCTGGAGCACCGCGTGCAGCTGGCCCACCGCCAGCAGCACCGACCATCCGTGCAGCACCGGCGGCACCGCGGCCAGCTCCGTCACCGGCATGAAGCCCTGCTCGATGAGGAGCGGCAGGAAGTCGTCGCCCACCCCGTCCGTGCCCGGCCGCACGATCGGCGAGGTCGGCTCGACGACGAGCGCGGGGTGCAGTTCCCCGGCGATCAGTACGAGTCCGCTGGTCACGCCGAGCACCGCCTGCTCGGGCACGGACTTCCGCGCCCCGCCGCCGGGCGCGCTGTCGCCGCTGATGGAGCGGACCGCGCCCTGCAGTTGCTCCTCGGTGACCTGGACGACCTGCGAGGGCAGGCAGCCCGCGTGGGCGAAGGCGAGGACGGCGGTCTCGTCCCCGATGAACAGGACGGTGCTGGTGCGCTCCTGTTCGGAGTCGCCCGGGGTACGGCAGGACGTGCAGTCGTAACTGCCTGGGGCGTTGTCTCCGGCGAGCAGCCGGTCGGCTTCTTCGTCGCCGATCTCGGCGCGTACCTCGTCGCTGACGTCGAGCATGCGCGGCACGGTGGCTCCCTCGGGATGCGGTCGTGAAGGCCCGGGCGGATCCCGGTCCGTGAGCCCCAGGGGGTTGCGGGCTCATGAAGAAGACAACGGGTGATCTGTGGTGGTGGTCACGCCCCGGGGGGATCGGGATCCAACCATCCATCGCACAGGGTCACTCGGCGTGCGGAATCCGGCACTCACCGTCAACTCTTCGCAAGCCAAAGGAATTTGACGTGGTGAAGTGAATCACAGATCCATCGATCAGATGGTCGACAAATCATGAAATCAGGGAATGTAGCGGGTGTCCGAAAATCGCCGCTACCTACGGTAACGCTGAACTGGCCTGGCCCGACGGGGAGTTGGTTGATTTCGGGCGTTCCAGATCTCTAGATTCCTCCGCCGTGTGCAACGAGCACCGCTCGGGTACGTCCGCCGGCCGGCACCAGGCAGAGCACCATCGCAGTACCGGCCGCGGCGGACGGGGCGAGCGCGACGAACCGCGTCCATCGCGCGGGGACCGCGTCCCGCTTGGGGGATCCCGGGTATGTGGAGAGGGAAATACATGTCCGAGTGTGCCGATACCACCCGTGAGACCGTCGCCAAGAACGGCTCCCGCAAGGGCCGTACGACCGCGGCCCTGGCCGGAGCGGCGCTGCTCGCCCCGCTGGGCCTGCTGGCCGCGACCGGCAACGCCGCGGCGGCGGACAACGGAGTGTGGGACCGCATCGCCCAGTGCGAGAGCGGCGGCAACTGGCACATCAACACCGGCAACGGCTACTACGGCGGACTCCAGTTCTCCGCCTCCACCTGGCGCGCGTACGGCGGCTCCGCCTACGCGTCGACGGCCGACCAGGCCTCCAGGGAAGCGCAGATAGCCGTCGCCACCAAGGTTCAGCAGGCCCAGGGCTGGGGTGCGTGGCCGGTCTGCTCGGCGCGGGCCGGTGCGACCGGTTCGGCGCCCGAGGGGGCCTCGGCGACCACGAGGAGCAGCACCGAGCCGGCCACCAGGTCCACCGGCGGATCGGCCGCCAGGCCGACCACCGAGTCGGCCCCGGCGCAGAAGAAGGCGCAGCGCCCGACGGCCCACACCGGCCGTGACTCCGCCCGGGGCGACTACACCGTCCGCGAGGGCGACACCCTGAGCGAGATCGCCGAGCGCCACGGCACCACCTGGCAGCACGTGTACGCCGCCAACGAGGCCGTCATCGGCGACGACCCGAACCTCATCGTGCCCGGGCAGCGCCTCGCGCTCTGACGCGCGCCCCTGCCCCGCCACGCCCCGCCCCGCCCGGTCCGACCGGGCGGGGCCCGGTGCGTTGTGAGGGCGATTCATGTGAGGTCGACCGGCTTCGAGTTCGCGCCGCCGGAACCGGCCCGGGCCCGGGGCCGTAGGGGGGTTCTGTGCCGAAGCGGTGAAACTCTTATGCGGTGTCAGCTTCGGCGGCGACTCGCGGATTCGGAATGGAATGGGCTCCCCTGAGCGCCCCTGATCCTTGCTTCCGGTTCTTTCCGGCTGGCTTTTCGGAAGACCCTACCGGCATCAGGGAATTGCACGGGAATGCGCCAGGAAGGCGTACTGAACCGCCCGTACGTGTGACAGAGTTCGAACGAAACGCGTGTCGTGATTCTGTGACAGAAGTGTGACCGGAGACGGACGGCGGACTTCGCCGGCCGTTCTCGACTTCCGTCGCCGCCGGAAGCGGCCTAGCGTGGCCGCATGGCACCGAATCCGGCTCCGCCGAAGGAGCCCCAGGACAGCCCGCAGGGGTACGTAGGCCTCGACGCGGGCGACGCGGAACGGCTCGCCCGGCAGCGCGGGTGGCCGACGATCCGCTCGCTGCCGCCGGGCGCGATCATCACCATGGAGTACCGGACGGGACGGCTCAACTTCGAGGTACGGGACGGCGTCGTGGCACGTGCCTGGAAGGGCTGACCGTACGAAGGCGAAGGCCCCGGTTCCCGCAGTGGGGAACCGGGGCCTTCGCCGTGCGGGCCGGCTGTGCGTACCGGGCTCCCGCGCTGTCGTGTCTCCGTTCGGCCGTCAGCCGCCCGTCAGCGGGCGGGCCGGCTGGGTGGCGCCGCCGCGCGGCTGACGCTCGGGGTGCTGCGGGCGGCGGCTGCCGACCGGGGTCACCGGGGTGCGCTCAGAGCGGGCCGTGTGCGGCCCGGGGGCCAGATGGATCGGGGCCCGGGGCGAGCGGGCCGAGGAGACCGGCTCGCGCTCCGGTGCGGGCGCGTCCCCGGCGGGCGCGGTACGCGGCTTGAGCACCACCGGCGAGACCGGGACGGGCGCGGGCACGGGTGCCGTACGGCCGCGGCCGGCGCGCCAGCGGTCGCGCAGGTCGAAGAGCCAGGTCTCGGCACGGGCGATGAACGGCTCGCACCACGGCAGTGCCAGCAGGATCAGCAGCCCGGCGGCCCAGCCCAGCAACACGTCGCTGAGCCAGTGCGTACCGAGGTAGACGGTGGACATGCCGACGCCGAGCGAGGTGACCGCGGAGGCCGCGGAGAGCCAGCGGCGGGCTCTCGGGGTGGAGGCCAGATACGCCAGAATTCCCCAGGTCACCACCGCGTTGGCGGTGTGGCCGCTGGGGAATATATCGCCGCCCAGGCCCATCTCGTTCGAGCCGATCACGGTCGCGTAGTGCGGTCCGAGGCGCCCCATGCCGAGCTTGGCGGCGCCGACCGTGATGTTGAGCAGCAGCAGCGAGGCGCCGAGGGTCAGCAGTGGGCGCAGGGTGTGCTGTCGCCATGAGCGCCAGCCCAGCCAGGCCGCGACCATGACGGCGGTCGGGCCGCGCTGGCCGAGGACCACGTAGTAGTCGACGAACCAGTGGATTCCCGACCACTGCTGGTACGGCCGGAAGAACATGACCTGCCAGTCGAGCCGGACCAGCCAGGACGTGATCACGACGGCCCACACGATCGCCAGGTAGAAGGCCAGGGTCGCGGTGAACAACACGACCCGGTGCCGGCTCATCTTCGGCAGATCAAAGTGGGCCGGTCGTTCCGGCTCACGGTCCAGCCTGGTGAACACCCGGTCCAGACGGGTGAGGTTTCGTTCGGTACGCACCCAATCGACGTTACAGCGAGTGAGCTCTGTTCCCGGTCGAAACTGCGGCTTTGTGATGACGATGTGATGTGGGAAACCTCTCAGGAGGCCTCCGAATTCTAAGGATTTCGTAATCCTCGGCGCGCCTGTCCTTCAATTCCTTTGATCATGTCGGGCAGCCGTTTTATGGCACTTATGAATTCGTTAACCAAAGCGTGGCGTGGAATCCTCCGACTGCTCACCGTCGCCACGCCGATGATCATGGTGGCCCCGAACCGTTCAGCCAGAACGCGCCATACATCGCCGAGGCCACCGCCACACCTACCGTGACCAGCGTCGATCTACGGGTGCGCGCCCGGGCGAGGAGCCGGGCCGGCGGCAGCAGTACCGGGAAGGCCGGCATCAGCAGGCGCGGCTTGGAGCCGAAATAGCTCGACGCGCACAGCGCGAGCGCGAGGACGACACCCGTGTAGACCAGCAGGGGGAGTGGTTGCCGCTGCCGGACGCCGATCACGTAGAGCCACAGCAGCAGGCAGACAGCGACGATCAAACCCGCTCCGGCCAAGGCGGACGGAAATGACGCGAACTTGTCGGCGACGAAGCGCGCGAAGGCGTAGCCGCCGTCGAAGCCGTTGCGCCAGCCCGCCTGGACGTCCAGATAGCCGAGCGGGCCCCTGCCGGTGCGATGGCCGACCCACAGGACATAGGCGGCGGCGCCGGCGGGGGCGACGAGCATCCCGAGGACGCGGCGCCAGGGGGGTACGCCGGAGGCGCGTGCGCTGCTTGCGGTGCCCGGGGCGCGTGTCGTGTGCGGGGCGCGTGTTGTCTGGGGCGCGCCGGTCGTTCGCGGAACGCGCCGGGCGCGGGCGGCGCTGGACGGCTCGGGGGCGCGTCCATCGTCCCGCGCGCCCCGCGCGCGCTTCTCGCCACGGTCGCGCACGCCCCCGCTCCTATCCCGCACGAACGAGGCCACCCCCGCCGTCCACACCGCCGCCACGACGGCCAGCCCCACCGGCCGGGTCAGCCCGGCCAGCGCGGCCAGCGTGCCCGCGCTCAGCCAGCGGCCGGTCAGCACGGCATACAGCGACCAGGCGGCCAGCGCCGTGAAGAGGGACTCGCTGTACGCCATCGACTGCACGATCCCGACCGGCAGCACGGCCCACAGCAGCACCGCGCAGAGGCCGACCCGCGGGCCGTACACGAAGTCGGCGACCGCGAAGATCCCCCAGGCCGCGGCGAGCGAGGCGAGCAGACCGACCGTGAAGCCCGCGCCGGCGTACGACAGGGGCGTGAGCGCGTGCAGCACGCGCTCCAGCCAGGGCAGCAGGGGGAAGAAGGCCAGGTTGGAGTGGACGTCGCCGTTCGGCAGCCGTACCTCGTAGCCGTACCCGTGCTCGGCGACCCGCGTGTACCACAGCGAGTCCCAGCGTGCCGTCAGCAAGGTGTACGCGCTCTTGCCGCGCGCCCCGCTCCACACGGCCAGCGCCAGCAGGCCGAGGGCGCGCACGGCGGCGTATCCGAGCAGGGCCGGCGCCGCCCGGCGCGGGGTGGGGGCGTGCGGTACCGCCACGGGCGTTTCAAGATCGGTCACGGGCTCGATTATCGGGGGGACACGGAACCGGAGGGCGCGCCGCGGCGTGGTGCGAAGCGGGGCCAGTGGCGTACGCCACACGACTTCCGTGGAGCGTGTGAGAGGTCCGCCACGTGCCACCGGAACGAACTCGCGTACGCTGACGTGTCACTCGCGTTCGTATGCGCGGGCCGGAGATCCCGCTCCTCTCCGGCCGTACGACGGGGAGTCCCCACCCCGCCGATCCGCCGCACGCGAGGGATCATCTGGGAGGTACGTACATGTCCGGGACGACCACGGCAGCCGTACGGCCGCGCCGTCGGGCGACCGGGGCCGGTGCAGGTGCCAACCGCTGGGTCGTCCTCGTCGTCCTCTGCGTCAGCCTGCTGCTGGTCGCCCTCGACGCGACCGTGCTGCACGTCGCGGTGCCGGCCGTCACCGCGGACCTCAGGCCCGGCGCCATGGAACTGCTCTGGATCGTCGACGTCTACCCGCTGGTCTGCGCCTCACTGCTGATCCTCTTCGGCACGCTCGGCGACCGTGTGGGCCGGCGGCGCGTCCTGCTCCTCGGGTACGCCCTGTTCGGGGTCGCCTCGGCGGCGGCGGCCGTCGCGCCGACGGCCGAGGCGCTGATCGGGGCCCGGGCGCTGCTCGGCGTCGGCGGTGCGATGATCATGCCGGCGACGCTGTCGATCCTCCGGCAGGTCTTCCCCGACCGCCGTGAACGGGCCCTTGCCATCGGCGTGTGGAGCGCGGTGGCGGCGGTCGGCGCGGCCGTCGGGCCGCTGTTGGGCGGCTTCCTGCTCGAACACTTCTGGTGGGGCTCGGTCTTCCTGGTCAACATCCCGTTGATGCTGATCAGTCTCCCGGTGGGGCGGCTTCTGCTCCCCGAGTCGCGCGGCGACCGCAACGGCCCCTGGGACGTCGTGGGTGCGCTGATGGCGGCGGCCGGACTCTTCGGCGTGGTGTTCGCCGTGAAGCGGCTGGGCAGCGGCGAACCGGCCGCCGACGCGCTCACGACGGCGCCGCTGGTGCTCGGCGCGCTGCTGCTGTTCCTGTTCGTACGACGGCAACGGCGGCGTACCTACCCGCTGGTCGACCTGAAGATGTTCGCGCGGCCCGCGTTCAGTACGGCGGTGGGCTGCATCGTGCTTGCGATGCTCGCGCTGGTGGGTCTCGAACTGATCGCCGCGCAGTATCTGCAACTGGTGCTGGGCCTCTCGCCGTTGCAGACGGGGCTGCGACTGCTGCCGCTGACGCTCGCCGCGATGGCCGCCGGGCTGGCGGGGGCCCGGCTGCTGCGGCGCTTCGGGCCGCGCCGGATGGTGTGTTTCGGCTTCTGCCTGACCGCGGCGGCGGTGCTGACGCTGACCGCGATGGGCGGGGTGGACAACGCGGGCCTGCTGCTGTTCGGCTTCGTGCTGCTCGGCTTCGGCCTGGAGACCACGCTCTTCGGGGCGTACGAGTCGATGCTGAGCGAGGCGCCCGCGGCGCAGGCCGGTGGGGCGGCGGCGATCGGCGAGACCTCGTACCAGCTGGGGGCGGGCATCGGGATCGCGCTGCTGGGCAGCGTGATGAACGCGGCGTACGCGCCGGGGCTGTCCCGGGTGCCCGGGGTGCCGGAGTCGGCGTCCGCCGCGGCCGGGCATTCACTGGGCGAGGCCTACGAGGTCGCCGGACGGCTCGGCGGCCCGACGGGTGCGGCGTTGCGCCGCGCGGCGCGGGACTCCTTCGTGCACGGTTTGCATGTGACGTTGCTGGTGAGCGCGGGACTGCTGCTGCTGGGCGCGGTGATGGCGCTGCGGCTGCCGCGGGCGATGCAGTGCGAGGAGCCGGCGGTGGAGGTCCCGGCTCCCAGAGAGCCCCAGAGGTCCCGCGTCTCCGCGTGACCCGACGATCTTCCACGCCCTGCCCGTGCGGGTGGGTGGGAGAAGCGGCGGACACCGCGTAACCTGGTGTAACTAGCGGTGCTAGTTTTGGGAGGGTTTTCATGTCCGCGTCCGGGAAGTTGCCTCCGTTCGATGCCGGTGATCCGCTCGGCATCGACGATCTTCTGGAGCCGGAGGATCTCGCCGTCCGCAAGACCGTGCGGAGCTGGGCGGCGGACCGGGTGCTGCCGTTCGTCGCCGAATGGTACGAGAGCGGGGAGCTGCCGGGTATCAGGGAGCTCGCCAAGGAGCTGGGCGGCATCGGGGCCCTGGGGATGTCGCTGACCGGGTACGGCTGCGCGGGCGCGTCCGCCGTGCAGTACGGACTCGCCTGTCTGGAGCTGGAGGCCGCCGACTCGGGCATCCGCTCGCTCGTGTCCGTGCAGGGGTCGCTGGCCATGTACGCCATCCACCGGTTCGGGAGCGAGGCGCAGAAGCAGCGCTGGCTGCCGCCCATGGCCGCCGGTGACGTCATCGGGTGCTTCGGCCTCACCGAGCCCGACCACGGCTCCGACCCGGCCGCCATGCGGACGTACGCCAAGCGGGACGCCGGCGGCGACTGGGTGCTCAACGGGCGGAAGATGTGGATCACCAACGGCTCGGTGGCCGGCGTGGCCGTCGTGTGGGCGCAGAGCGACAACGGGATCCGGGGGTTCGTCGTGCCCGCCGACACGCCCGGCTTCTCGGCACCGGAGATCAAACACAAGTGGTCGCTTCGGGCGAGCGTCACCAGCGAGCTCGTCCTGGACGACGTACGGCTGCCGGCCGACGCCGTGCTGCCGGAGGTCACCGGCCTCAAGGGCCCGCTCAGCTGTCTGTCGCACGCTCGCTACGGCATCGTCTGGGGCGCCATGGGCGCGGCACGCACCTGCTTCGAGACGGCCGTCGACTACGCGAAGTCGCGGGAGCAGTTCGGCAGGCCCATCGGCGGCTTCCAGCTCACCCAGGCCAAACTCGCCGACATGGCGGTCGAACTGCACAAGGGGATCTTGCTCGCCCATCACCTGGGGCGGCGGATGGATGCCGGCCGCCTGCGTCCCGAGCAGGTCAGCTTCGGCAAGCTCAACAACGTACGAGAGGCGATCGAGATCTGCCGTACGGCACGGACGATCCTCGGGGCGAACGGGATCTCGCTGGAGTATCCCGTGATGCGGCACGCGACCAACCTCGAGTCGGTGCTCACCTACGAGGGCACCGTCGAGATGCACCAGCTCGTGCTGGGCAAGGCGCTCACCGGGCTCGACGCCTTCCGGTGACCCCTGCGCGGGGGCAGGGCCGGCGAGCGGCCCTGCCTCAGCTCTGGTTGAAGAAACCGTCCTCCCGGCGCGAGGCCGGTTCACCGTTGACGATCTCCGTGTTGGCGGGGGAGAGCAGGAAGACCCGGTTGGACACCCGGTCGATCGAACCCCGGAGGCCGAAGATCAGCCCGGCCGCGAAGTCCACGACCCGCTTGGCGTCGCCGGCCTCCATGGCCGTGAGGTTCACGATGACCGGCACGCCCTCGCGGAACAGCTCGCCGATCGCGCGGGCGTCCCGGAAGCTGTCCGGGGTGACCGTGCCGATCCGGCGGCCCTTCTCCTCGGCGGTGTCCGAGGCCACCTTGACCCGGGGGTCGGTGACCCAGGCATCCCCGGGCTGCTCGGTCCCTTCGGAGTAGTCGTCGTCGTAGTAGCGCTCGTCATCGTTGTCGTCGACGAGGCCAAGCCAGGCACTCGCCTTGCGTACCGATCCCATGGACGCCTCCTCTCACAGCGGTCTTTCATGCTTCCGCATCCCTATGGTCGTCCATGATGCGGATGGCGCGCCAAGTGGATAGACGCCGCGCGGGGGGTTTGTGACGGTACTGGTGCAGAGCGAATACGTCGAGAGCCCAAGTGTGCCAAGGGGCGTAGCCCGCACGGCTGCTGACTGTGAGTGAAATATGATTGTTCCGGGCGTATGGGTGATGAGCGGTGCGTCCGGGTGAACCGGCGGCGGGTGCCGAACCGACAGTAGGCCGATACGACGGCGCAGCTCAGCGTCGTATCAGCCCTGACGTACTGTCAGTTATTCGGCCCGGCGGGCAGATCCGGAAGGTGCCGACCGCCGACGCGGTCGTCCCTCCCGCATCTTCGGAATTCGGTCGTACGTACCGCCGGTGACGAGTTTGTTCACAGCCGCCTGGATGTCGTCCAGCGGTCTCCTGGGATCAGCAGGCGTGCGGAGCGCGGGGTGCGAGGGAGGGGTGCGCGAGGGGAGGGGTGCGCGTGTGAAGGCGAAGCGAGGAGCGCGAGGGAGAACGCGAAGAGTCCCCGCCGACGGCGGGGCGCGCAGTGGGTCAGCTCAACAGGAACAGGACCACACGCGACCGAAGTCGATGTGGGAGCGGGTGACCAGCCACTGCTGTGGATGCATGGGCCAAGTGGAACAGGTCTCCGGTTTTACGTCAACTGACTTGAGACGCGCTGCTCACAGTCTGGACATCCTTGACAGAGTGGGGAAACGGCCCCGTAGAGTCGACGGACGGCCCTGCTGAGGGGCTCGGCCGTAAGAGCGCCGCCCAGCGGCGCTCCGTGTGAAGGCACCCGCCGCACCACCGTGCGCGCGTCCACCGTGTTCGATCGATCCGCCACGGAGCCTTCGCATGTCACCCGACACCCTCGCCCCAGCCCCCACCGTCTCCGGCATACCCGGGCGCACGGACGTCCTGAGAACCGTCCCGCGGCGCCGGTACGGGCAGGGGGCGGCCGCCGCCGGCTGCTTCACCTCGGACTCCGTCCCGAACGGCACGGGGACGGCCCGATGAGGCCCCAATTGGTGATCGTGGGGGCCGGTCCGCGGGGGACCGGGCTCCTCGAGCGCATCGCCGCCAACGCGCCCGAGCTGTACGCCGGTTCGGGTCTCGACATCCATCTGGTCGACCCGCATCCACCGGGCGCCGGCCGTATCTGGCGGGCCGCCCAGTCGCCGCTGCTGTGGATGAACTCGCACGCCGAGGACGTCACCATGTTCACCGACGAGACGGTGCGGATGACCGGCCCGGTGCGCGAGGGGCCGACCCTGCACGAGTGGGCGGGCCTGGACGGCTCCACCTTCGCCGACCGGCAGATCCAGGGCCGGTACCTGCGGCACGTCTACGACCGCGCCGTGGCCGACCTGCCCGAGGGCGTCACGGTGCACCACCACCCCCGCCGTGCCCTGCGGGTGAGCGGGCCGCGCGAGGGACGCCAGCAGGTCTGGCTGGACGGCCGCCCGCGCCCGCTCCTCGCCGACCTCGTGGTCCTCGCCCTCGGCCACCTGGACGCCGAACTCGACCCCGAGCAGACCGCCCTGGCCGGGTACGCCGACGCCCACGGCCTGGTCCACCTGCCGCCGGACTTCACCGCCGACAGCGACCTGTCCGCCCTGCGCGCCGGAGAACCGGTGCTGGTGCGGGGGTTCGGGCTCGCCTTCGTCGACCTGATGGTGCTGCTCACGGAGGGCCGGGGCGGACGGTACGACGGTGACACCTATGTGCCGTCCGGACAGGAGCCGGTGCTGTACGTCGGGTCGCGGCGCGGAGTGCCGTACCACTCGAAGATCGGCTACGACTGGACCGGCGAACGCCCGCCGCTGCCCCGGTTCCTCGGACCCGGCGAGGTCGACGAACTGCGCGCCCGGCCGGGCGGGTTCGACTTCCGCCGGGACGTGTGGCCGCTGGTGGAGAAGGAGCTGGGCTTCGCCCACTACCACCGGCTGTTCGCCGTCCATCCCGAGCGGACGGCCGTCGCCTGGCGGGATTTCGAGGAGAAGTACGCCGCCGCCGAGGGGGACGCCGAGGTGCGGGCGCTGGTGGCCGCCGCCGTACCGGACCCGGCCGACCGGCTCGACCTCGCGGCGCTGGACCGCCCGCTGGACGGGGTGCGGTACGGGTCGCACGAGGAGTTCCAGGAGGGGCTGCGGGCCTATGTCGAGGGCGACCTGAGCCGCCGTCACAATTCTGAGCACAGCCCCGATCTGGCGGTCTTCCTCGGACTGCTCTCCGTCTACGGGCAGTTGGTGCGGCTCGGGGGCATCGGGTCCTGGTGGCACGGGTTCTTCAGCTACCTCGCCTCCGGGCCGCCCGGGCCCCGGCTGCGGCAGCTGCTCGCGCTGTCCCGGGCGGGGGTGGTCAGGTTCGTCGGCGCCGGGATGACGGTGACGGCGCGGGACGGGGTGTTCCGGGCGTCCGCGGACACCGTCCCCGGGTTCTCCGTCGAGGCGCGGGCGCTGGTCGAGGCGCGGCTGCCCGAACCGACCGTGCGGCGGGCCCGGGACGCGCTGCTGCGCGAACTGCACGGCGACGGGGCCGCCGAGACGCCCGACGGGCTGCTCAGGGTGGACCCCGCCGACGGGCGGGTCCTCGACGAGGGCGGGCGGCCGCACCCCCGGCGGTTCGCGCTCGGGCCGTTCACCGACGGACGTACGCCCGGCGCGTTCACCCGGCCGCGTACCGGAGGGCCCGCGTTCCGGCAGAACGACGCCACCGCGCGGGCGGCACTGGCCTTCCTGCGGGACCTGACGGGCCGGGCCGCCGCCTAGTCCGCCTCCCACCACTTCTCCAGAGGGACTCACTCCATGACAGTCACGGTCGACATCGGCTCCGCGCACAAGAGATCCGGCCTGCCCGGGCCGGAGGTGCTGAAGCGGCGGACCCGGACCGGATTCGTGTTCCAGGACGTCCGTCTGGTCGACGAGCCGACGCCATGAGCGCCGTGGCGCGCGGGACCGGGTTCGCCCGGGAGGCCGCCGACACCGTTGTCCACCTGGTCGGCGGACGGGCCGCGGAGGCCGGACCCCCGACGGAGCTGCCGGACGCTCCGCGGCAGGAGCGGACCAGGGCGTTTCCTTCCGAGGTGCTGTGATGTGCGGAGAGGATGGTTTGTCATGACCGGCTCGTACGGCCGGGGGCTGCTGCACCTGGCCGCCGCCGTGGACCAGGTCGGCGTGTTCGACGCGGAGCGCTATGTGGAGCTGGTGCGGCTCGCCGAGAGCGGGGGCCTGGACTTCGTCACGCTCGACGGCCGGTTCGGGTGGACGGAGACCGACCCGCTCGCCGTGCTGTCGCAGGTGGCCCCGGCCACCCGGCGGATCGGGCTGGTGCCGCTGGTCACCGCCCCGCAGGCCGCCCTTGCCCACCTCGACCAGGTCAGCCGGGGCCGGGCCGGCTGGTGGAGCGACGCGCCGGGACCCTCGCCCGGGCATCCGGTCCGGGTGGCCGACGCCACCGAGGGGACCGCCCGGCAGACCGCGGCCCGGTACGCCGATGTGGTCCTGGTGCGGGCCGCGAGCTCCGCGCAGGCCGCCGACGTACGCGATGAACTACGGAGCCGGGCACGGGAGTCGGGGCGGGAGCCGGACGCGCTGCGGGTGCTGGTGAGCCTGCTGGTGGACCTGGGGGACGGGGAGCGCGCGGCCGAGCCGGGGCACGGTGGCGGCGGGCCCCGGCAGACCGTGCAGGGGCCGCTGTACCGGGGCGGTCCGGTGGACCTCGCGGAGCTGATCGCCGGCTGGCACGGCGAGGGCGCCGCCGACGGCTTCCACCTGGTCCCCGCCGAACCGCGCCGCGATCTGGAACGGCTGGTCAACGGCACGGTGGCGCTGCTCCAGCACCGCGGGCTGTTCCGCACCTTCTATCCGGGCAGCACCCTGCGCGAGCACCTGGGCCTGGCCCGGGCCGCCGGGCAGTTCGCGGCGCCCTGAAACAACCAGGGGCGCCCGGCTGTTGTCGACGGGTCGGGTGCACATGAGAGACATGAGGTAAACCATGCCGAGAGCAGGGGAAGGGCTGATCGTATGACCGAGGACGCGAACGACGACTGGAAGCGCTGGCACGAAGACCGCGTGGAGACCGTGTCGGCCCCCTACGGGCCGCTCGCGCTGACCGGCACCCACTGGCTGGAGGACCACCCGGACGGCCGGCTCCCCGGAGTCCCCGGCGCCTGGGCGGTGGACGGCGACACCGTGCTGCTCACCGCGACGGCGGCCGACGGTCTGGCCCTGGACGGCGAGCCCTTCGCCGGTACGGTCCGGCTCGCCGCCGACCGCGAACCGTCGGCCCGGGTCACCCTCGGCGAGCGCCGGCTGGTCGTGCTGGTCCGCGAAGGCGTCTGGGGCGTACGGGACTACGACCCGGCCGCCCCGGCCCGCCGCACCTTCCTCGGTATCGACGCCACCCCTTACGACCCGCGCTGGTCGGTGCCGGGCCGCTTCACGCCGTACGACGACCGGCGCACCGTCCGCGTCGACACCGCGGACGGAGTGGAACGCGCGCTCGTGCTCGCCGGGGAACTCGCCTTCACCCTGGCGGGCCAGGCCCTGACGCTCCAGGTCGCCGAGCAGACCGACGGCCGGCTGTGGGCGGTGTTCGCCGACGCCTCCAGCGGGGCAGGCAGCTACCGTTTCAGGTTCCTCTATTCGGCCGCCCCGGGCGCCGACGGCTCCACCACCGTCGACTTCAACCGGGCGCAGCTGCCGCCCTGCGCCTTCGCGGACCACTTCATCTGCCCCTTCCCGCCGCCGGGGAACAGGCTGGGCCTCGCGGTCGAGGCGGGAGAGCGCATAGTGGCCTGAGGGTTTCGCGGGAATTGTGACCGGGAGTCAACTCGCCCGGACCGCGACGAGATCACACAAAGTCGGCATGGTTCGAACACAGTCGCACGGCCGAAAGGCACTCTTGCGGGAACCGGTCGTTCGCCCGAATACTCCCCCTCAGCGCTTGTCAGGGGCATTGCGTGTCCGGAACCCGGACGTCCTCCCTGGCTGCGCCTCACGGGCCCCGACCCCACGCGGGCCCCCTGATTCCCCTGGGAGGGAACGAAAAGTGAGGATCAAGCGCACGACCCCCCGCAGCGGTATCTCGAGACGGACCCGGCTGATCGCCGTGGGCACCGGTTTCCTGGCCGCGGCAGCGTTCGCCGTCCCCACCGCGAGCGCGAGTCCCGTCCACACCTTCAGCGCGAGCGAACTGAAGGCCGTGAACAGCTCCGTTCTGAAGGCGGACGTCCCCGGCACCGCCTGGGCCGTCGACAGCAAGACCAACCGTGTCGTCGTCACCGCCGACTCCACGGTCTCCGCCGCCGAGATCGCCAAGATCAAGCAGCAGGCGGGCGCCGACGCCGGCGCGATCACCGTCAAGCGCACCCCCGGCACCTTCAAGAAGCTGATCACCGGCGGCGACGCCATCTACGGCGGCGCCTACCGCTGCTCGCTCGGCTTCAACGTGCACAGCGGCAGCACGTACTACTTCCTGACCGCCGGGCACTGCGGTGAGGTGGCCTCGACCTGGTACAGCAACTCCGCCCACACCACGGTCCTGGGCACCAACGTCAGCTACAGCTTCCCGACCAACGACTTCGCGCTGGTCCGCTACACCAACAGCTCGATCGCGCACCCGAGCGCGGTCGGCAGCCAGACCATCACCAGCGCGGCCACCCCGTCCGTCGGCACGACGGTGTACCGCCGCGGTTCGACCACCGGCACCCACAGCGGCCGGGTCACCGCGCTCAACGCCACCGTCAACTACGGCAGCGGTGACGTCGTCTACGGCATGATCCAGACCACGGTCTGCGCCGAGGGCGGCGACAGCGGCGGCCCGCTCTACGGCGGTTCCGTCGCCTACGGTCTGACCTCCGGCGGCAGCGGCGACTGCACCTCCGGTGGCACGACCTTCTTCCAGCCGGTCACCGAGGCGCTGAGCTACTACGGCGTGAGCGTCGGCTGACGATCCTCCCGGATCCGTTCTCCCAGTGGACCCCCGTACGCAACCGGCGTGCGGGGGCTCCCCTTTGACGGGGTGCCGGAGTTACCGTCGAAGGACCATTGGAGTCACCCCCTGGGGGCCGGCATGGTCGAGGCGCTGGTGGCGGCCGGAGCCGCTCTCGTGTCCGTCGGAGCGGTCTACGCACTGGCCGCGGCACGGGTCGTCAGACAGTACGAGCGAGGCGTGGTGTTCCGCCTCGGCCGCCTCCGGCCGGAGGTGCGCGAGCCCGGGTTCACCATGATCGTCCCGTTCGTGGACCGGCTCCAGAAGGTCAACATGCAGATCGTCACGATGCCCGTGCCGGCGCAGGAGGGCATTACCCGGGACAACGTGACCGTCCGCGTCGACGCCGTCGTCTACTTCAAGGTGACCGGACCGGCCGAGGCGATCGTCCGGGTCGAGGACTACCGGTTCGCGGTCTCGCAGATGGCACAGACCTCGCTGCGGTCCATCATCGGCAAGAGCGAGCTGGACGACCTGCTGTCGAACCGCGAAAAGCTCAACCAGGGGCTCGAGTTGATGATCGACAGTCCGGCCGTGGAGTGGGGCGTCACCATCGACCGCGTCGAGATCAAGGACGTCTCGCTGCCCGAGACCATGAAGCGGTCCATGGCCCGGCAGGCCGAGGCCGACCGGGAGCGCCGGGCCCGGGTCATCAACGCCGACGCGGAACTCCAGGCGTCCAAGAAGCTCGCGGAGGCGGCCAAGGAGATGTCGGAGCAGCCCGCCGCGCTCCAGCTGCGGCTGCTGCAGACGGTGGTGGCGGTCGCCGCCGAGAAGAACTCGACGCTGGTGCTGCCGTTCCCGGTGGAACTGCTGCGGTTCCTGGAGCGGGCCCAGCAGCAACTGCCGCCAGGGGCCGACGGGTCCGCGGTGCGCGGGGCCAAGAGCGAGGCGGGTGAGCCTGGAGGGGCGAATTCCGGCCAGGGGTGAGGGTTACTCTCCGCCGAAGGTTACTCGCCCGTAGTGTTTGCAGTGCGAATCCTCCTGGGGTGACTGTGAACGGCCCGGGCACGGGGGGCGCACAACATCCGCGCACGCGCGTCCTGAAGTCGACCTTGTGTGCCCCCTGTGGGTGTCGGAATAGTAGGCGCCCGTCAACCAGCCTTCCGGCCCCCGAGGTCCCCACAACCTTACGGGCCGACCCCCCACAGGAGGACATGAGTTGAAGCACCGACGCATACCCAGGCGCCGGGCGGCCCTCGCGGGCGCGGGAGTAGCCGCGCTCGTCGCCGCCGGAGTGACCTTCCAGAGTGCGAACGCCAGCGAGCCCACGAAGGGCGCCGTACCGCAGATCCTGTCCGCACCGGCGGCCGGAAAGCTCGCCTCGACGCTCGCCGCCGACCTCGGCACCGACTCGGCCGGCACGTACTACGACGCCAGGACGAAGAACCTCGTCGTCAACGTGCTCGACGACACCGCCGCGAAGACCGTCGAGGCGGCCGGGGCCAAGGCGAGACTCGTCGCCAACTCCCTCGCCGAACTCGACGGCGCTCGGACCACGCTGAAGCAGGACGCCACCATCCCCGGCACCTCGTGGGCCACCGACCCGGTCACCAACAAGGTCGTCGTCACCGCCGACAAGACGGTCGCCGGGACCGCGCTGAGCAAGCTCACCAAGGTCGTCGACGGGCTCGGCGAGAAGGCCGAACTGCGCCACTCGAAGGGGGAGTTCAAACCCTTCATCGCCGGTGGTGACGCGATCAGCGGGTCGGGCGGGCGCTGCTCGCTCGGCTTCAACGTGGTCAAGGGCGGCGAGCCGTACTTCCTGACCGCCGGGCACTGCACCGACGCCATCTCCAGCTGGTCGGACTCCTCCGGCAACGTGATCGGCCAGAACGCCCAGTCCAGCTTCCCGGGCAACGACTTCGGTCTGGTCAAGTACACCTCCGCGGCGGACCACCCGAGCGAGGTCGACCTCTACAACGGCTCCACCCAGAAGATCACGGGTGCGGCCGAGGCGACCGTGGGCATGAAGGTGACCCGCAGCGGCTCCACCACCCAGGTCCACGACGGCACGGTCACCGGGCTCAACGCCACCGTGAACTACTCGGAGGGCACGGTGAGCGGGCTCATCCAGACCGACGTGTGCGCCGAGCCGGGCGACAGCGGCGGCTCGCTCTTCTCGGGCAGCAACGCGATCGGGCTGACCTCGGGCGGCAGCGGCGACTGCACCTCCGGCGGGGAGACGTTCTTCCAGCCGGTGACGGAGGCGCTGTCGGCCACCGGCACCCAGATCGGCTGACCCGCGCCGAATCCCCGAGATGCCCCGCCCCTGTCCGAGGGGCGGGGCATCTCCGTGTCGCGCCCCTCGGACAGGGGCGGGGCATCTCCGTGTCGCACCCCCGTCCGAGGGGCGGGGCATCTCCCTGTCGCGCGCCGGGCGGCCTCGGCCGGAAGGGGCGCGAGCCGGTACGGCGCTGCCGTGCACACGACACGGTGGCCGCGCGAGGGAGCGGCTCATCGGGGCTCGGTGCAGGCTGGACTAGGGAGGTGGGTTGCCGTGGCGCACAACGAAGCCGTCTCGCCGGGCAAGGGTGCCGCAGTGCTGGAAGCCCTGTTCCACCAGTCGCCCACCGGCCTGCTGATCCTGGACACGGGGCTGCGCATCCTGCGGATCGGCCTCACCAGACCGGATCTGCACGGAACGCCGCCCCATGACCGGATCGTGGGCCGGTACGTCACCGACGTGTACGACCTTTCCGCGCCCGGTGAGGTGGAGGCGATGCTGCACGGCGTGCTGGAGAGCGGCGAGCCGGTGCGGGGGCGACTCGTGGGGGTGCGGCGGAAGGGCGCACCGGGGCCGGAGTACCTGTTCTCCGTCTCGGCGTCCCGTCTGGAGGACGCGCAGGGGAGGGTCTGGGGCGTGCTCACGGAGATGCTCGATGTCACCGAGTGCGAAAGGATCGGTCTCCGTATGCGGGTCCTCGGCTCCGTGCGCGAGCACGTGGGACGGACCCTCGACGTGGTCGCCACCTGCGAGGAGCTGGCCCAGGCCGTGGTGCCGGACCTCGCCGACATCGTCGTGGTGGAGGTGGTGGACGCCGTGATACGCGGCGAGGAACCTCCGCTGAGCCCGCTGGGACCGGAGGTGCCACTGCGCCGTGCCGCCTACCGTCACAGCGGCGGCGAGGAGCAGATCCAGGCACATCCGGTGGGCGACGTACGCGCCCTGCCTTTCCCCACGCCCTACGCCCAGACGCTGACCGACCTCAAGCCCCGCCTCGTCACCCTGGGCCCCGACACGCCCTGGCTGGCGGCCGACCCGCCCCGCGCCAAGGCGATCCGCGCCTCCGGTGCCCGCCTGCTCATCACGGCACCCCTGACCGTGCGCGGAACCGTGCTGGGGCTGCTGAGCCTGTACCGCACCGACCATGCCGACGTCTACGACCAGGGCGATGTCACCGTCGCCCTCGAAGTGGCCGCTCACACCGCGCTGTGCATCGACAACGCCCGCCGCTACACCCGCGAACACACCATCGCCCTGACGGTCCAGCGGCACCTGCTGCCACCCCAGCCCGCGCCGCGGCGCACCGTCGAGACCGCGTACCTGCATGTGCCGTCCGAGGTGGGCGGGGGCGGCGGGTTCGACACCTTCGCCCTGTCCGGAGCCCGCACCGCGCTGGTGGTCGGCGAAGTCGCCGGCGAAGGCATCCACGCGGCCATCACCATGGGACAGATGCGGACCGCCGTCCACTCCCTGGCCGCTCTCGACCTGGAGCCCGACGAACTCCTCGCCCGCCTCAACGACACCGCCCTCACCCTCGCCCAGGAACGCGTGGCGCTGCCGCCCGGTGACCCGGTGCCCCTGACCGGAAGCTGTCTGTACGCGGTCCACGATCCGTTCGCCCAGACCTGCACCGTCGCCCTGGCCGGGCATCCGCCACCCGTCATCGCCCATCCCGACGGGACCACCGAGATCCTGGACCTGCCGAGCGGACCTCCCCTGGGCAGCGCCGCGGGCCCGCCCTTCGCCGCCACCACGGTCTCCGTCGCCGACGGCAGCGTCCTCGCCTTCTACACCGCGGCCCTGCTGCACGCCTCACCGGCCCCGGACACCCTGCGACGGGTGCTGGCCCACCCCGGGCGGCCGCTGCAGGACCTGTGCGACGACGTGCTCTACCGGCTGCGGAACGACAGCCGTCACAGCGACGTCATCCTCCTCCTCGCCCGCGCCCACCCCTTCCCCGCCGACCAGGTCGCCACCTGGCATCTCGGCCACCACCCCAAGGCCGTCGCCAAGGCCCGCAGCCAGGCCCGCCACCAGCTCGTGCGGTGGAGCGTCGACGAGGAGACCGCCTACACCACCGAGATGATCGTCAGCGAACTGGTCACCAACGCCGTCCGCTACGGCGCCCCGCCCGCCCGCTTGCAGCTCATCAAGGACCGGACCCTCACCTGCGAAGTCCACGACAGCAACTCCCTCGCGCCGCGGCTGCGCCATGCGAAGACCGCCGACGAAGGGGGACGGGGTCTGTTCATCGTCGCCCAGCTCGCACAGAACTGGGGCGTCCGCCATACGCCCGACGGCAAGACCGTGTGGGCCGAACAGACCCTCCCGCCCCCGGACCGCCGTCGCCGGTAGCCATCGGCCGTGCACCGCCGGTTCGCGCCGCCGGCGGGTCACGCCGGTCTGAGCCGGGCGTTGTCGCGGTGTTGCGGGCCGCGCGGCCCGCAGCCGATGCCCGCGCCGATGCTGCTGCTGGCCACGACCTCGGCGGGGACGTCGCAGGGACCTTCCAGGTGCGTGGCACCGCCAGGACCCCGGCCGAGGCCGTCGGCCCGGACCCGGACGACGGCGGCCGGCCCGGACCCGGACGACGGCGGCCGGCCCGGCGAGCAGCTCGCCGGGTAAACGCGTCCAGTCACCCCTTGTCTGGCAGCGTCGGGGCGGCCTGTGTGGCGGGCGGTCCGTCGGGGGCGGCCTGCTGGTGCTCGGGTCCGACGCGGTGGGATTTCGAGCTGAGCTGGAGCGCGACGATGATCGCGGCGAGGATTGCTAGACCGGTCGCGATGAGGAACGACAGGCGGTAGCCGTCCACCAGAGAGCCGCTGTGGCCGGCGGTCGCCGCGGCGGCGGTGGCGAGGATCGCGAGGCCGACCGCGGCGCCGGTCTGCTGGCTGGTGGTGAACAGGGCCCCGGCCAGTCCCTGGTCGCCGGCCCGGACTCCGCTGGTCATCGCGACCGACGCGGTCGGCAGGGCGAGCCCGACCCCGGCCGCGGTCAGCACCAGGCCGGGCAGGACCGCCGCGAGGTAGCCGGCCCCGGCGGTGATCTGGGCAAGCCACAGCTGCCCGGCGCCCATGCAGGCCAGACCGGCGAGCAGGACGGCCTTGATGCCGAACCGGGCCAGCAGCCGGCGGGTACCGAGGGTGGAGACGAGCACGACGGTGGCAGTCGACGGGACCAGCGCCAGGCCGGTCTCCAGCGGGTTGAACCCCAGTACCTTCTGCAGGTAGAGCGACGCGAAGTAGACGTAGCCGGCCAGGATGGCGCCGATCAGCAGCATTGCCGCGATCGCGGCCCGCCGGGCCGGCTCCGCCAGGATCGACAGGGGCAGCATCGGGGCCGCCGACCGCTTTTCGGCGAACACGAAGCCCGTGGTCAGAAGCACCGACAGAGCGAGCGCGACGAGGGTGGCGGGTGCGGTGAAGCCGTGCTGCTGCCCGCTGCCGAGCCCGAAGATCAGCGCTGCGATACCGGTGGTCACCAGCAATGCGCCGCGTACGTCGACGCTGCCGCCGCTGCCGGACCGCTTCCCGGCCGGCAGCCGCGGGACCAGCGCGAGCATGATGGCGATGACCGGCGGATTGATCAGGAACACCGCCCGCCAGCCGAAGTACTGGGTGAGCAGCCCGCCGGCCACGATCCCGGCGGTCGCGCCCGCCGCGGTGGTGGCCTGCCAGATCGTCAGCGCCCGGGTGCGCGCGGCCCCTTCTGCGTTGGTCGTCGTCAGCAGCGACAACGCCGCCGGGGAGACCATCGCCCCGGCCGCGCCCTGCACGATCCGGGCGATGATCAGCATGATCGGCCACTGCGCGAGCCCGCAGGCCAGCGACGCGATCCCGAACAGGGCCAGGCCGACGGCCAGCACCTGCCGCCGGCCGAGCAGGTCCGCCAGACGGCCGCCCGCCAGCAGCAGCGCCCCGAACGCCAGCGCGTACCCGGTGACGATCCACTGCAACTCCGCCGCGGCCATGCTCAGCTCCCGCTGGATCGACGGCAGCGCCACGTTCACAATGCTGAAGTCCAGCTGCAGCACGAACTGGGCGGCGCAGATCAGCGGGATGACAGACACGGCCCGCCGCGAGCCGCCGGCAGCGGGCAGTGGCGCGGTGCCATCCGTCGAGTGGTCCGCCATGGGCAAATCTCCTGTCCTGACTGTGTTCCTTGCTGGTTCGTCGGCGTCAACGACGCTCGTCAGAACTTCGATGGCGATCCGGTGGCAGTGCGCACAGATACAGTGCATCTGTCTGGCAGATCAAAGATGGCCGGATGTGCTGCGATTCAGTCCTGGAGGCGGTGCCCGATGGAACTCAGACAGCTACGTCACTTCCTGGCGTTGGTCGAGGAACGCAGCATCACCCGAGCCGCCAAGCGCGAGCTCATCGTGCAGTCAGGCCTGTCGAACTCGCTCCAGGCCCTCGAACGCGAACTCGGTACGCCCCTCTACATCCGCGGAACCAGGCCCGTCCGACTCACCGCGGCCGGCGAGGCTCTGGTGGGCCCGGCTCGCCGGACCGTGGCCAGCGCCGCGCACGCGGAACAGGCCGTGCACCACACCCGTGACGTGCTCATCGGCACCCTGCGCCTCGGCGTCTCGCTCTCCGCTCAGCATCTGGTGCCGTTCGCCTCCTATCTCGGTGAGTTCACTCGCGATCATCCCGGCATCGACCTGCGCCTGCGGTACGCGCCCGGGTTGACGATGATCTCGATGGTCGAGACGGGAGAACTGGATTGCGTGATCGGACCGGCGGTCGGCCAGGTCCCGGGCGTCCGGATGACTCGCCTGGCGCGAGAGCAGCTGCACCTCGTCTGCCGTGCTGATCACCGCCTCGCGGAGCGGGCTGAGGTCAGCATCAGAGAACTCGCCGACGAGCGGTTCGTCGAGGTACCCCCGGGATGGACGGCTCGCCTGTTGAGCGACGCCGCGTTCGCCGGCGAAGGAATACCGCGCCGCATCGCCTGTGAGGTCGGCGACTGGGAACTGTTCCTCGAGCTGGTCAGCGCGGGCGTCGGTATCGGCTTTGCTCCGGTCGGCCTGCAATACCCGGTGCTCACCGCACCGGACAGCGTTCTGCGGCTCATCACGGTCGAGGGCGTGCGTCTGGAAAGACACATCTACCTGATGCTGCCCTCGGTGGGCGAGACCAGCCCGGCAGCACGGCGGTTCGCCGACCAGCTGCTCCGTGTCCACCACGCGGGCAGCTGACCCGACGTCTGTTGACCAACGCGGCCCTGTCGACTCGCAAGTGGCGCGGCTGCGGGTGCGCTGATGCCGCGACCATCTGATCGCCAGATGGACTCCATCTGAGGCGGGCGCGACGCAGGCGACATCGGCGGCGACGGAGGCGCGGTTGTACGGGGCGGAACTTCCATGCCGACCGTGGACGCCGGCCAAGGCAGAAAAAAGATGCCACTCCGGAAGATCCGCAGCCCGGTCGGCGCCTGCACGGCCGAAGAGAAGAAGGAGTTCGCCGAGATGAACCTCACTGACCACGCCGGAGTCCGGCTCACACACGGCAAGCCCAAGGTCAACGGTGTGGAGATCCACTACGCGATCGGCGGCTCCGGTGAGCCGGTGTTCCTGCTGCACGGTGTGCCGAAGACGATGTCGTACTGGCGCCACGTCGTGCCGCTGCTGACCCCGCACTACACCGTCGTCGCGGTCGACAACCGAGGCTTCGGCGGCTCCCAGCGCCCCCTGAGCGGCTACGACACCGCCACGATGGCCGGTGACGTCGCCGAACTCGCCACCCACCTGCGCTTCGACCGGTTCCGCGTCGCCGGCGAGGACTGGGGTGCGGCCATCGCCTACGCCGTCGCCGCCTTCCACCGGCCCCGGGTGCGGCAACTGGTCTTCCAGGAAACGCTCCTACCGGGATTGCCGGCCGGCCCAGGACTGCCAGGCGGCGAACACGACCCCTCGCTCGCCGCCGACGACGGCCGCACCGGCTGGCACTTCAGCTTCTTCAGCCTGCCGAACCTGCCCGAGCTCCTGCTGGCCGGAAGGGAACGGCCTTTCTGGACGTACTACGCCAGACGTCAGATGTGGGACCCCAGCGCGCTGACCGAGGAGGACATCGACGAAATGGTGCACTCGGCCGAGCAGCCGGGCGGCACCAGGGCCATCCTGGAGATGTACCGCGCCCGCCAGACCGACGCCGAACAGAACCGCCCCCATTACGCCGACCCGATCAGCTGCCCGGTCCTGGCCGTCGGCGCGCAGGCCTATCTCGGGGACGAAGTGTCCAGACAGCTCGCGCAAGTGGCCCGCGACGTCCGCGGCGCCGTCATCCCCGCGTCCGGTCACAACATCGCGCTGGAGAACCCGACCGTCCTGGCCCAGGCCTACCTCGACTTCTTCGCAGGCGGCTGAGGTTCGGCAAGCGCCTCTTGCGGCAACCCCGGGCGCGGGCAGGCCAAGGGCGCGCGCCGAGGGCCGAACGACCCTGTGCCAGGTCCGGGCGCCCCGTGGCGCCGGGTCCTGGCCGGGCACACCCTGGGGTCAGGGACCCTTCGGCCCCGCCCGTCCTCCCGAGGAGGAGATCATGCACGGCAAACCGCACACCGTGGGCGACGTGATGACCCGCTCGGTCGCCGCCGTCGGCCGCGACGCCCCGTTCAAGGACGTCGTCACCCTGATGGAGGAGTGGAAGGTCAGCGCCCTGCCCGTGCTGGAGGGCGAGGGCCGGGTGATCGGTGTCGTCTCCGAGGCCGATCTGCTCCCGAAGGAGGAGTTCCGGGACAGCGACCCGGACCGGTTCACCCAGCGGCAGCGCCTCGACGACCTGGCGAAGGCCGGCGCGGTGACCGCCCAGGAGCTGATGAGCACGCCCGCCGTGACCGTGCATCCGGATGCCACGCTCGCCCAGGCGGCGCACATCATGGCCCAGCGCACGGTCAAGCGGCTGCCCGTCGTCAACGCAGAGGGCGTGCTCGAAGGCGTCGTCAGCCGCTCGGATCTGCTGAAGGTGTTCGTGCGGGACGACGAGGAACTCGCCGAAGAGGTGCGGCACGAAGTCGTCGACCGCCTCTTCCCGCTCTCCGCCGACCACATTCAGGTCGAGGTTGCGGAAGGTGTCGTCAGCCTCACCGGGTGGGTCGACGACAACGGGTTGGCCCGGGTGGCCGAGCAACTGGCCCGCGCAGTCGAGGGCGTGGTCGACGTCCGCTGCTGCCTCATGCCGATGCCCCCGCGGAACGACCCGCGCTGACAGGCCTGGGCGTGCGGAAACACCGCCGTCCCGTGCCCGTTGACGACTCGGCGCGGCGGTGTGCGCCCGGGAGTTCGGCCCACAGCACGTAGGCGGCGTCCTTGAACTCCTCCTCCACGCGGATGCCGCGCAGACCGGGGAAGCCGGACGCGGCGGCCCAGCCGGACAGGCCGCCGGGCAGCATAGGCCGGCCGCGCAGCCGCTCGATCATGCCACTCGAGTGCTTCTTCCTTTCGGATTCTCATCTCCGGCCTCGTGTCAGGGCGTTGGCACAGCCGTGGGCCTACCGGCCCTCTCTTCACCCGAGCGGCCGTGGACGATCTCGTAGGCCGCGCCCAGGGCCCCGATGGCGGCCAGCCCCCCCGGTCCGCTCCACGAAGCGGGCGACCGGCTCCGCCGTGGGGCCCATGGAGCCCTCAGGGAAGCCGGCGCCGCGCAGCTGGGCCGGGATGGCATCGAGCACGGGGTGCTGGTCCGGGGTGCCGTAGCCCTCGTACACGCACGTCACATCGGTGAGGACGAGCAGGAAGTCGGCCTTCAGCTCCTCGGCGAGCAGGGCCGCCGTGAGGTCCTTGTCGACGACCGCCTCCACTCCGGTGAGGGCCCCGGTGTCCTGGTCGGCGGTGACGGGTATGCCTCCGCCGCCGGCGCAGATCACCAGCGTGCCGCTCGGTGAGGACGTCGCACAGGCTCTGGGTGGGGTGCGCGGTGTCGGTGAGACCGTTGTTGACGGGCACGCCGGAGTGCGCGGCTGGTTCGGTGACGATCGACTGGGCGCTGCCCCGGTATTCGATCGCGTCGAACATCCGGCCCAGTACGCGGGCGGTGTCGGCGATGGACTCCTTGCCACCGACGTGGGTGTCTCCGGCGAGCGCGCCGAAAGTCATCGCCAGGGCCAGCGCTCCGATGGTGACGACGCCGAACGCGACCAGCGCGATCGGCCCGTATGGCGCCAGTGCCGAGGGCAGGGCGAAGACGCCGGTGCCGATGATGCTGCCGATCACGAGGGCGGAGGCGGCGGGGAGCCCGAGGGCGGCCATGGGGGCGGCTCGTTTCCCGCTCGTCGCCATCCGGGCCCGGCCGGTGACCAACGGCCCACTGACGACGCCGCGCCGGCACGACGTGACCATCCACCCCGGCTGCAAGGTCACCGACCTCCTGGACCTGGCCGCGGACGAGGCGCCCCGGCGCGGAAGCGTGCGACACCCCGCTCTCACTGTGGTGACCAGCGCCGAAGAAGGAGACCCGTGAAGGCGTCGACTCGGGAGAGCAAGGACGCCGCCCTTGTCGTAGTGGGCAAAGTGGCAGTCGTCGTCATGGAAACCCCTGAACCTGTCGGCCGTTGCCGAGCCCGTATCGGGCTCGTCGCCCACGTCTTCCTCCGCCATTCCCACTGCCCCGTTCTTGTCGTCCCCATCGGCTGATCTATGCACAAGGTCAGTCCGTCGCCAGAGCAGCTGGGCGTACGGCATCTGGCCCGAAGCGCCGCCGGGCGCGGTCCGCGGCGGCTTCGGCTGCGCGGGCGCGGACATCGCCCGGGTCCAGAGAAAGCTGCCGGTAGGCGCTGTCGGCCGGCAGCAGACCGTCGGCCCGGATCGCGCAGGCGCGGACCCTTGCTCGCTGCAGTCCCAAGGAGGTCAACAGTCCCAGGGCCGCTGCGCTGAGGGCGGGTGAGTGGTTGGTGGGTTCCGGCAGGGTGCGCGTGCGGGTGGTGGAGCTGCGGTCGGCGTATCGCATGGTGAGGGTGAGCCGGCCGGCGACCTGGCGTTCGCCGCGCAGGCGTTGGCCGATCCGGTCGGCGAGTCCCAGCACGGCGCGGTGGTGCTGGGCCGGGTCGAGGCAGTCCCGCTCCAGTACGAGGTCGGCGATCAGATGTTCTGCCGGTTCCGCGGGGACGACCGGGCGAGGGTCCCGGCCGCGGGCGCGTTCGGCCAGCAGCCGGGCGGGACCCGCGCCGAGGAGCCGTTGCAGGGTCGCCGGGGGCAGGTCGGTGATCTGGCCGATGGTGTGCAGGCCGTATCTGGCGAGCGTCTGCGCCGTGGTGCGGCCGATCCCGGGCAGTGCGGTGACCGGCCGCGGGTACAGCCAGTCGGTCACACGGCCGGTGGGGACCCAGGTGGTGTCTCCCGGTGCGGATGCGTCGGCCGCCATGGCGGCCAGCATGCGGTTGCCGGCGAGCCCTGCGCTGCTGTCGATGCCGTAGAGCGCCTTCAGCCTCATCATCGTCGTCTGGACCATGTCGTAGGGAGACAGGTCGAAATACCGGAGCGCCGAAGTCAGGTCCAGTTGCACGGCGTTGGGCGGGACGGCTTGGACGTGGGGCGTGATTCCGGACACCAGTTCGATTATATCGGCGTACTGAGCCTCATTCAGTGAGGCGTGCAGGTGGAGGTGGACGATGTGCCGCTGCCGTGTGGTCACCTCGTTCATCCCGCGCTCCCGGGGCTTCGGTGGCCGAACTTCTTCAGATCGGCCGAGCGGGTGCCGGCGGGCTGGAGGTCGGCGTAGGGGTGCAGGCGGGCGCCCGCGGTGCCGTCGGCCAGGGTGCGGTGCGGCTGGGCCGGGGTCGGATGCGGGCGGCTCGCACCGAGGAGGGCGAGGGCGGCCTCGGGGCCGTTGTCGCGGCGGGCGGCGGCGATCTCGTCCAGGTCCCAGGCCATGGTGCCGACGACGGTACGACGGGTACCGCGCACCTGGACCGTGCCACGGACGAGGAGCAGTCCGCTGTGGAAGACGGTGTGTGCGCAGGCCGGGTGGGAGTCCTCGAAGAAGGCCAGGTCGACCAGGCCGGAGCCGTCCTCGAGCGTGACGAAGATGATCCGCTTGCCGCTCGCGATCGGCGGGGTCTGGGTCGAGGCCCGCACCCCGGCCACGAGGACCTGCTGACCGGCGCGCAGGCCGGCCAGATGGGCCGCGTCGGTCGCGCCGATCTCGCGCAGCAGCCGGTGGTGGTGCTCCATCAGGTGCCGGGAGATGTCGATGCCGAGGGTGTTCAGCTCGGCGCTCAGGGCCTCGCGGCCGGTCATCTCCGGCAGGCCGCTCGGCTCCGCCCCGCCGACGGGGTCCGCGGTGATGGGCAGTTGTCCCTCGTGCGCGGAACGGTTGCGGGACTGCCGGTGCAACTCGGCGATCTGGAGCAGCAGATCGCGGCGCGTGAGGCGGCCGTCGTGCAGACCGTTCAGGGCACCGATCTCGGCGAGGCGTTCGGCGACCGGTCTGCTGGGGTGTGCCCGCTGCCAGAAGTCCGACAGCGATCGGTACGGCTGCCCCTCCTCGATCCGCGCACACTCCTCCTCGCTGATGCCGTGCACCGCGGAGAGGGCGAGACGTACCCCCCACTGGTCCCCGTCGGCCTTCTCCACGGTGTGCCGCACCCGGGAGCGGTTGACGTCGACGGGCAGGACGGGGACCCCACGGCGACGGGCGTCGGAGACGAGGACCCGCTTGGGCCACATCCCGGGGTCGTGTTCGAGAAGGCCGGCCAGCAGGAACGCCGGATAGTGCGCCTTGAGCCAGGCGCTCTGCAGAGCGGGTACGGCGAAGGCGACCGCGTGGGCCCGGCAGAAGCCGTACGCCCCGAAGGCCTCGACGGTCCTCCAGACCTCGTCCCGGACGGCCGGACTGTAGCCGCGGGCCTGTGCTTGGCGGTGGAACCAGTCCCTGATCCTGGGCAGCTGCTCCTTGTCGCCGAGCGCCCGCCGGGTGATCTCCGCGAAGGCCCGGTCGCAGCCGGTCAGCACCGAGAGCGTCTCGATGATCTGCTCGTGCCAGATGGTCACGCCGTAGGTGTCGGAGAGTACCGGTTCGAGGTCCGGGTGGGCGTAGTCGGGTGTGCCGCCGTGGCGGGCGGCGATGTACCGCTCGGGCATGCCGCCGGCGACCGGCCCGGGACGGAAGAGGCTGATGTCGGCGATGACGTCCTGGACGTCGCGGGGCTGGAGCCGGGACAGCAGGTCCTGCTGGCCGGGGGACTCCAGCTGGAACAGGCCCAGGGTCTGGCTGGCCTGGATGAGCTTGAACGCGAAGACGTCGTCGAGCGGCACCTGCCGGGGGTTGTCGAGGTCGATGTGGTTGCCGGTGGTGCGTTCGATCTCGGTGACGGCGTGGGCCATCGCGGACTGCATCCGCACGCCCAGGACGTCGAGTTTGATGTTGCCGAGCGCCTCGATCTCCTCCTTCGCGGCCATGGCCATGGGGTAGTCGCCCTGCGGGGTGGGCTGCACGGGCAGCCGGTCCAGGAGGGTGGCGTCACTGATGACCACGCCACAGGGGTGCATGGCCATGCCGTGGACCAGGGAGTCGAGGCCTTCGGCCAGCTCCCACAGGGGGCCGTAGCGGTGTGCCTCGGCGGCCAGCTGCCGTAGCTCGGGCAGTTCGGCGAGGGCGCCGGTGATGTCGGAGGCGCGCAGGTGCGGGAAGCTCTTGGCGATCCGGTCGATCTCGGCCGGCGCGATGCCGAGAGCGAGGCCGGTGTCCCTGAGCGCCCTGCGCGCCCGGTAGGTCTCGGGCATGGCGGTGACCGCCACCCGCTCCTTGCCGAAGCGTTCGAAGATCGTGTCGTAGCACTCCAGGCGTCGGGCGGACTCCACGTCGATGTCGATGTCGGGCAGGGACGCCCGGCGCGTGCTGAGGAAGCGTTCGAACAGGAGGCGGTGGTCGAGCGGGTTGGCGGTGGCGATGTCCAGCGCGTGGCAGACCAGCGAGCCGGCCCCGGAGCCGCGGGCGGCGACCCGGATGCCCTTGGCCCGGATGTCGGCGACGACCTGGGCCACGGCGAGGAAGTACGAGTCGTAGCCCAGCTCGGAAATCACCTCGAGCTCTTCGTCCAGCCGGTCGAGCGCCGTACGGTCGCGGTCGAGGCCGCGCCCGGCCAGGCCGGCCTCGCACTGCCCGCGCAGCAGCTGTGCGGCTCCGCCCGCTCGGGGATCGGCGCCGAAGAGCGACGGTTCCGGGAAGTGCCGAGCGCCGAGCCCGAGGTCGGACGCCGGATCCACGGTGCACGCGGTCGCGGTGTCCGCGGTGTCCGCCAGGAGCCGGCGGGCCCGGCGGATGTCTCCTCCGGCGCATTCGGCGATCATTCGCGCGACGGTCTCCATTCCTCGCTCGTCCTTGAGCCAGCGCTGTCCGCTGTCCAGCCGGCGCCGGTCGATCGGTCTGAGCAGCCGGGCCGCGTCCAGGACGTCGGCGAGGCGGTGCTGGTCCGCATCCGCATAACGAACGGCATTGGAGAGCACGGCGGTGGTACGGGTGCGGTCGGCCAGCGCGAGGGTACGGGCGGCCAGGCGCAGGGACCCCGGACCGATGCCGGAACGTTTCTGCGCCACGGCTTCCAATCGAACATCCCTCCCGAAGATCTCCGTCCAGGGCGCCAGCAACCTCATCGCCACGTCCTCCCGGCCCACCGACAGCGCCCGCACCGGCTCCGAGAGCGGCCCGAGCAGCACGGTCAGGCCGGGGCCGCCGTACTCGCGCAGCGCCTGCCACGGCACCACCGGCGGTGTACCGGACACGGCACCGACATGGGCGGCCGAGGTGATGCGGCACAGCCGTGCCCAGCCCTCCCGGTTCTGTGCGAGCAGCGCGAACCGCAGCGGCGGCTCCATGACGTGCGCGCCACCGCGCGCCGGGGTGCGGCGGTGCTGGGCGGGCGGCGGAGGCGCCAGGGCCTCCACCGCCAGGTCGATGCCGAAGACCGGCCGGACCCCGTCCTTCGCGCAGGCCTGCGCGAACCGCACGGCCCCGGTGACCGTGTCCCGGTCGGTGAGCGCGAGCGCCGGCATGCCCCGCTCGGCCGCCCGTCGGACGAGCTGCTCGGGGTGGGAGGCGCCGTAGCGGGCGGAGTAACCGGACGCGACGCGCAGATGGGCGAAGCCCGTCATGCCGCACCTCCATCACTCCACCCCTTTTCGGCAGTAAGCCCGATATGTTCATCGTACGCTCGTTCGATTACTCTAACCCCATCAGCCCAGGTAGGCGACTGGAATCGAACGCGTAAACGATTCTTTGGTGGCGTGGGCGGCGGGAGGGGGAGGTGCCGCTCCGTCACCCCTTCGGTCGGGCGGGGCTGTTGGGGCTCCAGGTGGACGAATGGTGGCCATTTGTAGCGAAGGCGATACCTTCCGTCACGTCGGTGGCGCCTGTCGCCCCTCGGTGGAGCGATTCGTGTGCCATCGGACGGCTCGGCCCCCGGGCCGGTGGGCGTGGTGGCCCGGGAGGCTGCGGCGTGGCCGGTCGGCTTCTCGACGGCGAAGGTGGTGCCGGCGCATTCGCGAGGGGGTCGTCACTCGCTGCCTCGAGGGGCTCGGGCCCGACCTCGCCCGGAGTGAAGTGTGCGTGTTGTGCGACGGTTTGGCGCGTTTCGCGCCCTATGGTCCCCTCGGGCCCAACTGGTGACATCCCATCAGGTGGGTGGCGTGCGACCGGTTACTCGGAAGTTTTACCGACGCGTAACTTCACGCTTGCACTACTCGTCCGTAACTTGATGAGTGAACAGCATCCTCGTGATCCGGATCACAGGGCGTAAGGCCGTCGCAACTCCCTTGAGCCGCAAGGAGATCACACGATGCTGCCCTGGAAACGAGTGCTCAGACCCCTGACCGCACTGCTCTTCGCAGCCGCCGTCGCCACCGTCCCCGCCGCCACCGCCCATGCGTCGAGCGCCCCCAGCAGTGGCTGGAACGACTACTCCTGCCGCCCCTCCACCGCCCACCCCCGCCCCGTGATCCTGGTCCACGGCACGCTGGGCAACTCCGTCGACAACTGGCTCTCCCTCGCCCCGTACCTGGAGGACCGCGGCTACTGCGTCTTCTCCCTCGACTACGGCCAGCTGTCCGGCGTCCCGCTCTTCTACGGCCTCGGCCCCATCGACAAGTCGGCAGAGCAACTCTCCGCCTACGTCGACAAGGTGCTGAGCGCGACCGGTGCCGCCAAGGCCGACCTCGTCGGCCACTCCCAGGGCGGCATGATGCCCCGCTACTACCTCAGGTTCCTCGGCGGCGCCGCCAAGGTGAACGCCCTCGTCGGCCTCGCCCCCGACAACCACGGCGCCACCATCAGCGGCCTCACCAACCTGCTGCCGTACTTCCCCGGCGCCGCGGACCTGATCAAGGCCAGTACCCCCGGACTCGCCGACCAGATCCCCGACTCCACCTTCCTCGCCAAGCTCAACGCGGGCGGCGACACCGTCCCCGGCGTGCACTACACGGTCATCGCCACCAAGTACGACGAGGTGGCCACCCCCTGGCAGAGCCAGTACCTGAGCGGCTCCGACGTCCACAACGTGCTGCTCCAGAACCTGTGCTCGCTCGACCTCTCCGAGCACGTGGCGATCGGGCTCTTCGACCGGATCGCCTTCCACGAGGTGGCCAACGCGCTCGACCCGGCACACGCCACCGCCACCAGCTGCGCGTCGGCGTTCAGCTGAGCGGCCCGCCCAACTGAACGCCGCCGGGGCCTGTCCGGCCTGAGCCGCCGGTCAGGCCCCGGAGTCATGAGGGATCAGCGCCGGTGCGCCCGCCGCCGTACGGACAGGAAGAGTGCGCCGGAGCCCAGGGCCAGGGCGGCCGCCCCGCCGACCGCGAGGTACGGCGTACTGCCGCTGCCGCCGGTCTCCGCGAGGACCGTCTGCGGACTTCCGGCCGCCGCGGGTGCGTTGGCCGGCGGGCTGCTCGGCTCGGCCGACGTACGGGCGTCGTCGTCGCCGTGACCGTGGTGCTCGACCGTCGACTTGTCGGCACCGGCCGCGATCTGCTCGTCGGTGGGGGAGGAGGCGGTCGGGGCCGGGGTAGCGCTGGTGGCCGTACCGCCACGGGTGCTGGCGCTGCCGCCGCCGAAGTCCACGTCCGAGCAGGAGTAGAAGGCCTCCGGGCTGTCCGAGCGCTGCCAGATCGCATACAGCAGCTGGCGGCCGGTGCGCTCGGGAAGCGTGCCGGAGAACGTGTAGAAACCGCCGGCGGCGACCGGGTCGGTGGCCGTCGCCACGGGGTGGTCGAGATCCAGGTCCGCCCAGGCCGGCGGCTTGGCCGGGTCGTAACCGGCCTTGGTGAGGTAGACCTTGAAGGTGCCCTTGTGCGGCGCGGTCACCCGGTACCGGAAGGTATACGACCCGCTGCCGACGCTCGTCGCCGGCCAGTCGGCGCGGGCCAGGTCCAGGCCCTTGAACTCGTCGTTGCCCGCACTGCACAGCCTGCCGTCCGGGATCCGAGCCCGGTGCTGCCCGTTCGCGTCGCCGATGCGGATGCCGTTCCAGTCGTAGAGGGCCTGCGTGCCGCCGGCCGCGACCGCCGCCTTGCACGCGGCCGACTTCGGGCTCTCCGGGTTCTCCGCGTAGCACTGGGCGACCCGGCTGACCGGGTCGCCCATCGTGCCGTGCGCGGACGCCGGCGCCGCGGCGAGGGCGACCGCTCCCACACCGAGCGCGACGACGGCGGCGGCCCTGCGGCGTGCTGCGAACATGCGGGAACTCCTCGGAACGGTCCTCGGGGCGGGCTCGGTCCCGCCGGGCCGGATCCGGCCGGGCTGGATCCGGTCGGGCTGGATCCGCTCGGGCTGGATCCCGTGGGGGCGATCAGAAAGCTAGCCCCAAGAAACCGTGAAATCGCCTGCTGGGAGGGGGCGAAGGAGATCCTTATGGTCGCCTTAAGGGAGTGCTCAGGCTGCGCTGAGGAAGCTAGCGTTCGCGCCATGGCGAACGACGAGATCCGGCCCGCACGGGCCGCCGACGTACCGGCCGTGAAAGCCGTCACAGACATGGCGTACCACCACTACATCGCACGCATAGGGGTGGTGCCGCAGCCCATGGAGGCGGACCACATGGCGGATGTGGCCGCGGGCAGGGTGTTCGTCCTCGGGGAGCCGGTGATCGGGCTCGTCGTCATCGAGGTCCACGACGACCATCTGTTCCTCGACAGCATCGCCGTCCACCCCGACGCGCGTGGCCAGGGGGTGGGGCGGCGGCTGCTGGAGTTCGTGGACGAACGCGCGCGTGCACTCGGCCTGTCCGAGGTCAGGCTCTACACCAACGCGCTGATGTGGGAGAACCGGGAGCTCTACCCGAGGTACGGCTACGAAGTCGTCGGGCGGCGCGTGGACGGGCCGTACGACCGCGTCCACTACCGCAAGCGGCTGGGCTGAAGGGGCGGGGACGGGCGCGGTCAGCCGTCCGGCCACCAGGTGCGTGCGATGTCCTTCCGCACCTCCGGGCGTCCGGCGGGGCGCTCGTCGGCCTCCTCGCGGATCCGGCGGCGGTCCGTCTTCTTCAGGGGCTTCTGCACGGTTGCGCGGCGCATGGCTGCCTCCTTCAGTGCCTACCGAGTTCCGTGGTGTCACGGAGGTAGACCCTTTTGGCGAGAGTTCCTCATCGGTGCCGGTCTGTCAGTGGTCGCTGTCACACGGACCGAGTGTCAGTGGTGGGTGTCACGCTGGGGGCATGACGAACGAGAGTGATCGGACAGTTGCGGTGAGTGTCGACTGGGATGCGCAGGCCGCCACCTTCGACGCCGAGCCGGATCATGGGCTGGGGCCGCCCGAGGTGCGCGCCGCCTGGGCGGAGCGGCTCCGGGCCTGGCTGCCCGGACGCCCCGTCGACCTCCTGGACCTCGGCTGCGGCACCGGCAGCCTGGCCCTCCTCGCCGCCGAGCAGGGCCACCACGTGACCGGGGTCGACAGCTCGCAGGCGATGGTGGAGCGGGCCCGCGCCAAGCTGGCCGGCCGTGACGCGGTGTTCCTGCTCGGTGACGCGACGGCACCACCGGTGGGCGAGCGGCTCTTCGACACCGTGCTCGTACGGCATGTGCTGTGGGCGCTGCCCGACCCCGCGCGCGTGCTGCGCCACTGGCGCGGCCTGCTGCGTCCCGGAGGGCGGTTCGTGCTGGTGGAGGGGGTGTGGGGGACCGTGGCCCCGGTCGGCATACCCGCCGAGCGGCTCACCGCCCTCCTGACGCCGCTCGCCGCGGACGTGCGCGTGGAACGGCTGTCGGCGCAGGCGGTGCTGTGGGGCAAGGCGGTGAGCGACGAGCGGTACGCGGTGGTGGCGACGGTGTGACGGCCAGAAGGGGCGTCAGCCAGGAGGGGGTGTCAGTCTGAAGGGGCGTCAGCCTGCAAGGGCGTCAGCCCGAAGGGGGTGTCAGGACAGCAGGGTGTCGAAACCGCCCTCGCGGGCCAGGGCCTCCAGCGTGTCGAGTGCCGTCACGGCGGCCGTGGCGGCGGCCGGGTCCCGGTCCGCCAGCCCGCTCTCGGCGAACTCGTCCTCGTCCAGTCGCCGTACGTCCGTGCCGTCGGCGGACCGCCACAGGTCCAGGTCGAGGTCCTCGACAACCAGTTCACCGCCGGTGAGCGTCGCCGGGCGGGTGATGTCGCAGTACCAGCCCTTCAGCGTGCCGTCGGCGGCGCGGACCTCCTTGACCGCGTACCAGCGGTCGCGCCAGTAGAACTCGGTGAAGACATCGCCCTGTTCGAATCGGACGAAGCCGAAGTCGCGGGACACGTCACCGGCCCACGGCGCGCGTACGGCGATCCGGGTGCCGTCGTCGTGCAGCAGCTCGGCGGGGTAACGGATCTTCGTCCGGCCCGCCTTGACCAGGACGACGTCCACCGTGGCCGGCGGCTCAGCCGAGTTCGCGGACATACCTGACCTCCGTCGCGCAGATGTCATACCCGAACCACTTGTTGATCGCCAGCATCGGGCCGTTGCCGCTGTCGTTGCCCGTGAACGCCTCCGTGCAGCCGGCGGCGCGGGCGCGGTGCAGGGAGTCGTTCTTGGCGAGCTTGGCCAGGCCCCGGCCGCGGAAGGCTCGGGCCGTGCCGGTCATGACGGTGCCATACCGGGTGCCGCCGTCGGTGCGCGCCGCGCTGAACGCGGCGGGGCGGCCGTCGACCAGGACGACCGAGGTCAGCTCCCGGCTGAACAGGGGATGCCGCCAGGTGCCGTCCAGCCAGGCCTCGTAGTCGGCGAACTCGGTGTCGATGTCGCTCGGTTCGTCCAGCGTCGTCTCCGCGTCGAGGGCGAAGAGCGGACGCGGGTCGTCGGCGAAGTCGGCGGCGGAACGGAGTTCGACGCCGGGCGGGGGAGTCCGGAGCGGCGGGAGTGTGCCGTGCGCGAGATCGAGGCGGAGGAAGTGGGCGGAGCGGCTGGCCGTGTAACCGCGGCGCTCGGCGAAGGCGCGGTGGGACGGGGTGTCCAGGACCCAGGCGTACGAGGTGGTCGCGCCGGTGTCCGACAGGTGTGCCTCCGCCGTACGGACGAGGAGGGTGCCGGCGCCCCGGCCGGTGCGCTCCGGGTGTACATACACGTTGGCGAAGCCCTGGCCCGGCTCGGTGCTCTCGTGGGCGAGGCCGACCTGCGCCGTGCCGATGATCTCGCCGTCCTCCTCCGCGATCAGCTGGCGGAAGCGGGCGTCGGGATGGGTGTGCGTCAGGTCGTGGACCAGGGACTCCGGGGTGAACAGCAGGTAGGGAAGGGCGAGCTGCCGGACCCGGGCGAAGCCTTCGGCGTCCGACCGGACATCGGGGCGCAGATCGCGCACGATCACTGTCATAGGGCGCACGCTATGCGGGGGCGAATGCGCGATGCCTCTCATTTTCCGGCGGATACGGGAGAATCGGGCCGTGACTCTGAAGATCCACATCGATGACAGCGCGCCGCCGTACGAGCAGGTAAGGGCGCAGATTTCCGAGCAGGCGCGGGGCGGGGTGCTGCCGGTGGGGTACCGGCTGCCGACGGTGCGGGGGCTGGCCGAGTCGCTGGGGCTGGCGGTGAACACGGTGGCCAAGGCGTACCGGGCGCTGGAGACGGACGGGGTGATCGAGACGCGGGGCCGTAACGGCACGTTCGTCGCCGCCGCGGGGTCGGCCGCCGAGCGTGAGGCGTCGGCGGCCGCACAGGCGTACGTGGAGCGGGTGCGCCGGCTGGGATTGGGGGAGAAGGAGGCGCTGGCCGCCGTGCGGGATGCCCTGCGGGCGGCCTATGGGGGGTAGGGGGGCAGCGGGGGCAGGAGGGGCAGGGGGTTTCGGGCTACGGCTGAGCAGGGCTCGGCACCGCCGAGAGGCGCCGTGGCGGCTGATCGCCGTCGCGGCGGGAAAAGAATTCAAGCGGCGGGAGAGAAGGGGGCGGCGGGAGAGAGGGGAGCGGCGAGGGAGGCGGATGGGGCGGTGGGAAGTGAAGGGGCAGGGGTAGGTGATCAACCGCTGGGGGTCGGCTGCGGTGTTCGGGTCACCGGCAACCCCGCCTGCTCCGCGACCCTCGCGAACGCCGCCGCGTCCCGCACCGCCGCTCCGCCCGGGTCGTTGTTGAAGTACGTGTAGACGTCGGCCTTCTCGGGGTACGCCGTGGCGATGCGGTCGGCCCAGGTCTCCAGGGCGCGGCGGCCGTAACGGGGCCAGGGGGCGGCCCGGCCCTCGTGGAAGCGGACGTAGGCCCAGTCGGTGGTGTGCCAGAGCGGGGTCATGGGGTGGGCCCGGATGTCGGACCAGCACAGGGCCGCGCCCCGGGATTCCAGGACCTCGCGGGTCTTTCGTGTCCACCAGGAGTCGTGGCGGGGTTCCACCGCCACCCTCGTGCCGCGCGGGAAGCACGCCAGGCAGGCGTCCAGCAGGGCCGGGTCGGCCTTGAGGGTCGGCGGGAGCTGGAGCAGGACCGGGCCCAGCCGGTCGCCCAGACCCGCCGCGTGGGTCATCAGCCGGTCGACCGGCTCCGCGGGATCCTTCAGGCGCTTGATGTGTGTGAGGTAGCGGCTCGCCTTGACCGCGATCACGAAGTCCGCTGGGACCCGGTCCCGCCAGGACGCGAAATTCTCGCGGCTCGGCAGGCGGTAGAACGCGTTGTTCAGCTCGACGGTCGTGAAGTGTGCCGCGTACTCCTCCAGCCACCGCCGCACGGGCACGTCGGCCGGGTACAGGACGTCCCGCCAGTCCTTGTACTGCCAGCCCGACGTCCCGATGAACAGGGGCATACCCCCATCAAAGCACTACAGGTACAGCCCCGCGTCCGCGTCCTCCCGCGCGCCCGGTACCGAGGTCGGTGCCGTGCCCCGGCGCAGTGCGTACAGCTCCGCCAGGGTCGCTCCCTCGCGGCCCACGCCCTCTTCCGTGCCGAGCCAGTTCGCCGCCTCGGGGCGGGTCAGCGCGCCCACCTCGATACGGGCGAGGCAGCGGCCGGGGCGGACCACGGCGGGGTGCAGGCGCTCCAGGTCCTCGTTGGTGGTGACCCCCACCAGGACGTTGCGGCCCTGGCCGAGCAGTCCGTCGGTGAGGTTCAGCAGCCTCGACAGCGCCTGGCCCGCGGTGTGCTTGGCCTCGCCGCGGATCAGCTCGTCGCAGTCCTCCAGCAGGAGCAGCCGCCAGCGGCCCTTGCCGGCGCCGTCCTCCTCGCCGATCGCGATGTCCATCAGATAGCCGACGTCGGAGAAGAGCCGTTCGGGGTCGAGGACGCAGTCCACCTGGCACCAGTCCCGCCAGGAGCGGGCGAGCGTACGCAGGGCGGAGGTCTTGCCGGTGCCCGGCGGGCCGTGCAGCAGCAGGAGACGGCCGGCGATGTCCTCGGGCGTCGTCTTCATCAGGCGGTCCATGGCTTCCGCCACCGGTGCCGTGTAGTTGGCGCGCACCTCGTCCCAGGTGCCGGCGGAGATCTGCCGGGTGGTGCGGTGCGGGCCGCGCCTGGGGGAGACGTACCAGAACCCCATGGTCACGTTGTCCGGCTGGGGCTCCGGCTCGTCCGCCGCGCCGTCCGTCGCCTCGTTCAGCACCTTCGCGGCCAGCTCGGCGGTGGTCGCGGTGACCGTGACGTCCGCGCCCCGGTTCCAGCGGGAGACCAGCAGCGTCCAGCCGTCGCCCTCCGCCAGCGTGGCGCTGCGGTCGTCGTCGCGGGCCACCCGCAGCACCCGCGCCTCCTTCGGCAGCAGGGTCGCCCCGGTGCGCACCCGGTCGATGTTGGCCGCGTGCGAGTACGGCTGCTCGCCCGTCGCGAAGCGGCCGAGGAACAGCGCGTCGACGACGTCGGACGGAGAGTCGGAGTCGTCGACGTTGAGCCGGATCGGCAGCGTCTCGTGCGGCTTGGCAGACATGCCGCCATGATCCGACACCGGGGCCCGCCGCGCACCCGTTTTCCGAAGTGGGCGGAGAGTGTCGGATGTGCGCCGAGCTTCCGGAGTATCCGGAGTGCCCCCCTGGTCCTGTCGCACGACCGTCGATCGCCGATACCTGCCCCGGGGGCGATTTCCGCCACTACTGTTGTCCTTGATGGGACGTCATGAGTGGAATTCGGGGGCTCGGCGGTGGCGGCTCACCGCCCTGCTCGGTGTGGGCGTGGCCGCGCTCGCGCTGATCGTGACACTGATCAACACCCTGCCCGGGGGCGGCGGCAGCACCGCGGGCACGACCCGCGACGGCGACAAGGTGCACGGCACCCCGGCCACCCCGCCCGACGCGGCCCAGCCGTATGTGGGCTGGGGCTTCACCCACACGCAGTACAGCGCGGACGAGGGCAGCGCCACCGCCACCGACCGGGTCGAGAACCTGCTGGCCCAGGACGGCGGGCTGCCCCAGGACCAGGCGGTCATGGGCTGGGGTGCCGACAACCCCGAGCCGGTGAAGGGCCGTTACGACTTCGGCGCCCTGGACCGCCGGGTCGACTTCATGCGCAGGTCGGGCGGCACCCCGGTGATCACCCTGTGCTGCTCGCCGGACTGGATGAAGGGCGGCAGGGCCGGTGTGAACAACACCGACTGGAGCCAGGCCGCCCTGGAGACCGCCCCCACCCCCGGCCACTACCAGGACTACGCGAACCTCGCCGCGACCGTCGCCAGACGCTATCCCGACGTACGGCACTTCATCGTCTGGAACGAGTTCAAGGGCTTCTGGAACAACGACAGGGCCCGCTGGGACTACGAGGGCTACACCGAGCTGTACAACCGCGTCTACAAGGCGTTGAAGGCCGTGAACAAGGACATCATGGTCGGCGGCCCGTACCTCGTCATGGACAGCTTCGACCCGCGCCAGACCGAGAACGCCTCACCCACCCTCAAGGGCCCCTGGGGCGTCATGGACCAGCGGGTGATCGACGCCTTCGACTACTGGAACACCCACAAGGCGGGCGCCGACTTCGTGGTCGTCGACGGGTCCAGCTACACCAACGACGACGACCTGCTGCCGGACGAGTTCGCGGCCACCGACAAGCTGACGTACGTCAGCGAGTGGGTGCGGAAGCAGACGCACGACCTGCCGCTGTGGTGGGCCGAGTACTACGTCGAACCCGCCGACGGCAGCGACGGACGCGACGGCTGGACCGAACCGCACCGGGTCGCCGTCCAGGCGGCCGGCATGATCGCCATGGTGAAGGGCGGCGCCGGCTCCGGCTTCTACTGGAACCCGGAGGACGAGAAGGGCGGCGACTGCGCCGGCTGTCTGTGGACCACCACCGACAGCGCCGACGGAGGACGGCAACTCCCCATGTACGACCTGGTGTCGAGGTTCGGGAAGGCATTCCCGCCGGGGACCCGCTACGAGACCGTCTCCGTCGCCGAGGACGACGCGCCCAACGTGCGTGTCCTCGCGAGCGACAGGACCGTCCTCGTCGTCAACACCCTCGGCCGGACGATCGGCGCGCAGGTGGACGGGAAGCGGTTCGACCTGAAGGGCTACGAGGTCAAGTGGCTCACCCGGTGAACCGGGTGAGCCACTTCGTCCCTCCTACTTGAGCGTCAGGAACCGCTGCGCCAGCGATGCCAGCACCATCGCGAGCAGGGGCAGCGAGAACCAGAAGCTGCCCTGCAGCCACCGCAGCTGACGCACCCCGGGCCGGACCGCGACCCGGACCACCTCGCGTGCCGTCAGCAGCAGGATCAGGGCCACGGCGGCGAGACCGCCGACCACCGACCACGGCGTCCAGGTGATCCGCGGCCCGATCGGCCCCGGATCAGGCTCCTCCACCGCACCCGCGGGCCGCGTGCGCAGCGTGTACATGGTCACGTCGTCGTTGACCAGGACCTTCGTCAGATCCTGCCGGTCGTCCAGGTTCTGGATCAGCCGGCTCTCCCAGGTCGCCGAGTATCCGGCGTCCATCTGGAGATAGACGACCTGACTCCTGTTGATCATCAGATACGAGTTCGGGCCGGCCTCCTTCAACGCCTTGACCAGGCCCGACACCAGCACCGGGTCGGCCGGCGCCAGTGTCGGCACGTAGTCGACCCGCTCCATGTCCTTCGCGCCCCACGGAATCGCCGGGGTCACGTCGTTGACCGTGTCGTTGCTCAGCCACAGCAGCCGTACGGTCGGCTTGTCATGGGCGTAGACGTAGTCCATCGCGGCGACCTCGCCGGGCCGGACCCGTTCGAAGGACTCGTTGCCCCAACGGGCCACCAGGAAGCCGCCCATGAGCAGCAGCCCAGCCATCAGCGCGGCCACCGGCGCCAGGCTGACCCGGTCCTTCTCGCGCTCCTTCGCCGTGGCGCCGGTGCGCGGGAACAGGGCGAGAGCCGCCAGCAGGGCCGCGCCCGGCAGGGCGAACATGAAGACCCGCAGGGCCATCTCGCCGCCGTACGACTGCATGCCGAAGCCCAGGAACGGCACGAAGGTCAGGACCAGCAGGGACCGCTCGCGGTACTTGTGGAAGCGGCGGCGCCACCAGCCCCAGACGGCGAGGACCATCATGCTGCCGGCCAGCAGGACCCGGACGTACAGGACCAGCTTGTGGGTCGAACTGCCGCCCTGGATGCGGCCGGAGACCGAGGTCGAGACATTGCTGCCGACTCCGCCGACCCCGCCGAACAGGTCGTTGAAGTGACCCGACCAGTACGGCTCGGCCATGAAGCCCAGCCAGACGGCCGCGACCACTCCGAACAGGATGGGCAGGCCGCGCAGTTCGGACCTGCCGACCAGGACCAGGGCCGCCAGCACGCCCAGCATCACGAACGGGGTCAGCTGGTGTGCCGGGACGGTCGCCGCGTACAGGCCGATCAGCACCATGAGCATGACCGCCTGTTGGCGGCGGTCGGTCGGCTCGACCTCGGCCTCGCCCGGACGGAACCTCGTCCAGACGACATGCGGGGCACGGAACCAGACGAGCAGGATCGCCACGAACATCAGGTAGAGGAGGTACGTGAAGCCCTGCGGGGAGAAGTAGTCCTGGCCGACCCAGCCGCACAGCACGAAGATCCAGATGCCGGTCCACTTCGCCCGCCAGCTCGCCCGCAGCGACCGTACGAGCAGGAACATCGGTGCCAGGTACGCGAGTTGCACGAACGTCGGCCACCAGCGGATGACCTCGGTGAAGTCCGTGACCCCGCAGGCCCGGCCGATGAAGGCCGCCGCCGCGAAGAAGCCCGGCCAGCTCCAGCGGGCGTCCAGGTCGGGGACGGCCGACCCGGTGCGGTCGATGTAGTCGATGAACCCGAGGTGCTGCCAGGCGGTCGGGAACCGCGGTTCCGTCTCGATCACGGCGGGCAGCGCGTGCAGCGACACGACCGTGGCCAGCAGGGTGACCAGGAGCAGCGCCTTGTGCTCGCGGCGCAGCCACAGCAGTGCGGCGAACACCGTGACCAGCAGGGCAGCCCCGACCAGCGTCGGCAGCGGCAGCGCCGAGATCAGCCCGAGCCCGCCCATCCGGTCCAGGTCGGCGTCGTCGAGCCGGGCGGCCGGCACCCAGTAGAGCAGGAGGGCGGCGACCAGGAGACAGCCGAGGACGACTCCCTGGCGGGTCGGGACCAGCCGCTCCCGCAGCGACAGCGCGGGCTCCGCCGGAGGTCCGTCCGGCAGCTCTTCCTGTTCCTCCGGTACGACCGCCTCCCCGAACGGCGCGTCGACCTCCGCCTCCTTCGGCGGCGAGGACTCGGCCGGCCCGAGCGAGGACTCGGCCGGCCCGAGCGAGGCCTCCGAACCCGGCTCCCTTCCCCAGTCCCCGCTTCGCTCGACCGGGGTGACCCCCAGCTCCACCGGCAGCCCCAGGTTCCGCGGTGGCCGCGCCGCCCAGGTCGGCCGGTCGTCCGGCCGGACGACGGACGTGCCCGAGGGCGGGGTTCCCGGACCCGGTCGGACGTCCGGGCGGCGCTCCACATGGTCGAAGTCCACATGGATGCCGAGGGCGAGGGTGTCGGTGTCCAGGGCCCAGGCCGGGCCCCGCCTGCGCGGTGCCGCGGTGGTGGCCGGGACCCCCAGGTCGGCGAGGTCCCCGTCCGGTGCCGCGTCCTCCGGGACGTCGGCCGGAGCCGCCCGGAGCGTCCGCCACAGCCTGGGCGCGGCGATCGTCACGATCACCGCGAGGCTGGAGATCTCGGCGACGCCCGCGCCGGTCAGCCCCATCCGGGGCAGCAGCAGCAGGGTCAGCCCGAGCACCAGCACGCACAACAGGCCCTGCAGCCAGGCCAGCCCGCCGGTGCGGCTCTGGGCGCGCAGTACCGCGAAGTAGGTCTCCATCACGACCCTGAGCAGCGCGCCGACCGCGAACCAGCGCAGCAGCGGGGTCGCCGCGTCCGCGTAGCCCGCGCCGAACACACCGAGGATCCAGGGCGCCCCGAAGAACAGCAGCGAGCAGATGGGGATCATGATCCGGGCCATCCGCTTCAGCGCGGCCCGGGTGTTGGCGGCCAGCCGGGCCGGGTCGTGCGAGCCCTCGACGGTGAGCGAGGCGCCCATGTTGATGGCGAGCAGGTTGGTGGTGCCGCCGATGGTGGTGGTGATGTAGAAGTACGCGTTGTCCTCGGAGCTGACCTGCGAGGCGATGATCACCGGGACCAGGTAGACGACGGCGAGGGAGAACAGCGAACCGGTGTAGTCGCCGGCCAGGAACCTGCCGATCTCCTTCAGCGTGGGCGGCCTGGCGTGTTCCTCGGTCGCCCTGACGTGCCGGGGCACCAGGCGCCGGAACACCAGCCAGCCCAGCGGCACCACCGAGGTGGCGATGGCGGCGACCCAGGAGACGAAGACACCGGTCAGCGGGATCGCCACCGAGAAGGCGACGAGCAGACCCAGCTTGACCGCCGAGAACACGGTGTTGCCCACCGGCACCCAGGGCGCGTTGCGCAGCCCGGTCAGCACGCCGTCCTGGAGCGTGAGCAGGTTCCAGGCCATCACCGCCACGACGAACCCGAGCCCGTTGACCGGCCCGTGCAGGAAGCGGTACGACGGCCCCCACACCCCGAGCGTCATCAGGAAGACGCCGGCCGCCATCGCCACGATCAGCGAACTGCCCACGTAGGTACGGAAGATGAGCTGTCCGGTACGGCGTCCGGCCACCGGGATGAAGCGGGCCAGCGCGCCGGTCAGGGTGACCGCGGTCAGCCCGGCGAGGAACTTCATGGCCGCGATCGCGGCGGAGCCCTGGCCGACCGCCGACTCGGAGTAGTAGCGGGCCGCCGCCAGCCAGAAGCCCAGGCCCAGCACGGCGGAGATGCCGGTGTTGAGCATCAGCGCGTAGGCGTTCCGGAAGAGCGGGCTGCCGCCGGAGGAGCTGCCTCTGCCGGGCAGCCGAAGACGGCGCCCCGACTGCTCGGGCGCCGCGGTGTCGTTGGTCGCGGCCTCGGTTGTGGTGGTCGTCGTGTCAGACACGGGAACGGATGGCCTTCCGGCGGAGCTGGCGGGCTCTGCGGAGAACGGCGTACCCCTTGGTGAGGGCACGGTCCTTGGCGAAGTTGCGGGCGATCGCACGGCCTTCGAGCAGCTGTGCGAACTCCGCGGCGTCCGTGCTGCGGCGTACGGTGACGCGACGCAGCGCGTACGGACCCTGGCGGCGGCGGGCGAGGCCGTTCTCGACGGCGAGCGCCTGGGCGTACCCGGTGTCCCGCACGGCCTGCCGGACCCGGCGGCTGGAGTAGCCGTACGGGTAGGCGAACGAGGCCGGCTCGGCGCCCAGTTGCTCGGCGACGATCTCCCGGCACCACACCAGCTCCTCGCGCAGCCGGTCGTCGGCCAGCTGGTCGAGCTGCGGATGGGTGTGGGTGTGCCCGCCGATCTCGCAGCCGGCGTCCGCGAGTTCGCGTACCTGGTCCCAGTCGAGCATGGCGTCCAGGCCGCCTCCGGTGTCGTACGCGCCCCGGATCCAGCCCGTCGAGACGAACAGGGTGGACGCGAAACCGTGCTTGGCGAGGACGGGGAGGGCGTGCCGGTGCACGCCCTCGTAGCCGTCGTCGAAGGTGATCAGGACGGGCCGGTCGGGGAGCGGGTCGCCGGCGCGCCATCCTGCGGCCAGGCCGGCCGTGTCGACGGGGGTCAGGCCCAGGTCGTCGATGAGCGCCATCTGCTCGGCGAACGCCTCCGGCGCCACCGACAGCGCGCGGGTGGCCTCGTTCGGCGCGGTCGCGACCGAGTGGTACATGAGGATCGGCACCGGTGTCTCAGCCATGAGGTCTCCGCTCCGCTTCGGCCATGAGATGGTCCTCGATCTCGGCGACGGTGAAGGTCGCCCCGCCCCGCCGTGCCCGCACGCTCCCCACCACGTAGCCGCCCGCCGCCGTCAGTACCCCGGTGACGATCGCGCCGGCCCGGCCGGCGCCGCCCGGCCGGGCCAGGAGTGCGTCCCGCAGGCCACGAGCGACCCCCGCGGGCAGCACACGTGTGGTGTACCGGCGTTCGGACTCGAGTCCCTTGCCGGCGCCCACACTCCGGGCGACCAGCGCCTTGGAGAGGCCCTCGGCGTAGGCGCGGGTGCGGAAGTAGCCGAAGTGCTCACGGGCCCGCGGCACCCGGTGGTGGATCACCGCGCGGTCGTCGATGAGCAGCACGGCGTCCGGGCGGGCCCGGGTGAGCCGGATGCACAGCTCGGTCTCCTCGCAGCCCAGCGGGCGCTTGTCGCCGTCCCGTCCGATGCCGGTGGCGAAGCCGCCCGCCGCGTCGAACGCGGTACGCCGGAAAGAAGCGTTTCCGCCGAGGACGTTGCGGACCCGGACCCGGCCCGGTGGCAGCCCCCGGTAGGTGCAGCCGACCACCCAGTCGAACTCCTCGGGGAACCAGTGCGGGCGGCGGCCCGAGGCCCAGACGGGCATGGTCCGGCCGCCGACCGCCATCACCTGCGGGTCGGCGTACCCCTCGGCGAAGCGGCGCAGCCAGTCCCGTTCGGCCACGGCGTCGTCGTCGAGGAAGGCGATCACCTCGCCGTAGGAGCAGGCGATACCCGTGTTGCGGCCCGCGGACAGGCCGCGGGGGCCCGCGTTGGCGAGCACCCGGACGTCCGTGGCCTGCTTGTACTCCTCCGTGAGCCGTTCCAGGAGCGCCGGGTTGTGGTCGACGACCAGCAGGGTCTCCAGCGCCGGATACGACTGGGCGCGCACCGAGGAGACCGCCGCGAGGATGTCCTCCCAGCGGTCCTCGGTGTACACGCAGATCACGACGGAGATGTCGGGATCGCTCAAGACGACTCTCCCTGGCCCGTGCTGAGCATCGGGGAGTGCCGGACCTGCCGGCGCAGCGCACGCCGGTTGGAGCGCTCCCCGAGGATCACCTTGAGGACCCGGAACCCGTCCCGCACGGCGCGCAGATTACTGGTGCCGTGGATGCGCAGGTACTCGTAGCTGGGTATCTCCTGCACCTTCAGACCCGCCTTGACCACCCGGACGTTGATCAGGGTCTCGATCTCGAAGCCGGTGCAGTCGAGGTCGATCTTGTCGAGGCAGTGCCGCCAGAAGGCGTTGTATCCGTAGCAGAGGTCGGTGTACCGGGCGCCGAACTTGCGGTTGACGATCGTGCACAGCGCCCAGTTGCCGAGCTTGCGGATGAAGGTCATGTCGTCCGTGCCGCCACCGTTGGCGAAGCGCGAGCCCTTGGCGAAGTCGGCGCCGGAGACCAGGGCGGAGACGTACGACACGATCTCGTGGCCGTCGGCCGAGCCGTCCGCGTCCACCATGACGATGATGTCGCCGGTGCACGCCTCGAACCCGGTGATCAGGGCATCCCCCTTGCCCTTGCCACTCTGTTCGACGACTTTCACATCGGGCCACAACTCCCGCGCGACTTCCACGGTGTTGTCGGTGGAATTGCCGTCCACAAGGACCACTTCGTGTATCCAGCCGGGAAGTGTCTTGAAGACGTAGGGGAGATTCTCCGCCTCATTCATGGCGGGGATCACCACGCTCACCGGCGGTGTGATCGCCAGGTGCGAGGAGATCGGTCGGTATTCGGGAGCCATTAACGGATCTTGGTCCGAGGCAGGCTGGCGCAGAACAGAACTCATGAGTCTTGTCCCTCTCGTCCGGTGGACCACCCGCCCCTGGGCGGCCCGCTTCTGTGTCCGGTTCGAAAGGGGGGTTATCACCCGTGGCACGGAAAACGGATCTCCGTACCCGCAGGTGAGCTGGCAAAGCTAACCGGTCTGCCGGAAAACGGCAGCCGGTCGCGCGGCACGACTCGGAAACAGCAGTGGTCACACTCGAAATGACAGTGGTCATTGCGGTCACCGAGCACGGCACCCCCCTACCGCGCCCCGCTCCGGAACATCGCGGTCCTTGAGCCCTCCCCTGGTGCCGCTTGATGATGATCCGATGCGGGTGAGATGTACGACGGTATTGATGATTGAACCAGTATGGCAAGGCCTGGAAGTGCGCCTCACGTTTTTGTTGGTTTGACCGTTACGTAAATTTGGCCGACCTTGTTCCTCAACTCGAACGGACTTTCCCGGTCCGTCGGGACGTCCGTTCGAGAATTCGCTCCACCGGTCGCATTCGTACCAGCAGAAGCAGGAGAACGCTGATCGCGGTCACGGCGACGACTCCGCCGCGCCAGGACCAGCGGTGCGTGGCGAGCATGCCCTGTGCGATCAGCATGTCCAGGGCGACGGCGCCCGCCAGTGCGGTGAGTGCCCGGGCGAACGGATCGAGCCCGCGCAGCGCCAGACCGATCGCCCCGGCAGGCGCGGCGATCAGGAAGAGCAGCGTGAACGGGCCGCGCAACGGCGAGCCCGAATCGGTCAGTGCGAGCAGCGCGCCGGTCCCGGCGACGGCGGTCGCGGCGCCCGCGAGCAGTGGTCCCAGGCCCCTCCCCGGTCCTGGTCGTGCCCGTTGGTCGCCCTCTGACGATGGTGTCTTGAACCCTATGGTCTGCATGGCCGACTTTGCCCCCCAAGGCGTCGGATGCCGGGCTTCAATGTCGCGCAGGCGAACGCGGAGCGTCAAGCGGGTCTCCGGACATGACCGTTCCCCGGGGACACCTGATGCCTCCTGGGGACAAGTCGCCCAATTCCTTTACGACATCGGTCCGGTGCGGACCGGTTGAGGGCCCGAAAAGTTTTGGCATGGACACTTCCCGTCAACACGCGTAGTTGGTACGACGGTTGTGGCAGAGATCCTGCTAAAGGGAGGTTCCATGAGACGTTCCCGAATTACGGCATACGTGACTTCACTCCTCCTCGCCTCCGGCCTCGCTCTCGCCGGGGCCGCAACCGAAGCCCAGGCCGCGACCGGCGGCTACGTGGCGCTCGGCGACTCGTACTCGTCCGGTGTCGGCGCCGGCAGCTACATCAGCTCAAGCGGCAGCTGCGACCGCAGCACGAACGCCTATCCGTACCTGTGGAACGCCGCCCACGGCCCGTCCTCGTTCTCGTTCCTGGCCTGTTCGGGCGCCACGACGGGCGACGTGCTCTCCGGTCAGCTGGGCACCCTCAGCTCCTCGACCGCCCTGGTCTCGATCACCATCGGCGGCAACGACGCGGGCTTCGCCGACGTCATGACGACCTGTGTGCTCAGCTCCGACAGCACCTGCCTGTCCCGGATCAGCACCGCTGAGGCCTACGTCGACTCCACCCTCCCCGGCAAGCTCGACAGCGTGTACAACGCGATCAGCGCCAAGGCCCCCAACGCCAGGGTCGTCGTCCTCGGTTACCCCCGCTTCTACAAGCTGGGCACCACCTGCCTCGGCCTCTCCGCGGCCAAGCGCTCCGCCATCAACAACGCCGCCGACTACATCGACGCCGCGATCGCCAAGCGCGCCGCCGATCACGGCTTCGTCTTCGGCGACATCCGCACCACGTTCACCGGCCACGAGATCTGCTCCAGCAGCTCCTGGCTGCACAGCGTCAACTGGCTGGACATCGGCGAGTCGTACCACCCCACCGCGGCCGGCCACTCGGGCGGCTATCTGCCGGTCCTGACCAGCAACGCGTGACCTTCGGTCCTCAGTGCCGACGCGCGACCTCCGGTCGTCAGTGCCGACGCGCGACCTCGGGTCGTCAGTGCCGACGCGTGACCTCCGGTACTCGGTACGGGCTTGCCGGCACTCAGGACGAGCTTGAAGGCGAAGGCGAAGAGGAGGCCCCGCCGGTCGGGGTCTCCGTCGTTTTGGTGCAGGTCACCGAGAACGGGACCGAGTTGGACGTGGTCGTCACCGGACTGCGCACCTCGACGGCGATCGCGTCGTTCAGCGTCCCGCTGTCGGACCAGGTCGTCACGGTCACCCCGGTCTGCCGGGTCTTCCCGCCGCCGTCCGGGAAGGACAGCGTCTTCCACCCCTGGTCGTCGAGCGAGCCGTTCTTCAGCACCCAGCGGTACTGCACCTCCGCGGGCGCCCTCCCGACCGTGAACGTCGCCGTGAAGGCGGGGGCCTGTGCGGTCGACGGCGGGCAGCTCCCCGAGTAGTCGGTACGGGATCCGGCCACGCTGACCTTCACACTCTGCGCGGCCGTGCTGCTGCTCGCGGACGGCGACGGGGACTTGGACTCCTTCTTGCTGCTCCGGCTGGGCGCCGGGGAGCTGAGGTTGCTGGCCGACTGGCTGGGGCCGGCGTTGTTGTCGCCGCCATCGCCGTTGCCGTGGTTGAGAAGGGCGTACGTCAGCCCGCCCAGCGCGAGGACGACCAGCACCAGCCCGATGACCAGCACGGTACCGGCCCTGCGGTTGCCGTCGCGGTCGGACGCGGGCGCCCGGGTGTCCGTGGGGGTGGGCAACGGCGGTGTGGGGGACGGCGGTTGCTGCTGGTGGGCGACGCGGGTCGGGGCGTCGTACCGCCCCGGGACCGGCACCGTGGCGGCGGTCCCGGGCGTGCCCCCGAACGAGGGGGTACCGCCCGCCGCGACCAGCCGCAGGTCGTGCTCGGCCTGTTCGGCCGACAGCCGGTCGGCCGGGTCCTTGCGGAGCAGGCCCTCGATGACGGGCGCGAGCGGCCCCGCCCGGTACGCCGGCGGCAGCTCCTCGTCCACCACGGCACGCAACGTGTTCAGCGGGGTGTCCAGCCGGAACGGGGAGGTGCCCTCCACCGCCGCGTACAGCAGCACACCGAGCGACCAGAGATCCGACTCGGGGCCGAACGCGCGCCCCAACGCCCGTTCCGGGGCGAGGAACTCGGGTGAGCCGATCACCTCGCCGGTCATGGTCAGCGCCGAGCTGCCCTCGACGGTGGCGATCCCGAAGTCGGTGAGCACCACCCGCCCGTCGTTCGACAGCAGTACGTTGCCCGGCTTCACGTCCCGGTGCAGCACCCCGGCGGCATGCGCGGCCCGCAGCGCGGACAGCACCTCGGCGCCGACACCGGCGGCCCGTTGCGGGGACATCGGGCCCTCGGTGTCCAGTACGTCGGCGAGGGACACCCCGCGGATCAGCTCCATGACGATCCAGGGCCGTCCGCCCTCCATCGCCACGTCGTACACCGTCACCACATTGCGGTTCGCGACCCGGGCCGCGGCCCAGGCCTCGCGCTCCAGACGGGCGTACATCCGCTCGACGTCGGGGCCGGGCAGCCCGGCCGGCGCCCGTACCTCCTTGACGGCGACCTCGCGTCCCAGCACCTCGTCCCGGGCCCGCCACACGGTGCCCATGCCACCCTCGCCGAGCGGGGACAACAGTCTGTAGCGGCCCGCGATCACTCGCTCACGGCCCGGCTCTTCGGTCACGGGTGCTCCCCACGGCAGCTCGCGCTGATTCATCACAAAAGTAACTCAGAGCAGTGCGGATGCGGCGCCCTTGAGCACCAATCCGGCGCCCAGGGCCACGACCACGAGCGCCGAGGCGAGCGGGGTGGTCCTGCGGACCAGTGTGGCCATGGGGTGGGTGGTCCACCGAGGGCGTTTGTCGAGCATCCGGGTCATTCCCGTACCCAACTTGACGACGGCGAACCCGGCGGCGGTCAGCGTCAGTGCGAGACCGATGCCGTAGGCGACGACGAGAAGCAGCCCGAACCAGGCCTGCCCGAGTGCGGCGGCACCGACGAGCACGACCACGGCGGAGGGGCTGGGGACCATGCCGCCGGCGAACCCGAGGAGGAGGGTGCCGCGGAGGGTGGGGGCCGTGTCGTGGGTGTGGGTGAACCCGCCGTGGCTGTGCGGCACGGCGGTGTGACCGCTCTCGGGGCCTGCGCCCCCGGACCCCGCCTCGGCCTGAACGGCCGCGTCCGCAAGCGCCGGACGGGCCGTGCGGGGTGCGGACCGGCCGTCCGCCTCAGCCGTCGTGGCGGTGAGCCCATGTGACCCGGCGTCGTGACCGTGGCTGTGACCGTCGGCGTGGCGGGGGCCGCGGTCGTGGGTGTGCGCCTGACCGTGGTTGTGGTCGTGGTCGTGATCGGCGTCGTGGTCGTGCGGGTGCGCGTGACCGTGTTCTTGGTCGTGTGCGTGGCTCCGCTCATGTGCATGGGCGTGACCGTCGCCGTGGTCGTGCGCGCGGGCGTGTGCGTGGCCCTGCCCGTGGGCTCCGGCCAGGGCGAGCTCTCGCTTCTCGGCTGCCGCGTGCGCGTGCTCGTGCTCGTGTTCATGCGCGTGGTCGTGGTCGTGGTCATGGTGATGGCCGTGGCCGTGCGCCTGCTCGTGGGTCCTGTTCCGCCATGCTCGGCGGGTCAGGTTCGCGCCCGCCGCCAGGACCATGAGGCCGCTCGCGATGCCTAGCCAGGCGATCACCGACGGGGTGGCCGCCGAGCCCGCTGTGACCAGGACACCCAGGGCCACCACGCCCAGCGTGTGGGTGACCGTGACCGACGCGGCCAGCGGGAGCACGTCGCGCAGGCGGGCGCGGCCGCCGCGGGCCGCCGCCGTCGCCGCCATCAGGGTCTTGCCGTGGCCCGGCGCCAGGGCGTGCATCGCGCCGAGGCCGATCGCGATGAACAGCGCGAGCGCCGCGAACCCGACGGTGAGGTGGTTGCGGGCGACCAGGTCGGTCAGGGCCTGGGTCCAGTGGTCGACGCCCCGGGGGAGGATCGCGGCGCCCGATGCGTCCTGCCGTTCCTCGGCGAGGGCCGGCCCGCCCGGCCGTACGCGCACGGCGGCGGTCGTGATGTCCGCCGGGGAGGAGAGCAGGTCCTTGGGATAGCTGGTGAGTTCGTGGGAGACGGACGTCTTCGGTACGTCCGTCCTCGTCAGCGTCATCCGGTCGCCGCGCGCCGTGATCTCCCGCCAGCCGGGACCGGTGTCGGTGCCCGCGCTGTGGAAGGAAAGGGTGACCGTGCTGCCCTTGGGGAGGGGCGCGGTGAACCGGCACTCCACGCGGAGGGTGTTCAGACCGGCCTGGCCGGGCCGCAGTTCGGCGTGGCTGGTCCCCACGGTGAGCGCGGTCGCCCTGCCGTCGACGGTGAGTGTGCTGCCGTCGGCCGCGGTCGTGCAGCGCTGCTCGGCCCACCTGGCCGTGCCCAGCCGTTTCAGGTCGGGCTTGGCCTGGGTCGCCGGGATCTCGGCCAGGTCCTCGACATGGTCGACGCGGAGCTGTCCGGGGGCGGCGACGAGACCGTCGTACTTGTTGACGGTGAAGTTGCCGAGCGGGTGGGCGCTCGCGGCCGTGGCCGGCAGGAGCGTGAGACCGCCGGCCATGACGAAGAGCGCGGCGACGCGGCGGAGGTTCACTTCGAGGCCTCCAGCGCCTTGCGGGCCGTACGGGCGCCCAGCGGGGAGAAGCCGGGGTTGAGCGTGAGGGCCTTGCTGAGGGCCGCCCGCCCGGCCGACTTGTTGCCGGTGGCCAGCTCGATCATGCCCAGGTGGTAGCCGAAGGAGGCGTTGCGGTAGCCGGTGGCGGTGGCCCGGCGGGCGTACGGCAGCGCTTCCTCGTCCTTGCCGTTCACGTGCAGCGCCCAGGCCAGCGCGTCCGCCGTGTGCACGGTGTGGCGGCGGGCCCACTCGGCGCGGGCGGCCTTCAGCGCCTCGGCCTTGTCGCCGTGGTCGGCGGCCGCGAGGGCGGTGTCGAGGTCGGCGTTGACGCCGTTGGCGCGGGCGAGCGCGATCCACGCCTCGACCAGCGCGTACTGGTCCTCGGCCTTCGCCTTGTCGCCCTCGGCGCCCCGGTCCTCGTACAACTCGCCGAGCTCCACGAGCGGCTGGGGCAGGGGGTAGCGGGAGACGACCAGTTCCATGCCCTTGATGGCGGCGGCCCGGTCGCCGCTCGCCGCCTGGGCGCGGGCCCGGCCCTCCAGCGCGGGGAGGTAGTTCTCGTCGGCGGCCAGCGCGCGGGCGTAGTAGTCGAGCGCGCTCTTGTAGTCGCCCTGGTTCCAGGCGAGCAGACCGAGCTGCGCGGCCACGTAGGCGATGTCGCCCTTCGAGGTGGCCGTGGACAGCGCCTGTTCCAGCACCCGCCGGGCCGTCTTCACGTCACCCCGCAGCTCCCGCACATACGCGTACCGGGTGAACACCGGTACGCCCGGCTTGCGTTGGTCGGCCAGGTCGGCGGCCTTCGCCGCATCGCCGTAGCGGCCGAGTTCGACCAGGGCGTCGATACGGGAGGACAGGGCGCCCGCGTTGTACGGGTTCTGCTTGAGAGCCTGGTCCGCGTAGGTGAGAGCCTCCGCGAACTGGTGCCGGGCGGCGGCCAGCGCGGCCTGGCCGGCCAGCGCCTGGTCGTTGCCCGGGGTGATCCGCAGCGCGCGCTCGAGGGCCTTCTCGGCCTGCGGGTAGCGGGACGGATCGCCCTTGGTACGCGCCTGCTCGACATAGGCGAGGCCCAGGGTGGCCCAGCTGTCGGAGTCCTTCGGCTGGGTGCGGAGATGGGCCTGGAGGGAGGCGATGCTGGTGTCGAGATCCCCGCTCGCGAGCAGCGCCGGTGACACGGCACTCGACGCGGCCATCGGCGTGCCGCCGTTCCCGGACGCCCCGAAGGCGATCGCTCCACCGGTCAGCGCGATGGCCAACAGCACTGCGGAACCCGCGAGTTGAGCCCGCCGCCAGTTCCGCCCCGCGGCGGCGAAGCGGCGCAGGGCGGTGACCCGCTCGTCGTCCTTCGGCTCGGCGGGCTGCTTGTCGTTCGTACCCGGGGCCATGCCCTCTCCTCATAGGTGTCGCATGGGGGTGGCGCGGCCCGCTGCCGTGGGGGATTGAGTGGGAAGCGGGCCGCGCCAGTCAATGGGTTGCATGCAGCGCCCGGTAAGGGGCGCGGGACTGCGTTGGACATGTGGCTACCGCCGCGCGTGCGCGACCAGCCACACCGGGCCCGCAGTCACCCCACTACCTGAATTGGGACGGCGCTCAGTACGGCCGCTGCATCCGACGGCGCCACCAGCCGAACGCGGTGCCGATCAGCAGCACGCCCGCCGCACCCGCGGCCGCGGACCCGGCGATCAGCGTCGTGTTGCTGCTGCCGGAGCTGGTCAGGGCGTCACCCAGGGCGCTCTTCGTGCTGCTCCCGGCCGCCTTGGCGAGCGCGCCGCGCGAACCGGACGTCGGCTCGGCCACGTACGGGAAGTACTTCTCGAAGCCCTTGTCGTTCTTGTCGACCGCGTCGCCCAGGTCGTTCTTGGAGCCGACCAGTTCGCCCTCGACGACCTGCAGTGCCTCGTCGATCACGTCGTCGGTGAGCCGGCGCCCGTTCGGGAAGCCCGCGTTGTCACCGTCCAGGACACCGAGCCGCTTGGGCTTCGCGGTGGGCTTGATGGACGTGTTCAGGCGGAGCATCTCCGACGGCGTCGCGTACGGCTGCTCCTGGTTGAGACCCTTGACGCCCTTGAGGAACACGTCCACGAGGTCGTTGCGGGGCTCGGACGGCGCCTTGATGTTGTAGATCGCCTGGATGAGCTTCGGCAGTTCCGGGTTGGTCACGTTCTTCAGGAACTGCGCGTCGTCCTTGGGCTGGGACGCGTTGAACTTGTCCTTGTCCTTCTGCGGGTTGACGACCTCGTTGACCAGCGGGTTGCCGAGGCGCGAGACCTGGGCGTAGTAGCCCTGGGCGTTCCTGCGCTGGGTCGTCGCGTAGATGCCGACGGTCGGACGCGACGCCGACTGCCGGATCAGGGAGTTCGGCACCTGGAGGGCGATCGTGTTGACGTTGTAGCCCTTGAGGGTGTCCCGGCCGACCTCGCTGAGGTTGCCGCCGTACAGCAGGTCGAAGACGCGCAGGTCGGCGAAGAACGGGTCGTCCGCCTGCCCGGCGAAGGTCGCGCCGCCGTTCGACGTCTTGTAGACGGCCTGGGAACGCAGCTTCGCGTAGTTCGGCATCGACGCCTTGCCGACGTCGGACGGGGCCGCCGGGATGTTGTCGGCGACCTTCGTCTTGTACTGCTCCTTCCCCTTCTTCAGCTTGATGAGGTCGATGTCGTACGACTGCGTGACGTTCAGGTCGGGGTCGGTCAGGTTGTCGACCACCCCCGTGTTGTAGAGGAACGTCTTCTTGTTCTTGATCTGGGTGTGGAAGGTGTAGCGGAAGATCAGGTCGTCCAGCGCGTCACCGTTGTTGTCGATGTGGATGTCGTACTGGGCGTCATCCGCGAACTGGTAGAAGTTCGGGCCGCCGGCCGGTTCCTCGAAGGGGATGTAGTCCGACACGATCGTCGTCGTGTCGGGCTTGTCCGGGCTGACGAACGCGTACAGGTCGGTGTTGTCGTACTGGGGGGTGCCCGAGATGAGCGGGGCTTCCCGGTGGGAGGAGGCGGAGGCCGCTCCCGGTTCCAGCGCGGCGACGCTGGCGGCTGTGATCCCGCCGGTGGCCAGTGCCCCACATATGAGCGAGACAAGGCCCTTGCGCCCCGCGCCACTCCTGGAGATTAGAGGTGTCATGCCGTCCGTCCCTCGGTCCCAACTTGCTTGACGGACGGGTATACGGAGCAGGAGGGCCGTTTGGATTGGTCCGAAGAAAAAAATCTTTTCTTCCTGCTCGACCCGCGTTTTTGCCTCCCGCATACGTACTTCTGCCGGAGGTGCGTCAGTTGCCAATGCCTGGTGTGGGAGGACGGGCCGGGTGCGGCCACAGAAGGGGGAACGGGGTGGAGGCGGACGAACTGCTGGTGCTCGTCGCGGCCGGCGACCAGAAGGCGTTCGAGGACCTCTACGGACTGGTGTCCGGTCCGGTGTTCGGACTCGTACGACGTGTGGTGCGCGACCCCGCCCAGTCCGAGGAGGTGGCCCAGGAGGTGCTCCTCGAACTCTGGCGTTCCGCACCCAAGTTCGACCCGGGCCGGGGCAGTGCTCTCTCCTGGATCCTCACCCTCGCCCACCGCCGGGCCGTCGACCGGGTGCGCAGCGCCCGCGCGGCCGGCGAACGCGAACAGCGCGAGGCGCTGCGCGCGGGCGAACCGGCCTTCGACCAGGTCGCCGAGGAGGTGGAGGCCGGCCTGGAGCGCGAATGGGTACGCCGCTGCCTGGACCGGCTCACCGCACTCCAGCGCCAGTCGGTCACCCTCGCCTACTACGACGGCTACACGTACCGTGAGGTGGCCGAGCGGCTCAAACTGCCGCTGGGCACGGTCAAGACACGGATGCGTGACGGACTCACCCGGATGCGCGACTGCCTGGGAGGTGCCGCATGAGCCTGGTCGGCCGCCTGCTGCACCGCGAGGACCTGCATTCGCTGGCCGCGCCCTACGCCCTGGACGCCCTGGAGCCCGGCGAACGGCGCCGCTTCGAGAAGCACCTGGGGGACTGCGACCGGTGCGCCGCCGAGGTCCGGGCGCTGACCGAGGACGCGGTACGGCTGGCCTGGTCCACGGCCGCCTCGCCGCCCCTCGCGATGCGTGACCGGGTCCTGGCCGCCGTACGCGCCACCCCGCAGGCACCGGCCCCCGCCCGCGAGCACGTTCCCAACCTGCCGCCGCATGTCTGGGGCGGGCAGCCCCCGCCGCCGCGCAGACGGCGGCGTCCCCTGTTCGTGCCGTTCGCCACCGCCACCGCGGCCGCCGCGCTGGTCGTCGCCTCCCTCTTCGCGGTGCAGGCCGGCCGGACCCAGGACCAACTGGACGCGGAGCGGGCCCAGTCGCGTGACATCGCCCACGTTCTGGCCGCGACCGACGCCCGTGCGACCAGCGGCAAGGACGCCCAGGGCCGAAGTATGGGCGCGGTGGTCTCCGCTTCGCAGGGGCAGGCCGTCGTCACGCTCAGCGGATACGGTGGCCTGCCGAAGGGCCGCGTGCACCAGCTCTGGCTGATGCGCCCCCATGTGCAACCGCGCTCCCTCGGGCTTTTCAAGGCCGACACGCCCCTGGTCGCCACCGGGATCGACAAGTCCGCCACGTCACTCGCCGTAACCGTCGAGCCCGCCGGCGGCTCGGCGCAGCCCACCAGCCAGCCGGTTGTCCAACTCGCCCTGAAATCGGTCGGATTCGGAGAGTAGTCGAAGAGGGGTCGTCAACAGCCTTGCGGGGAAGGTGAATCCTGTGACCGCGATACACGAGTGCCCCATCGGGGCGATAGGGTTACCCTGCCCGGGCCGGGTGGACTCGTACGGGTGGGGAGTGACATGGATCAGATAACACGCAGCAGGGCGAGGGTTCCTGCGATCACCTGCGGGAGCGGCGCCACCAGTTCGCGCCTCGACCGCCATCTGTCGGTGCTGGCGGGTCCCGCCATACCGCAGCAGCAGGCGGTCGAGGCGACGTCGCTGATGCGTGAGCTGACCGCGCGTGAACCCGCGCGGCGCAGCGACCGGGGTGCGCGGGTCAGCCGTGTCTCCCTCTTCGCACCACTGCGTCGACTGCGCCGTTCGCTGTTCGGCGGCAGCGACAAGCACTGACCGTCAGGCTCGCGCTCAGGCAGCCACACCGTCCCGGCGCAGCGCTGCTGTCTCGGCGTCCGTCATCCCCACGGCGCGCAGCAGCGCCTCGGTGTGCTGTCCGAGCGCGGGCACGTCCCCCATCCGTGCCTCGTCCCCGCCGGGCAGCGTGATGGGCGGCAGCAGCGCGCGCAGCGGCCCGACCGGCGACCCCACCTCCCGCCACCGCTCCCGGGCCGCCAGCTGCGGATGATCCGCCAACTCGTGCAGGTCCCGCAGCCGCGCGCACGCGATGCCCGCGACTTCGAGGCGCGCCACCGCCTCGTCGGTGCCGACCGATCCGAGGGCCGTCGCGACCAGCTCGTCGGTCCGCGCCCGGTTCGCCACCCGCGCGGGGTTCGTCGCGAACGCCGGATCCGAACCCAACTCCGGCCGCCCGATCACCTGTTCGGCGAGCCGCCGCCACTCCCGGTCGTTCTGCACCGACAGCAGCACCCGCCCGCCGTCCCCGGTCGGGTAGGCGTCGTACGGCGCGATCACCGCGTGCGCCAGGCCGGTGCGCTCCGGCGGGGTCCCGCCGTGCAGGGTGTGATGCAGCGGATGCCCCATCCACTCGGCGAGCGCGTCCAGCATGGACACCTCCACCGGCCCGCCCCGGCCGGTCGTCCCGCGCCGCACCAGCGCCGCGAGGACGCCCGAGAAGGCGTACATGCCCGCCGCGATGTCCGCCGCCGGGATCCCGGCCTTCACGGGCTGCTCCGGCGTCCCGGTGACCGAGACCAGCCCCGCCTCGCACTGCACGAGCATGTCGTACGCGCGTTTGCCGGCGTACGGTCCTGACGCGCCGTATCCGGACACGTCCACGGCGACCAGGCGGGGGTGCGCGGCACACAGCGTGGCCGCGTCGAGGCCGAGCCGGGCGGCGGCCCCCTGCGCGAGGTTCTGCACGAAGACGTCCGCGTCCGCGACCAGTCGTCGCACGACGTCCAGTCCGCGCGGGTCCTTCAGATCCAGCGCGATGGACTCCTTGCCCCGGTTGCACCACACGAAGTGCGAGGCGAGCCCGCGGGCGGTGGTGTCGTAGTCGCGCGCGAAGTCGCCGCCGTCGATCCGCTCGACCTTGATGACCCTGGCCCCCAGATCGGCGAGCTGCCGAGTGGCGAAGGGCGCGGCCACGGCCTGTTCGACGGCGACGACGGTGATGCCCTCCAGGGGCAGCGGGAGACGGTCCATGGGCTGGATCATGTCCCGCGACCGGCGGTCCTGTCAGCAGCGCCGCCACGGCCGGGGCCGTCGGCCGCGCCCCTGCCGGCGGCTCGGTCGGCCGGGCCGCTGCCGCGGGGCCGGTCGGCGACGCCCGTGCTGCCGGGTCGGTCGGTGGGTCGGTGCGTCGGTACAGCGGGTTGTGTCAGTTGCGGCCGTACCGGCGTACGGCCGGCGGTAGGAAGACGGCGATCAGGAGCGCGCTCCAGGCGACCGAGCCCGCGACCGGGTGGGCCACCGGCCAGGCGGCGCCCGCGGGGACGGACGCGTTGCCGAAGAGGTCGCGCAGGGCCGTCGTCACCGCGCTGATGGGGTTCCACTCGGCCGCCGTGCGCAGCCAGCCCGGGAGGTTGCCGGTGGGGATGTAGGCGTCGGAGAGCAGCGGCAGGACGAAGGACGCCGCGCCGAGCTGACCCGCGGCCTCCTCGCTGCGGCTGAGCAGACCGAGGAAGATGCCGACGCACGTGCAGGCGAACCGGAACAGGAGCAGCAGCCCCACCGCGCCGACGGCCGCGACCGCCGATCCCTCGACGCGCCAGCCCACGGCGAGGCCCACCAGGAGCAGGGGCACGGTACCCGCCGTGGTGACGACGAGATCGGCCACAGCCTGCCCCAGCGGTACGGCGGCCCGGCTCACCGGCATGGTCCGGAAGCGGTCCGTCACACCCCGGTGGGTGTCCTGGGCGGCCTGGAACATCCCGGTCATCACCCCGCCGGCCGCGGTCGCCACCAGCAGCCCCGGCACGAGGAAGGAACGGTACTCCGGGCCCGGCATCGCCAGCGCGCTGCCGAAGACGTAGCCGAAGAACAGCAGCATGTTGACCGGCATCATCTGGGTGAGGACCACCAGACCCGGGCTGTTGCGGACCCGGCGCAGCTGCCGGCCCACCATCGCCGCACCGTCGTACGCGAGCGTGCTCATGCGGGACTTCCCGTCAGTCGGAGGAAAACGTCGTCCAGGGTCGGCGGTCTGAGGCTCGCGTCGAGCAACCGCACCTCCGCCGCGTCGAGTTCGCGTACCAGCCGGGGGAGGGTGAGCGTCGGGTCGGTGGTGAGGGCGCCGACGGTGTGCCGGTCGTGGTCGAACCGCGGCTCGGTCCCGGTGAGGCGGTCGAGGACGGCGGCGGCCCTGGCCAGCGCGTCCGGATCGGCTACCACCGCCTCCGCGTACCAGCCGATGAGCGCCTTGAGTTCGGCGGGGGTGCCGGTCTGCGCCACCCGGCCCTCGCCCATCAGCACGATGTCGTCGGCGAGTCGGTCGGCCTCCTCCAGGTACTGCGTGGTCAGCAGCACGGTCGTACCGTCCGCCGTCAGCTCCCGCACCGCGTCCCAGACGCCGTTCCTGCTGACCGGGTCGAGGCCGGTGGTGGGCTCGTCGAGGAACAGCACCTCGGGCCGGCGGACCAGGCTCGCCGCGAGGTCGAGACGCCGGCGCATACCGCCCGAGTAGGTGGCGGCCTTGCGGTCGGCGGCCTCGGCGAGGCCGAAGCGGTCGAGCAGTCCGGCCGCCCGGTCGTTCGGTCCCCGCACCCGGTGCAGCCGGGCGAACAGGCGCAGGTTCTCGCGGCCGGTGAGATCGCCGTCGACCGAGGCGTACTGCCCCGTGACGCCGATGCTGCGGCGCACGGCCGCCGCCTGCCGTACGAGGTCGTGCCCCGCGATCCGGGCGGAGCCCGCGTCCGGCCGAAGGAGCGTGGTCAACAGCCGTACGGCCGTCGTCTTCCCCGCCCCGTTCGGCCCGAGCAGTCCGCAGACCGAGCCCTGCCGGACGGCCAGGTCGAGGCCGCGCAGGGCGTGCACGGCGCCGAAGCACTTCTCCAGACCTTCACTAAGTACAGCGTACGTAGTATCCATGGGTCGACCATAGCGCACTACGTACGGTGTACGTAACTAGCATGGTGGGCGAGGTGATGACCGATGTCAGTCCGAGGGGCCGAACCCGAGGTGATCTGGGCCCGCCCCGAACGGGCGGGACGGGGGCCGAGGCCCGCGTTCACGCGTGCCGACGTCGCGGCGGCCGCGGTGCGGATCGCCGATGCGGAGGGGCTGGACGCCGTGTCGATGCGGCATGTGGCGGCCGCGTTGGGATGCGGGACGATGTCCCTGTACAACTACGTCCCCCGCAAGGAGGACTTGTACGAGCTGATGGTTGACGCGGTCGGCGCGGAGCACGAGTTGTGGGAGCCGACGGGAGACTGGCGGGCCGACATGGTGCGGGTCGCCGAGCAGACGCGGGAGCTGATGTACCGGCATCCCTGGATGCCACGTCTCATGTCACCGGTCTATGGGTTCAGCCCCCACGCCCTGCGGTATCTGGAGCACTGCCTGGCCTGCCTGGATCCGCTGGATGCTCCGTACGGGACGAAGCTGGAGCTGATCGCCATGGTGAACGGCGTGGTGACCACCTATGTGCGGAACGAACTCGACACGGCCGAGCGGGCTCGGAGTCTGCCGTGGTCGGAGGAGCAGGAGAACGCGGTGCGCATCGCCTATCTCGGAGGGCAGATCGCTTCGGGGGCGTATCCGCGGATGGCCGCGGCGTTTGCGGAGGATGCGGGGCCGATTGATCTGGAGGGGGTCTTCCGGCGGGCGCTGGGGAGGGTTCTGGACGGGTTCGCGTCGTCGTAGGCGCCACCCCTCCCGGGAAGGGTGGTCACAGCAGCGTCAGCTGACCCGCCGGGCCTTCTTCCGTGTGCTCCAGGATCGAGGCTGGTCTGCGGGCTGCCTCCGGGGGTGGGAGCAGGCCGGCCGTCGTCAGGTCCGTGGCCGTGATCTGTGACTCGATCTCCCACTCGGCTCGCTGGGCGCGCACGTCCGCCAGCAAGGTCAGGACCGTGATCAGCTCCAGCAGATCCGACGTCCATGACTGGGGCCAGGCCCGCGGGACGATCGCCGCCAGCGTTCCCGGTTCCGCCGGGGTCGTCCGTGCCGCGAACCACGCCTCCAGGATCTTCACGTCACCCATCGCGAACTCCCACGCCTGGGGCGGTACCGGCGAGACGCGGCCCTCGTCGATGTGCAGGGTCTCCTCCTGCGGGTCGTAGCGGACGGTGAGCGGGCGGGAGGGGAGCGGGGCGCGCACGTAGGGGCGGCGGCCGCCCGGGAGCTTCGGGCGTTCGCCGTCGCGGCGCAGCAGCCAGAGGGCCCGGTGGCCCAACCGCACGCCCCGGGACCAGAGATCGGGGTCCTCGGTGAGCGGGACCGTGTGGTCCGGGCGGATCGTCGCCAGGGCCCAGGCCAGGACGTCCGGCGGGGCGGGAGCGACGCCCAGGCGGTCGGCGAGGTGCTCCAGCAGTCCCGGTGCCAGGTTCGGCTCCGCGCCGCCCGGGCGGCGGTACAGCGGGCGGACGCGGCCGGCGCGAAGGGTGGGCAGCAGGGAGGTCGCCAGCAGCGGCATGCCCTCCGCCGACTCCACGGCGAAGATCTGGTGGCCGTCCGCCACCCGCCACAACTCCGGTCGGGCCGTGTCGATGAGGCGGTGGTCCGGGACGAGCCACTGTTCGTCGAACGGAGCGGACAGCACGCGGACCGGATCCGCGCACGGGCCCGAGGCCTGCGCCAGCCGCTCCGTACCGGTCGGCTGCCCCGGCAGCTGGGGCACGGCCGAATGGACCGTGCGGGCGCGCGTCGGTTCGAACAGGGTCTCGCGGTCGGGGCCCTCGGCCTTGAGGAGGGTGTCCCAGCGGGCCTTGAGGGTCGCCGGATCAGGGGCCGTCGGCCACCCCCGGCCGAGCCGTAGTGGTGCGACGGACCACGGCATGAGGTCCGCAAGCAGCGGAGCGTCGTCGTGCGTCACGCCCGGCATCGTACGACGAGTTCAGGTGGCGTCGAGGGTGACCGTGAAGGAGAAACGGTCGCCCCGGTAGTGGATGACCGCCAGGTCCAGGACCCGGCCGGCGGTGTCGTAGGTGACCCCCGTGTAGTGCAGGATCGGGCTGAGGAGGGGGACCTGGAGCAGCCGGGCCGTCTCCGGGTCGGCCAGCCGGGCCTCGACCGTGTCCGTGATACGGCTGATGTCCGCGCCGACCACGTCGCGCAGCACCTTGGTCATGGGCTGCCGGGCCAGGTCCTCCGGGTCGATGCGTCCGGCCAGTTCGGGGCGGACGTGGTTGCGGGCGTGATTGGTCGGCTCACCGGTCTGTTCGTCGCTGCGCAGGCGGTGGTACGTCGCCACCACGTCGAGATCCGGGAAGTACTCGGTGAGTTCGCCCGTCACGGGTGCCGTGCCGTGGTCCAGCAGCTCGGCCGTCATGCCGGACTGCTGGGCCACGATCGCGTCCACCGAGCCGAGGAGCCGTACCGGGGTGCCCCGCCGGGCGTCCGGTTCGATGAAGGTGCCCCGGCGGCGGTGCCGGCTGATCAGGCCCTCGTCCTCCAGTTCCTTCAGCGCCTGCCGCATGGTCAGCACGCTCACGCCGAAGTGCTCCGCCAGCTGTTCCTCGGTGGGCAGCCGGAGCGGGTCCCGGGGCGAACGGCCGAGTATCGAGGCGCGCAGCGACTGCGACACCTGGTACCAGAGCGGCAGCTTGCGGTTCAGGACGATCGAGTCCGGGGCGAAGGAGGTCACGGGCCATCCGTACCGGTAGGGAATCTTCAGTGCAAGGGCCGGAAGTGGCGTTCCATGCCCTGCCACACGTCGTCGTAGCGCCGTTGCAGGTGCTCGGCGGTCGCCGCCTGCGGGGTGAGCGTCACCGGCCAGCGGGTCTCGAACATGAAGGCGAGGCCGTCGTCGATCTTCTGCGGGCGCAGGTCGGCCGCGCTCGCCCGGTCGAACGTCTCCCGGTCCGGGCCGTGTGCCGACATCATGTTGTGCAGGGAGCCGCCGCCGGGCACGAAGCCCTCCGCCTTCGCGTCGTAGGCGCCCTCGACCAGGCCCATGTACTCGCTCATCACGTTCCGGTGGAAGTACGGCGGCCGGAAGGTGTTCTCGCCGACCAGCCAGCGCGGGGCGAAGACCACGAAGTCGACGCCCGCCAGGCCGGGAGTGTCCGACGGGGACGTCAGCACCGTGAAGATCGACGGGTCGGGGTGGTCGTACGAGATGCTGCCGATCACATTGAAACGGTGGAGATCGTAGAGGTAGGGCACATGTGTGCCGTGCCAGGCGACCACGTCCAGGGGGGAGTGGTCATATGTGGCGGTCCACAGGTGGCCGCAGAACTTGTTGACCACCTCCACCGGGCCCTCCACGTCCTCGTAGGCGGCCACGGGGGCCTGGAAGTCACGGGCGTTGGCGAGGCCGTTGGCGCCGATCGGGCCCAGATCTGGGAGGCGGAAGGGCGAGCCGTAGTTCTCGCACACATAGCCCCGGGCCGTGGCATCCAGCAGTTCCACACGGAAGCGGACCCCACGGGGGATCAACGCCACATGTCCCGGCTCCATATGCAGCAGGCCGAACTCCGTGCGCAGCAGCAGCCCGCCGCGCTCCGGGACGATCAGCAGTTCGCCGTCCGCGTCCGAGAAGACCCGCTCCATCGAGCAGTTGGCGTGATAGAGGTGCACGGCCATGCCGGTGCGCTGGGTCGCGTCGCCGTTGCCGCCGAGGGTCCACAGGCCCGCGAGGAAGTCCGTACCGGGCGCCGGCTCCGGCAGCGGGTTCCAGCGCAGCCGGTTCGGGTCAGGGGCGACATCCGTGAAGGGGCCGGTGCGCAGCGCCCCGTCGCCGGCGGCCCGGGTGAACGCCGGGTGGGCGGCCGAGGGCCGGATCCGGTACAGCCAGGAGCGGCGGTTGCTGGCCCGCGGCTCGGTGAAGGCCGTACCGCTGAGCTGCTCCGCGTACAGGCCGAGGGGGGCGCGCTGCGGGGAGTTGCGGCCCTCGGGCAGGGCGCCCGGCACCGCCTCCGAGGAGTGCTCGTTGCCGAACCCCGAGAGATATGTCAGTCCCTCGGCGGTCTTCCGCGCTCCCTCATGCTCGAACACGCTCGCGCGGGAGGTGCCCCCATCGCTCATGATCGCTCCCTGGGCCGGTGCATGCCTGATTCCTATGTAACACCGTAGGATTGAGTCGGGGCGGGTGCAAGAGGGCCGGGATCATCCCAGCGGGGGACGGCGAGAACCCGACTTCAGGGGGATCCGGTCTCGGGCGCGCTGTTCTACGCTCCCGGGCATGTCGTGGACGCGTGGACTGCCGGGCGCGCTCGCGGTCTGCGTGCTGCTGCTGGTCGCGGCGGCGGGGTGCGGGACCGGGGAGGCGCACGAGCAACGGGAGACGGGGTCGCCCTCACCGGTGGGCAAGATCCTGGACGACACGGACGAGGGCGGACGCCACTACCGGGAGATCGGCAAGAAGCAGGCGCCCGAGGTGGGCACGGTGGTCACGCCCGACACCGCCGGAGGCTGGGACGTACGGCTCGACGTGCACCGCTTCCGCTTCTCCCGGGCCGGCACCGCGGCCCGGGCGGTCGCCGGGCACGGCCTCGCCTACCTCTTCGTGGACGGCGGCCTGGTGACCCGGCTGCGCACCCCCGCGTACCACCTCCCCGCCAGGCTCGTCCCGCACGGCACCCACCACATCACCGCCCGGCTCTACGCGGACGACGGCACGGTGTGGGCCGTACAGGGCAAACCCGTCGAGAGCACGGCGGACGTCACGGCGTCGGGTGCGGAGACGGCGAAGGCGACGCCGACGGCCGCACCGAAACCGGCGCGGACAGTCACGCCGACGCCGCTGGACATGACGACACCGGCACGGACGGCCGCGCCGACGGCGACGGCCACACCGACCTCGGCGCGGGCAGCCACGCGGACGCCGACGGCCGGTCTTCCGGAGGCGGGGGCTTCCCCCGCGCACTCCGGTGCCGCGGCCGGCGGCGACGGCACACCGCCCGGATGAGTGCATGGGCCATCCGTCTCCGTACTGGGGGGCGAGGTTCACCTGCTCCCTGCGGAAAGGCATCATGAAGCCCGTGCCCCCAGCGCCCTCGCTACGCAAAGCTCCCGTCCAGCGCCGCAGTGCGGAACGGCTGACCAGGATTCTCGACGCCTGCGCCGACCTGCTCGACGAGGTGGGCTACGAGGAGCTGAGCACCCGGACCGTCGCGGTGCGCGCCGGGGTGCCCATCGGCTCGGTCTACCGCTTCTTCGGCAACAAACGGCAGATGGTCGACGCTCTCGCCCAGCGCAACCTGGAGCGCTACACCGAGCGGGTCGCCGAGCGGCTGAAGGACGCGCCGAAGGGCGACTGGCGGGCGGCGATGGACGCGGTGCTGGACGAGTACCTGGCCATGAAGCGCACCGCCCCCGGCTTCTCCCTCGTCGACTTCGGCAACCAGATCCCGGTCGGCGCCCGCCACGCCGAACCCAACCGCAGGGTCGCCGACCGCCTCACCGACCTGCTCTCCGACTACATCGGCCGCGCCCCGGACGAGGACCTGCGCCGCACGTTCCTGGTGGCCGTGGAGACCGCCGACACCCTGGTCCACCTGTCCTTCCGGATGAACCCGGAGGGCGACGAGACGATCATCACGGAGACCCGGGAGCTGCTGCGGGCCTATCTGGCACGGGTGCTGGACTGAGCCCGACACCTGAGCCCGATTCCCGGGCCCGACTCCTGAGCCCGATTCCCGGGCCCGAATCCGCTGCCGACGGAGCGCCCAGAGCCGCCACCCCGGTCGTCACACCCCCGTGACCTGGAGTTTTGCGCTTATTGCTCGCGTGTCAACGTCTTGTTAACGACGTTTGACGCGACCTAACGTCATCGCACCGCCGGCCCTGGTGGGAGTTCAAGGGCGAACGTTAGGTGTTCCACTCATGCTGACCATCCTCGGCTTCACCATGATCGCGACCTTCCTGGTCCTGATCATGCTGAAGAAGATGTCGCCGATCGCGGCACTCGTGCTGATCCCCGCGCTGTTCTGTGTGTTCGTCGGCAAGGGGGCCAAGCTCGGTGACTACGTCATCGACGGCGTCACCAGCCTCGCGCCCACCGCGGCGATGCTCATGTTCGCGATCGTCTACTTCGGCGTGATGATCGACGTGGGCCTCTTCGACCCGATCGTCAAGGGGATCCTGAAGTTCTGCAAGGCCGACCCGCTGCGGATCGTCGTCGGTACGGCCCTGCTCGCCGCCATCGTCTCCCTCGACGGCGACGGCTCCACCACCTTCATGATCACCGTCTCGGCGATGTACCCGCTGTACAAGCGCCTGAAGATGAGCCTGGTCGTGATGACCGGGGTGGCCGCGATGGCCAACGGCGTGATGAACACGCTGCCCTGGGGCGGACCGACGGCACGTGCGGCGACCGCGCTGAAGCTGGACGCCAGCGACATCTTCGTGCCGATGATCCCGGCACTCGCCGTGGGGCTGCTCTTCGTGATCGCCCTCGCCTACGTCCTCGGCCGCCGTGAGCGCAACCGGCTCGGTGTGCTGACGCTGGAGGAGGCGCTGGTCGAGGAGAAGGAGCGGGAAACGGAGACCGTACTGGTCGGTGCGGGTGCGGGTGCGGGTGCGGGTGCGGGTACTGGTACGAGCGTGGGAACCGGCTCGGGCAAGTCCGCGGTGCACGGCACCGGCACCGGCACCGGCTCCGGCACCGGCTCCGAGGCGGACCGGCCGGCGGAGGACGACGGCTTCCAGGGCCTCGACCCGCACCGCGAGACCCTGCGCCCCGGGCTGTACTGGTTCAACGCGCTGCTCACGGTCGCCCTGCTCACCTCCATGATCATGGAGTGGCTGCCGATCCCGGTGCTGTTCCTGCTCGGCGCCGCACTCGCGCTGACCGTCAACTTCCCGCACATGCCCGCCCAGAAGGCCCGCCTCGCCGCCCACGCCGAGAACGTCCTCAACGTCTCCGGCATGGTCTTCGCCGCCGCCGTCTTCACCGGCGTCCTCCAGGGCACCGGGATGGTCGACCACATGGCCACCTGGCTCGTCGACAACATCCCCGACGGCATGGGCCCGCACCTCGCCCTCGTCACCGGCGTACTCAGCATCCCGCTCACGTACTTCATGTCGAACGACGGCTTCTACTTCGGCATCCTCCCGGTCCTCGCCGAGGCCGGCCAGGCGCACGGCGTCTCCTCCGTGGAGATCGCCCGCGCCTCGATCATCGGCCAGCCGCTGCACATGTCGAGCCCCCTGGTGCCGGCCGTCTACGTGCTGGTCGGGATGGCCAAGGTGGAGTTCGGCGACCACACCCGCTTCGTCGTCAAGTGGGCCGCGCTCACCTCACTCGTGGTGCTCGGGGCAGGCATCCTGTTCGGCATCATCTGACCCACCGCACGGAGGACTTCACCATGGCGCCCGGCAGGAACCGCGGTTGGCTGCTCCGCCTCGTCATCGCCTTCGGCTTCGCGCAGGGCGCGGTGTCGATGGCCCGGCCCGCCGTCTCCTACCGGGCGCTGGCGCTCGGCGCCGACGAACGGGCCGTCGGTGTCATCGCCGGTGTCTACGCCCTGCTCCCGCTCTTCGCCGCCGTACCGCTCGGCCGCCGCACCGACCACGGCCGCTGCGCGCCGCTGCTGCCGGTCGGTGTGGTGCTGATAGCCGTCGGCTGTGCGCTCAGCGGCCTCGCGAACTCCCTCTGGGCGATGGCCCTGTGGAGCGGGGTGATGGGCCTCGGCCACCTCTGCTTCGTGATCGGCGCGCAGTCGCTGGTGGCCCGCCAGTCGGCCCCGCACGAACAGGACCGCAACTTCGGCCACTTCACCATCGGCGCGTCGCTGGGCCAGCTGATCGGGCCGGTCGCCGCGGGCGCGCTGATCGGCGGCCCCGACATGGCGGGCAGCAGCGCGCTCGCCCTCGTCGTGGCGGGTGCGGGGGCGGCGGTCGCGTTCGGTTCGCTGTGGCGCATCGAGGACCGTACGGCGGTGACGTCCCGTCCCGAGCCGGGCGGGCGCGTCCCGGTGGGCGGCATCCTGCGCGCCCGGGGCGTCCCGGCGGGCATGCTGGTCAGCCTGTCGGTCCTGTCCGCGACCGACATCCTCACCGCGTACCTCCCGGTGGTCGGCGAGCACCGGGGCATCGCACCGGCGGTGATCGGCGTCCTGCTCAGTGTCCGGGCGGGGGCGACGATCGCGTGCCGGCTGGTTCTCACGCCGTTGCTGCGACTGCTCGGCCGGCCGCTCCTGCTGACCGTGACGTGCTTCCTGGCGGCCGTGCTGTGCGCGGGGATCGCGCTGCCGGTCCCGGTGTGGGTCCTGGCCCTGATGCTTGCCGCGCTCGGCTTCTGCCTGGGGGTCGGGCAGCCGCTGTCGATGACGACGGTCGTCCAGGCCGCGCCCGAGGGCGCCCGGTCCACGGCGCTCGCCCTGCGGCTGACCGGCAACCGCCTGGGCCAGGTGGCGGCGCCGGCCGGGGCGGGGCTGGTGGCGGGGGTGGCCGGGGTGGCCGCTCCGTTCGTGATGCTGGGCGCGTTGCTGCTGGTCTCGGCGGGGGTGGCGGTGCGCTCGCCGGGGGCGGTGGGGCGGTCCGAGGGCGCCGATCAGGTGACGGGGACACGGCGCAAGGGCCCGGCGTTGCGCCGCACGAGCGATATCTGACGGCGCGTCGGAGGTTGATGCCACGGGCCGTGGAGTGCATGGGTGACAGTCCAGACGAAAGGTCGATTTGTATGAAAATCGTCTAACTCGGAGGAGCTTGCATGCCCACGCTCACACTTCCACGCATCGCCGGACCCCGTGCGGGCGCAACCGTCGTCCTCACCGCCCTCGCCGCGGCGGGCGCGTCGTGGGTGGCGGCGCCGAACGCGGCGGCCGTAGGGGAGAACGGCGACATCAGGATCCACCGGGTGGGCGTGCCCTTCGGCGTGTCGAAGGACGACCCGGTGGTCTGCAGGTTCTATCTCGACGCCGTCAACTTCGACGTCCTCCCCGGTATCGCCTACACCATCACGCCACAGCCCCCGTTGCCCACCGCCGCCACGGTCGCCGGCACCATCCAGCTCGCCGGAGGTGCCGGTCACACCGACCCGCTGGGGCTGGCGGACGGGCAGTACAAGCTCTCGTGGACCGTGTCCGGCGCGTTGAAGGAGAAGGTCTTCCGGCTCAACTGCCATGACGGCAAGCAGGACGGGGCGCAGGGCCAGAACGGTCCGAACGGTCCGAACGGTCCGAACGACCAGAACGGCCACAACGACCAGGGTGGCGCGAACGGGCAGGGCGGCCCGAACGGGCAGGGGGGTCCGAACGGGCAGATCGAGGACAACCAGCGCAATGACGGGGGCTGGGGGCAGGGTGACGAACACGGTGGCCCGCAGGGCGGTGTGCACGCGGGTGGCGGCGGCCTCGCCGACACGGCGGCCGCGTTCTCGCCGGTGGCCGCGGCCACGGCCGTGGGCCTGGTCGCGGCCAGTGGTGTGGTGTACGTCCGGCTGATCCGCCGTCGGCCCCATGGCGCCGCGTAGGCGCAGACGCAGGCCCTGGTACCGGACCCGCGCCTACCGCCTCGCCAGGACGGCCCTGCTGGCGATCATCCTGGTGACCGTGGTCCGGTGCTGGGGGTCCGACGGGCCGGACGGGTCGGACGCCCTGGCGGCGGCCGGCCCGGGCGCGGGCCGGGACGGGGCCGACGGGCCCCCGCCCCGCCCGCTGCCCCGGTCCCGGCCGACGTCGATGCGCATCCCGTTCCTGGGCGTCGACGCGCCGGTCATCGGGGTCCGGCTCGACAGGGAAAGGCAGTTGGAGACACCGCCGGTCGACGACCCGAAGCTGATCGGCTGGTTCCAGGGCGGCGCCACGCCGGGCGAGTCCGGCCTCGCGGTCGCCGTCGGCCATCGCGACACCAGGACGGGGCCCGCAGTCTTCGCGGCGCTCGCCCAGGTGAAGCCGGGCAAGCGGATCGAGGCCGGGCGCGCGGACGGCCGTACCGCCGTGTACACCGTGGACCGGGTGAAGGTCTATGACAAGGCCGGTTTCCCGAGCAAAGAGGTGTACGGCAAGACCCGGCGTCCCGAACTCCGCGTCATCACCTGCGGTGGCCTCTTCAGCCGGACGACGGGCTACACCAGCAACGTGGTGGTCTTCGCCCACCTGACCGCGACGCAGTGACCGGGCGGTGCGGCCGCCCGCACCGCCCGGCCGCCGCGGCCCCCGTCGGATGCGGTCCGCGGCGCCGTCGCGGCTGGTCGCGTGGCTCTCCGCGCCCCCGGTGGGGCGGCGCCGATGTTCGACCTGGATGAGTGAACCCCGGCGGGAATCGGGGACTTGAGAGGGGCAAACCCCCTAAGAAGGGGGCATGCGTACTCATTCGCTCCGTAACCGGTCGGCCCTCGCGCTGGCCGGAGTTCTGCTGGCCGGCACCCCCGCCGCGTACACGGCGCTGGCCGACGACCGGCCCGCGGCCGTGCCGGTGCGCGGAAAGGCCTACGTCGAGACCCGGCTCTTCTTCGGCACCGCCCGGCCGGACGGCGGCCCGGCCGTCACCGACCGGCAGTTCACGGCCTTCGTCGACAAGGAGGTCACCCCGGACTTCCCCGACGGGCTGACCGTGCAGAGCGGGCGCGGGCAGTGGCGGGACGCGCACGGCGCGATCGAGAAGGAGCGGTCGTACGAGCTGACCCTGCTGTACCCGGAGTCGGCGGCGAAGCGCGGCGACCGGAAGATCGAGGAGATCCGGCGGGCCTACGAGAAGGCCTTCGCCCAGGAGAGCGTGGGGCGGGTGGACGAACGAGCCCAGGTCGACTTCTGATGGTCCTGCCACGCACGTGTCTCCGGCGCCGACCCCTGGTGCCGAAAAACTATCGCCGCTAGTTTGTGAGCCGGAGACCCAGCACCGCCGGGAGGAAGCAGCATGAAGGCACACGACGGCCTGTACATCGACGGCGCCTGGCGCGCCGCCGAGAGCCAGGACGTGATCGAGGTCGTGAACCCGGTCGACGAGCAGGTCATCGGCCAGGTCCCGGCGGGCGGTGCGCTGGACGTCGACACCGCCGTACGCGCCGCCCGTGCAGCCCTCCCGGCCTGGGCCGCCACCCCGCCCGCCGAGCGGGCCGCCCTGCTCGGCGCGCTCCGCGACGCCCTGGCGGCCCGCCAGGACGAGATCGCCGAGACGGTCACCGCGGAGCTGGGCTCGCCGCCGCAGTTCTCGCAGGCCGTGCACGCCGGGCTGCCGATCGCGGTCGCCGGCTCCTACGCCGAGCTGGCCGCGACCCATCTCTTCGAGGAGAAGGTCGGCAACTCGACCGTCCACCAGGAGCCGGTCGGCGTGGTCGGCGCGATCACGCCCTGGAACTACCCGCTGCACCAGATCGTCGCCAAGGTCGCCCCGGCGCTCGCCGCCGGCTGCACGGTCGTACTCAAACCCGCCGAGGACACCCCGCTCACCGCCCAGCTGTTCACGGAGACGGTGGCCGAGGCGGGCTTCCCGGCCGGTGTGTTCAACCTGGTCACCGGCCTCGGCCCGGTCGCCGGGCAGGCCCTCGCCGAGCACCCGGGGGTCGACCTGGTCTCCTTCACCGGCTCCACGGCCGTCGGCAAGCAGATCGGCGCGGTGGCCGGTGCGGCCGTGAAGAAGGTGGCTCTCGAACTGGGCGGCAAGTCCGCGAACGTCATCCTGCCGAGTGCCGATCTCGCCAAGGCCGTCAACGTCGGGGTGGCCAACGTGATGGCCAACTCCGGCCAGACGTGCAGCGCCTGGACGCGGATGCTGGTGCACACCGACCAGTACGCGCAGGCGGTGGAGCTGGCGGCCGCCGCTGCCGCCAAGTACGGGGACCGCATCGGGCCGGTCGTCAGCGCCAAGCAGCGGGCCCGGGTGCGCGGTTACATCGAGAAGGGGGTCGCGGAGGGCGCCCGGCTGGTCGCCGGAGGGGCCGAATCCCCGCGCGAGCAGGGATACTTCGTCAGCCCGACCGTGCTCGCGGACGTCACCCCGGAGATGACCGTCGCCCAGGAGGAGATCTTCGGCCCGGTGCTGTCGATCCTGCGTTACGTGGACGAGGAGGACGCGCTCCGGATCGCCAACGGCACCGTCTACGGGCTCGCGGGCGCCGTCTGGGCCGGGGACGAGGCGGAGGCGGTGGCCTTCGCCCGGCGCATGGACACCGGGCAGGTCGACATCAACGGCGGCCGCTTCAACCCCCTCGCACCGTTCGGCGGATACAAGCAGTCGGGCGTCGGCCGGGAACTCGGCGCGCACGGCCTCGCCGAGTACCTCCAGACCAAGTCCCTCCAGTTCTGAGGAGGTTGCTCTGATGGCTGCCACAGTCCGAGCCGCCGTACTGCCCGCCGTGGGCGCCCCGCTCCAGGTCACCGAGATCGACCTCCCGGACCCCGGCCCCGGCCAGGTCCGGATCCGCCTCGCCGCCGCAGGTGTCTGTCACTCCGACCTCTCCCTGTCCGACGGCACCATGCGGGTGCCGGTCCCGGCGGTCCTCGGCCACGAGGGCGCGGGCACGGTGGTCGCCGTGGGGGAGGGCGTCACCCGGCTGTCACCCGGCGCCCCGGTCGTCCTCAACTGGGCGCCCTCCTGCGGAACATGCCACGCCTGCACGCTCGGCGAGGTCTGGCTGTGCGCCAACGCGCTGAACGGCTCCGCCGACGTCTACGCCCGTACCGCGGACGGCACCGACCTGCACCCCGGCCTGAACGTCGCCGCGTTCGCCGAGGAGACGGTGGTCGCCGAGTCCTGCGTCCTGCCGCTCCCGGCCGGCATCCCGCTCACCGACGCGGCCCTCCTCGGCTGCGCGGTGCTGACGGGCTACGGCGCCGTCCACAACTCCGCGCGGGTCCGGGAGGGCGAGACCGTCGCGGTGTTCGGCGTCGGCGGGGTGGGCCTGGCCGCGGTGCAGGCGGCCCGGATCGCGGGTGCGTCCCGGATCGTCGCGGTGGACGTCTCCGCGGCGAAGGAGGAGCTGGCCCGGGCCGCCGGCGCCACCGACTACGTGGTCGCCTCCGACACCACGCCCCGGGCGATCCGTGCCCTCACCGGCAAACAGGGCGTCGACGTCTCCGTGGAGTGCGTCGGCCGCGCGGTCAGCATCCGCGCGGCGTGGGAGTCCACCCGCCGGGGCGGTCGTACGACGGTGGTCGGCATCGGCGGCAAGAGCGAGCAGGTCACCTTCAACGCCCTGGAGCTCTTCCACTGGGGCCGCACCCTCTCCGGCTGCGTCTACGGCAACTCGGACCCGGCCCACGACCTGCCGGTGCTCGCCGAGCACGTCCGGGCCGGCCGTCTGGACCTGGGCGCGCTGGTGACGGAACGGATCGCGCTGGAGGGCATCCCCGCGGCGTTCGAGAACATGCTGGCGGGCAAGGGCGGCCGGGCGCTGGTCGTCTTCTGACCCCCGTACGACCGTCACGGCACCTGTTCGGAGTGCGGCTCCCCGGCCACCGGCACGGCACGGGGAGCCCGCGTCCGCGTCCGCGACCGGGACACCGCCACACCGGCCAGGCACAGCACCCCGCCGGCCAGGGTGACCAGCCCCGGCACCTCGCCGAGGGCCAGCCAGGACATCAGCACGACCAGCGCCGGCACGGCGTACGTCGTCGCACCCATCCGGCTCGCGGTGGTCCGGGCGAGGGCGTACGCCCAGGTCGTGAAGGCAAGCGCGGTCGGGAAGACCCCGAGATACACCATGTCGAGGGTCGCGGACAGCGGCGCGTCGGCGACCTGGCGCACCAGCTGCCCGGCGAACGGCAGACAGGCCACGGTGCCGACGAGACACCCGTACGTCGTCACCTGCAGCGCGCTCGCCCGGGCCAGGGCGGGCTTCTGGGAGACCACACCGGCCGCGTAGGCGACGGCCGCGAGCAGGCACAGCACCACGCCCAGCACCGAGGAACCGCCCCCGCCGGCCATCGACAGCCCCACGGTCACCGCACCCGCGAACGACACCGCCATCCCCGCGAGCAGCCGGGGCGGCATCGGATCACCGAGCAGCCGGGCCCCGAGCAGGGCGATCAGCAGGGGGCCGACGTTCACCACGAGGGCGGCCGTCCCCGCGTCCACCTGCTGTTCGCCCCAGTTCAGGGCGACCATGTAGAAGCCGAACCACAGCACGCCGGATATCCCGATGCCCCGCCAGGCGGACCGGGGCGGCAGCCCCTCGCGCCGCACGAGACAGAGCAGCCCGAGCGCGAGGGACCCGGAGAACAGCCGGCCGAGGGCGAGGGCACCGGGGGAGTAGGAGTCCCCCGCACTCCGGATGGCCACGAAGGCGGAGGCCCACAGCACGACGGTGACGACGGCGGCGAGGGCGGGCAGCGGGCGGGGTGCGGAATTCGTCATGGGACCGAGGTTAGAGAGGAGGGACGGGCCGGGGCTGGCGGATTTCGGACGGCTGGGTGGGTGGCTGGTCGCGCGCAGTTCCCCGCGCGCCTCGCGGGGCGCGTCGTGGCCGCGGGCCGGCCGCAGGACGTCCCGCCACCCGCTACGCGGTCTCTTTTGCTCCCGCGAACTGCTGGGCCAACCCGTCCAGCAGTGCCCGCAACCCCGTCTCGAACGCCCGCTCGTCGATCTTCTCCTGCTGTTCCGCCAGCAGATGCGCCTGCCCGAGATGGGGATAGTCGGCCGGGTCGTAGGCGCTCGCGTCGTCCACGAAGCCCCCGGCGAACGACCCCAGCGCCGACCCCATGACGAAGTACCGCATCAGCGCCCCGATCGACGTCGCCTGCGCCGGCGGCCACCCCGCGTCGACCATCCCGCCGTAGACGGCGTCCGCGAGCCGGAGTCCGGCGGGGCGGCGGCCGGGGCCGCGGGCCAGGACCGGGACGATGTTCGGGTGGTCGCGGAGCGCGGCCCGGTAGGACACCGCCCAGTCGTGCAGCGCGGTCCGCCAGTCCCGCCCGTCGCCGCCCTCGAACATCGACAGGTCGACCTGCGCGCTCACCGAGTCCGCGACCGCCTCCAGGATCTCGTCCTTGGTGCGGAAGTGGTTGTAGAGCGAGGGCCCGCTCACCCCCAGCTCGGCCGCGAGCCGACGGGTGGAGACGGCCGCCAGACCCTCCGCGTCCACGAGTTCCCGTGCCACCCGGACGATCCGGTCGGTGCTGAGGAGGGGCTTGCGCGGTCGGGCCATGGCGCACATAGTAGGGCTGCACCAAGAAACTAGCAGTGCTAATTTAAATGTGGGGTGATCGCATGGTGAACCTGGGACTCAGCGAGGAGCAGACCGCCGTACGGCAGCTCGCCCGGGACTTCGTCGAGCGCGAGATCGCCCCGCACGTGATCGCCTGGGACCGCGCCGAGGAGGTGGACCGGGGGATCGTCAAGAAGCTCGGCGAGGTCGGCTTCCTCGGCCTGACCGTGGACGAGGAGTACGGCGGCTCGGGCGGCGACCACCTGTCGTACTGCCTGGTCACCGAGGAACTCGGCCGCGGCGACTCCTCCGTGCGCGGAATCGTCTCGGTCTCCCTGGGCCTCGTCGCCAAGACCGTCGCCGCCTGGGGGAGCGAGGAGCAGAAGCGGCGCTGGCTGCCGGGGCTGACCTCCGGCGCGTACGTCGGCTGCTTCGGCCTCACCGAACCCGGCACCGGCTCCGACGCGGGCAACCTCACCACCCGCGCCGTTCGCGACGGCGACGACTACGTGGTCAACGGCTCCAAGATGTTCATCACCAACGGCACCTGGGCCGACGTGGTGCTCCTCTTCGCCCGCTCCACCGACGCGCCCGGCCACCAGGGCGTCTCCGCCTTCCTGGTGCCGGCCGACAGTCCGGGGCTCACCCGCCGGGCCGTCCACGGCAAGCTCGGGCTGCGCGGGCAGGCCACCGCGGAGATCATCCTGGAGGACGTCCGGGTCCCCGCCGCCGCGATGCTCGGACCCGAGGGCAAGGGCTTCTCGGTCGCCATGTCGGCGCTGGCCAAGGGGCGGATGTCGGTCGCCGCGGGCTGCGTCGGCATAGCCCAGGCCGCACTGGACGCGGCCGTGCGGTACGCGGGGGAGCGCGAGCAGTTCGGCACGCCGATCGCCGGCCACCAGCTGGTCCAGGAACTCATCAGCGACATCGCCGTCGACGTGGACGCGGCCCGGCTGCTGACCTGGCGGGTCGCCGACCTGGTCGACCGCGGCCTGCCGTTCGCCACCGAGTCCTCCAAGGCCAAGCTCTTCGCCTCCGAGGCCGCCGTGCGCGCCGCCAACAACGCCCTCCAGGTCTTCGGCGGCTACGGCTACATCGACGAGTACCCGGTCGGCAAACTCCTGCGCGACGCCCGGGTGATGACCCTCTACGAGGGCACCAGCCAGATCCAGAAACTGCTCATCGGGCGGGCGCTGACGGGCGTTTCGGCGTTCTGAGTAGGTCCCTGAGTATCCGGACGGATGTGGCGCGGGCCACGTCCGCCGATGATCGAGCCATGAATGACACACCGGTCAGACAGCAGAACACGGCCGCCTACTACGGCCAGGCCGTCGCCTCCTTCGCCGTCGCCATCACGGCCACCGCCATCGGCATCTTCCAGCTGCACGCCGACGCCTGGGTGCGCGCCTTCCTGGGCATCGCCGTCCTCTACCTCGTCACCTCTGCCTTCACGCTCGCGAAGGTCATCCGCGACCGCCAGGAGGCCGGGCAGATCGTCAGCCGCGTCGACCAGGCTCGACTGGAGAAGCTGCTCGCCGAACACGACCCCTTCGAGAAGCTCTGAGCCGCGGGACAAGCTCTGAGCGGGCACACTAAGCGCTCGCTCAGCTTCGGCGGTATGGTGGAGCTCCGGTATCGAGAGGGGCGAGCGAGCGATGAGTACGGCGGAGGAGACGACCGGCGGCGAGGTAGAGCCGTGGGAAGAGGTCACCCCTGACGCGGCCCGGCGTCTGCTGGTCGCCGCCGTGGAGGCCTTCGCCGAGCGCGGCTACCACGCCACCACCACCCGGGACATCGCCGGCCGCGCCGGGATGAGCCCCGCCGCGCTCTACATCCACTACAAGACCAAGGAAGAGCTGCTCCACCGGATCAGCCGCATCGGTCACGACAAGGCCCTGGACATCCTCCGGACCGCGGCCCGGCGCGAGGGCACCGCCACCGAGCGGCTCGCGGACGGCGTCAGCTCCTTCGTCCGCTGGCACGCCGGGCGGCGCACCACCGCCCGGGTCGTGCAGTACGAACTGGACGCCCTCGGCCCCGACGCCCGCGCCGAGATCCTCGGGCTGCGCCGCCAGGTCGACGCCGAGGTGCGCGGGATCATCGAGGAGGGCGTCGCGGCGGGGGAGTTCGACGTCATCGACATCCACGGCACCACCCTCGCGGTGCTCTCCCTCTGCATCGACGTCGCCCGCTGGTTCAACGTGGACGGCCCCCGCACACCCGAGCAGGTCGGCACGCTCTACGCCGACCTCGTGCTGCGGATGGTGGGGGCCGAGTAGCCCTCGGGGCCAGGTAACCCTGCGGGCCAAGCAACCCTGCTGGCCGAGTGGTCCTACAGGTAGTACCGGGACACCGACTCCGCCACGCAGACCGGCTTGTCGCCGCCCTCGCGCTCCACGGTGAACGCGACGCTCACCTGGACACCGCCCGTGACGTCCGACACGTCGGTGATCGTGGCGGTGGCCCGCAGCCGGGAGCCGACCGGCACGGGAGCGGGGAAACGGACCTTGTTGGTGCCGTAGTTCACGCCCATCTTCACGCCCTCGACCTTGATCAGCTGGGGGCCGAAGAGCGGGAGCAGCGACAGCGTCAGGTAGCCGTGCGCGATGGTCGTCCCGAACGGGCCCGCGGCCGCCTTCTCCGGGTCGACGTGGATCCACTGGTGGTCGCCCGTCGCCTCCGCGAACAGGTCGATCCGCTTCTGGTCGACCTCCAGCCAGTCGGTGTGGCCCAGCTGCTCGCCCACGGCCGCCTTCAGCTCGTCGGGGGAGGTGAAGATCCTCGGTTCTGCCATGTTCCCGGCCCTCTCGCGGTCGCGCGTCCATTCCTAAGCAACTGCTTAGCATGGTCGCGTGCGGGCTCCCTGTCAACGGAGCGCGGCTCACCCGGGTCGGTAGGCTCTGCGGGGTGCCGCAGATTCCCGAGAAGATCCAAGAGCTGAGCGTCGGCCAGCTGTCCGCGCGCAGCGGCGCCGCCGTCTCCGCACTCCACTTCTACGAGGCCAAGGGTCTCATCAGCAGCCGGCGGACCAGTGGCAACCAGCGCCGCTACACCCGCGACACGCTGCGCAGGGTGGCCTTCGTCCGGGCGGCACAACGCGTCGGCATCCCCCTGGCCACCATCCGCGAGGCCCTCTGCGAACTCCCCGAGGAACGCACCCCGACCCGGGAGGACTGGGCCCGTCTCTCGCGGGCGTGGCGCGCCGAACTGGAGGAACGCATCAAGCAGCTCAACCGGCTGCGCGATCACCTCACGGACTGCATCGGCTGCGGCTGTCTCTCGCTGGACACCTGCGTCCTGTCCAACCCGGACGACGCCTTCGGTCAACGCCGCGCGGGCTCACGCCTGTTGCCGGAACGTACCTGAACGCGGCCGGCACCGGCCTGTGCGAGGGTGACGGCCGTCATGGACAGCGGCCGGGACCACCGGCAGTTGGGGGGTGCGGCATCCCCGGCGCACCCCCACGTGGTCAGGCCGACATGAGCAGCCGCCCGCGCCTGGCGTAGGCCAGGGCCTCGGGGGTGAGCACCGGACGCGGCACCAGAATCCCGCAGTCCGCGCAGACCGGACCGGCGGAGGGCTCGTGGTCCAGGTCGTACTTCCAGATGAGGCGCTCCCCCGCGCACACCGGGCAGACCGCGCCCGGTTCGCGCTCCAGGGCGGCGATCAGCCGTCGCAGCACCTCGGCCAGTGGTTCGTCGGGGTGGACCCGTGGGTCGTCGCACCAGGCCACTCCGAATCCGCCCCAGGTCAGCCGGTGCCAGTCGTCCACGCTGCCCGGGCGGCGCAGCCCGTCGTGCTTCTCCTTCTTGCGGCGCTCGGCGAACTCGACCTCGTAGGCCAGCCAGACCGCCCGCGCCTCTTCCAACTCCTCCAGTGCGCCCACGAGACGCGCCGGATCGGGGGACCGGTCCTCAGGACCGAACCCGGCCCGCGAGCAGAGATGGTCCCAGGTCGCGCGGTGCCCGTAAGGGGCGAACCGCTCCAGGCACTTGCGCAGCGAGTAGCGCCGTAGCGCCAGATCACACCGTGGGTCTCGCACCTGTCTCGCCAGACTCCGGAAACCGGCCATCGCCCTGCACCTCCGTCACACCTGCACCTGTACTTCGGTCACTTCGGCGGCGTCGCACGGACTTCGCGCGGCGTTGCCGTATAGACGTATCGACACTCGAATCGGCTCCATCCGATTTCCGATGCCGTCCATAAGGCCGCCCGCCTTGACCGACGGCCCGTGACGCCACCGACACGGGCGACCACTCCAAAACTTGACGCATGTTCATCTTCAATCCCGGGGATACCGGCGGTAACGTCCAGCACCACCCCCGTCGTGAGGAGCCGCCATGCCCCGGCGCACCAGACATCACGCGTTGTTCGACAAACTGAGAACTCCCCGCAAGCTCCCCGGGTTCCTGAAAGCGGCGTCTGTATGCGTCCTCGTCGCCGGCCTGCTCTCCCCGCTGGCCCAGGCGACGCCGGCCGCGGCGGCCACCGCCTCCAACGACTACTGCGGCGGCCAGTGTTCGGACATCCTGCCGCCCGGTGAGAACGGCAACGCCACCCTCGCCCAGGTCCTGCTCAACCAGGTCTTCGGCACCCAGCCCGCCCACGCCGAGGACCAGCTCGGCCCCTACAACAACCTGGCCACGGGTTACTCCACCCTCACCGACGCGAAGATCAACACGTTCTTCAACGACTCGTCGTTCGGGGTCGCTTCCGATCAGGTCGCCTCCACGGAGAGTCCGGCGGGCCGCACCGATGTGACGATCGTCCGCGACAAGAAGACGGGCGTCCCGCACATCACCGGTACCACCAGATACGGCACCGAGTTCGGCGCCGGTTATGCCGCCGCTGAGGACCGGCTGTGGCTCATGGACGTGTTCCGGCACGTCGGGCGCGGCCAGCTCACCACCTTCGCCGGCGGCGCCGCCTCCAACCAGGGCCTCGAGCAGGAGTTCTACCGCAACGCCCCCTACACCGAGGCCGACCTCCAGGCGCAGATCGACAACGCCGTCGCCAACAACGGCACCCGCGGCCAGCAGGCCCTCGCCGATGCCAACGCCTACCTCGCCGGCATCAACTCCTACATCGACGCCTCCGACAGCGGCCGTTACTTCCCCGGCGAATACGTCCTGACCGGTCACAAGGACTCGATCACCAACGCCGGCACCATCGACCACTTCAAGATCACCGACCTGGTGGCGCTCGCCTCCGTGGTCGGCTCGCTGTTCGGCGCCGGCGGCGGAGGCGAGGTCAACAACGCCCTCTCGCTGCTCGCCGCCCAGCAGCAGTACGGCGTGGAACAGGGCACCAAGGTCTGGGAGTCGTTCCGCGAGCGCAACGACCCCGAGGCCGCGCTCACCGTCCACAACGGCGAGAGCTTCCCGTACGGCACCAAGCCGGCCACCCCGCAGGGCGAGGCGCTGCCGGACTCCGGTTCGGTGACGACCGAGCCGCTGGTCTACGACGCCACCGGCACCGGCGCAAGCCAGAGCGCCTCCGCCGCCTCCGCCGCGGCGACCGCGACCGCCCTCAGCTCGGCCAGGCGCGGGATGTCCAACGCGCTGGTGGTCAGCGGCAACCACACCGCGAGTGGTCACCCCGTCGCCGTCTTCGGACCGCAGACCGGGTACTTCGCCCCGCAGCTGCTCATGCTCCAGGAGATCCAGGGCCCGGGCATCAGCGCCCGCGGTGCCTCCTTCGCCGGCCTGAGCATGTACGTCGAACTCGGCCGCGGCCAGGACTACGCCTGGTCCGCCACCACCTCCGGCCAGGACATCATCGACAGCTACGCCGTCGAACTCTGCCAGGACGACTACCACTACCTGTACCACGGCACCTGCACGGCCATGGACGAGGTCGAGCAGAAGAACTCCTGGAAGCCGACCACGGCCGACGGCACGGCCGCCGGCTCGTACACCATGCGCGTGTGGAAGACGAAGTACGGACCCGTCGAATACCGCGCGACCGTCGGCGGGAAGAAGGTCGCCTACACCACCCTGCGCTCCTCCTACATGCACGAGGCCGACTCGATCATCGGCTTCCAGATGCTCAACGACCCCGACTACGTGAAGAGCCCGCAGACCTTCCAGAGCGCGGCGCAGCACATCAACTTCACCTTCAACTGGTTCTACGCGGACTCCTCCCACACCGCGTACTACAACAGCGGCAACAACCCGGTGCGGGCGACCGGTGTCGACCCCGAGTTCCCGGTCTGGGCGCAGGCGGCCTACGAGTGGCAGAACTGGGACCCGGCCACCAACACGTCCGACTACACCCCGGCCTCCCAGCACCCCAACTCCGTCGACCAGGACTACTACATCTCCTGGAACAACAAACAGGCGCTGAACTACACCACCGCCAGCTGGGGCGACGGTTCGGTCCATCGCGGCAACCTCCTTGACGACCGGGTGAAGAAACTGGTCGCGGCGGGCGGTGTCACACGCTCCTCGCTCGTCAAGGCCATGTCGGACGCGTCGCTCACCGACCTGCGGGCCGAGGACGTGCTGCCGGACCTGCTGAAGGTGATCAACAGCAGTACGGTGACCGACTCCACGGCCGCCGCGGCCGTCACCAAGCTCCAGACCTGGCTGACGGCGGGCGGCAAGCGCACGGAGACCTCGGCGGGCTCGAAGACGTACGCCAACTCCGACGCCGTCCGGATCCTCGACGCCTGGTGGCCGCTGCTGGTGAAGGCCGAGTTCCAGCCCGGCCTCGGTTCCGACCTGTACACCGCGTTCACCAACAACCTGTACATCGACGAGACTCCGTCGGCCGCGCACGGTCCGACCGGGGCACACGCCGGAAGCTCCTTCCAGTACGGCTGGTGGAGTTATGTCGACAAGGACATCCGGTCGGTGCTCGGGCAGAGCGTGTCGGGGCCGCTGGCCGCGCAGTACTGCGGCGGCGGCAGCCTCAGCGCCTGCCGGGACATCCTGATCAGCACGCTGAAGACGGCGGCCGGTACGAGTGCGTCCACGGTCTACCCCGGGGACTCGCTGTGCTCGGCCGGCGACCAGTGGTGTGCCGACTCGATCGTCCAGCGCACCCTGGGCGGTATCAAGCACTACAACATCAGCTGGCAGAACCGCCCGACCTTCCAGCAGGTCGTGGAGTTCACCTCGCACCGCTGAGCACGTCCATGGCGGCGGGGTCAGCCGATCCGCCCCGCCGCCAGCACCACCCTCGCCAGTTCGGGGTGCACGATGTCGCTGTGCGCTCCGGACGGCGGGTCGCCCCTCTTCACGACCGCCGCCGCGTCGACGTTCACACAACCCGGCGCGGCGAGCGGGCCGCGCAGAGCCGCCGCCAGGTCCAGCGACCGGGTGCCCGGCACCGCCTGCACCCCGTCGTGCCCCATCGCGCCCCACCGGGCGCCCAGCGCGTCGCCCACGTCCACGCCCAGCACCGACTCGCAGTCGTCCGCCATCCGGGAGGCCAGCGGGTACATCGTGCCGAGCGCCCCGTCGAAGCGGGAGTAACAGCACACCAGCGGGCCGTCGATCCGGTTCTCCTGGCCCTGCAGCACCCCGCCCGCGCGCGGGTCGTGCGGCAGCCGGGCGGCGAACGCGTAGTGCGAGAAGGCCCCTTGCAGCAGCGTCACGGACTTCACCGTGCGCACCCCGTCCGGCAGCCCGCGCAGCGCGAACGACACCAGCCGGCCGCCGAAGCTGTGCCCGACCAGATGCACCCGCAGCTGCGGGGCGACGCCGGCCAACTGCCCCACGACCCGCCCGAGCCCACGCTCCCCGACGGTCCCGGCGCGCCGCTTCATCGCGTAGTACGTCGCCTGCCGCAGCAGCTCCTTCGCGCCGTCCCAGGGGTTGGGCAGCGCGAAATCCGCCGCGCCGGAGCCCTGCCGGACGGAAGCCAGTGTCTGCGCGAACTCCTCGCACAGGGCCGTCGTGTCCCCGGTGAACAGCACCGGCTCGCTCTGCGGGACGCCCTCCGCGAGCGTGTCCGCCGCGAACAGCGGCTGGGGGCCGCCCGGCAGGACCTCGACGAGCAGCCGTACAAGGCGGCCGAACTCTTCCAACTCGCCGCCCGGGCGCTGGTCCAGCATCCGGGCGATCTGTTCGACCACGGTCGCCCGGCCCGGGAACGTGTCGAGGAGCGCGTGCCGGGTGTCCTTGTCGAGGACGGGGGCCGGTCTCTCCTCCGCCTCCGTGGCCACCACCGACTTCGGGAAGTCCGGGATCGGCTCGTCGCAGAACCGCATCGACGGCCACACCACCCCGACGTACCCGATCCTCGCCTTCGGCACCAGCTTCGGGATCGGTGCGAAGAACCGCCGGTACAGGGCGGTGGCGCCCGAACGGTCGTTGTTCCAGCCGTGCGCGAAGACGATCAGGTCATGGAGGCCGTGAGCCGTGACCTCGCCCAGCAGCCGGTCGCGTTCGGCGCCCTCCGGGTCGCCGTCGGCGTCGAAGGTCAGCTCCCAGTAGGGAGCCACGCTCATCCCAGGATCCGCCATACCAGGCTCCTCGTCACCCGAACCGGTGCGATCTGCGCGCATCGTCCCGCCGCCGGGCAAGGTTGGCCATACAACGCGCCTCACCTGTAGAGCAGAAATTCCTTTCGGATCCGGCGGAACGCGGCGAGTTCGTCCTGCCAGGCGCCGACGATCTCGTCCGTGCCCGCGCCCGCGTCGGTCATCGTGCGCACGGTCGTGGATCCGGTGAGCTTGTCGATCCAGTTGTCCGACCGCCAGGCAAAGTCCCCCCACACCTTCTTTGCGGTGACCAGGAGCGCGATCCCGGTCCGTACGGGGTCGTAGGCGGCCCGGTCGTGCACATGGAGCTGCACCCCGCCGACCGTCCTGCCCTGGAACTTGGAGAAGGTGGGCGCGAAGTACGCCTCCCGGCACCGCACGCCCGGCAGCCCGACTCCGTTGACTGCGGCCGCCCACCGCGCGTCGATCCCTTCCGCGCCCAGCAGTTCGAAGGGGCGGGTCGTGCCGCGCCCCTCGGACAGGTTGGTGCCCTCGAAGAGACAGGTTCCCGAGTAGACGAGGGCGGTGTCCGGGGTGGGCATGTTGGGGCTCGGCGGCACCCAGGGCAGTGCGTAGGCGTCGTAGAAGCGGTCGCGCCGCCAGCCCGTCATCGTCACGACGTCCAGCGCGACCGGGGTGCTCAGGAACTCCGCGTTGAACAGCTTCGCGAGCTCGGCGACCGTCATCCCGTGCGCCTGCGCGATCGGCTGCCGGCCGACGAAACTGGCGAACTCCCGGTGCAGGACCGGGCCCTGGGCGGTGCGCCCGGTCACCGGGTTGGGGCGGTCGAGCACGACGAAGCGCTTGCCCGCCGACTGCGCGGCCTCCATGCAGTCGTACAGCGTCCAGATGTACGTGTAGAAGCGGGCGCCGACGTCCTGGATGTCGAAGACGACCGTGTCCACGCCGGAGGCGCTGAAGACGTCGGCGAGGGGCTGTCCGCTCTTGAGGTACGTGTCGTAGACGGGGAGGCCGGTCGCCGGGTCGTCGTAGCGGCCCTCGGAGCCGCCGGCCTGGGCGGTGCCGCGGAATCCGTGCTCGGGGCCGAAGACAGCGGTCAGCCTGACCCGGGGGTCGGCGTGCATGACGTCGACGATGTGGCGGACGTCGGTGGTGATCCCGGTGGGGTTGGTGACGACGCCGACCTTCTGCCGGCCGAGGAGGGAGTAGCCGTCGGCGGAGAGGCGGTCGAAGCCGGTCTCGAAGCGGTCGGGGGCGTCGGCCGGGGATGCCGTGGGTACGGGTGTCACGGCCGCCGCCGTGGCCGCGGTGAGCAGACTTCGTCTGGAAGGGCGCCGCATGTGAGGCCTCCGTCGTCGTCCGGGTGCGGGTCGCTGGTGGCTGGTCGCGCAGTTCCCCGCGCCCCTGTGGGGCGCGTTGGAGTGCGGCCCCGCGCCCTTAGGGGGTGTGACGGTTGCCCTTTTCTCAAACATACCGACCGGTTAGTGTGTCCGTGCTGAGCCGAGTCTGGTCGCGTCGTGTCGAAGGAGACCGATGGTGGGAGCCGTGCAAGATGCCCGAGTCGTCGTCACCGGTGCGGGAGGTGGCATCGGGGCAGCTCTGGCCCGTCGGTTCGCCGCCGAGGGCGCCCGCGTCGTCGTGAACGACCTGTACGGGGAGAAGGCGGCCGCCGTCGCCGAGGAGATCGGCGGGATCGCGGTCCCGGGTGACGCGTCCGGCATCGTCGGCGCCGCCCGGGACGCGCTCGGCGGCAGCGTGGACGTGTACTGCGCCAACGCCGGGCTCGCCTCCGGCGGGTCCGAGGCGGCCGAGGCCGGGGTCTGGGCCGCCGCCTGGGACGTCAACGTCATGGCGCATGTGCGGGCCGCGCAGGAGCTGCTGCCCGACTGGCTGGAGCGGGGCAGCGGCCGGTTCGTGTCCACCGTGTCCGCCGCCGGGCTGCTCACCATGATCGGGGCCGCCCCGTACAGCGTGACCAAGCACGCCGCGTACGCCTTCGCCGAGTGGCTGTCGCTGACGTACCGGCACCGTGGCCTCAAGGTGCACGCGATCTGCCCGCAGGGCGTGCGCACCGACATGCTCGCCGCCACCGGCAGCGCGGGCGACCTGGTGCTCCAGCCGACCGCCATCGAGCCGGACGCGGTCGCCGACGCGCTGTTCAAGGGGATGGCCGAGGACCGGTTCCTGATCCTTCCGCATCCCGAGGTCGCCGACTTCTACCAGGCGCGGGCCGCCGCCCCGGACCGCTGGCTGACGAACATGAACCACATCCAGCAGAAGTGGGAGGCCACCCGGTGACCCAGCCGCAGACCGAGTCCCTCTACGCCGCCCGGCCCTGGGTGGCGCTTCTCGACGAGGCCCAGCGCGGCCCGGTCGATCCCCCCGCGTCGATGGTGCACGCCCTGCGCGCCGCCGTCGCCGAGGCGCCCGACCGCGCCTTCCTCGCCTATTTCGACGCCCGGCTCAGCTTCCGGGAGGTCGACGAGCTGAGCGACTCCGTCGCCGCGTACCTCGCCGAGCGCGGTCTGGAGCGCGGCGACCGGGTCGCCGTGATCCTGCAGAACTCGCCGCACTTCGTGATCGCGGTGCTCGGTGCCTGGAAGGCGGGCGCGACCGTCGTACCGGTCAACCCGATGTACAAGTCGGGGGAGGTCTCCCACGTCCTGCGGGACGGCGAGGTGGCCGCGATGGTCTGCTCGCAGCGGGCCTGGGAGTCGTATCTGCGGGACACGGCCGCCGACTCGTCGGTGCGGATCGTGCTCACCGCCAGCGAGCTGGACTTCCAGACCCGGGACGACGCGCGGGTGCTGGCCTTCGAGCGGCTGCCGCAGGCCGCCGACGCCGAGGACCTGGTGGCCGTCGCGCGCCGCGGCGGCACGGCCCCCGAGGGCCGCGACCCGGTACCGTCCGACATCGCGCTGATCAGCTACACCTCGGGCACGAGCGGCACCCCCAAGGGCGCCACCAACCTGCACGGCAACATCATGTACAACGCCGAGCGGCAGAGGACCGGGCTCGGGCTGCCCGACGCGCCGGTCTACTACGCCCTCGCGCCCCTCTTCCACATCACCGGCATGGTCTGCCAGCTCGGCGCCTGCCTGACCAGCGCCGGCACGCTGGTGCTGACGTACCGCTTCGAGCCGGGCCTGGTCCTGGAGGCGTTCGCCGAGCACCGGCCGCACTACACGGTCGGCCCCTCCACCGCCTTCATGGCGCTGGCCGCCCACCCGGACGTCACCCCGGAGCACTTCGCCTCCTTCGCGACCATCTCCTCCGGCGGCGCGCCCCTGCCGCCGGCCCTGGTGGAGAAGTTCCGGGCCGGCTACGGGCCGTACATCAGGAACGGCTACGGGCTCACCGAGTGCACCGCGCCCTGCGCCTCCGTGCCGCCGACCCTGGAGGCGCCCGTGGACCCGGTCTCCGGGACCCTGGCCGTCGGCGTGCCCGGCCCCGACACGATCGTCCGCATCGTCGACGACGAGGGCAACGAACTGCCCTTCGGCGAACAGGGCGAGATCGTCGTACGCGGGCCGCAGGTCGTGCCCGGGTACTGGCGGCGGCCCGAGGCCACCGCCGAGACCTTCCCGGACGGCGAGCTGCGCACCGGCGACATCGGCTTCATGGACCCCCAGGGCTGGCTGTACGTCGTCGACCGCAAGAAGGACATGATCAACGCGTCCGGCTTCAAGGTCTGGCCGCGCGAGGTCGAGGACGTGCTGTACACCCATCCGGCGGTGCGCGAGGCGGCCGTCGTCGGGGTGCCCGACGGCTACCGCGGGGAGACCGTCAAGGCCTACATCAGTCTTCGCCCCGGTGCTGCAACCGATCCGGACGATCTGGCCCTCTACTGCAAGGAGAGGCTGGCCGCCTACAAATATCCGCGGCTGGTGGAGATCCTGCCCGACCTGCCGAAGACGGCAAGTGGGAAGATCCTCCGACGGGAACTTCGTTCCCGGCCGCAACAGGGTTAGCAGACATACGAGAGAGGCAGGTGGCGGCAGTGCCCAGGACGACGGAGGGCGACGGAGCCCCTGTTCCGCAGCGGCTCCTGGCCGCCGCCACCCGGCTCTTCGCCGAGCAGGGGTACGACCGCACCTCCGTGCAGGAGATCGTGGAGGCGGCCGGCGTCACCAAGGGAGCGCTGTACCACTACTTCGGCTCCAAGGACGACCTCCTGCACGAGGTGTACGCGCGCGTGCTGCGCGTGCAACAGGAGCGGCTGGACGCCTTCGCGAACGCGGACGAGCCGATCGAGAAGCGGCTGCGGGGCGCGGCCGCGGACGTGGTCGTGACGACGATCGAGAACCTCGACGACGCGTCGATCTTCTTCCGGTCCATGCACCATCTGAGTCCGGAGAAGAACAAGCAGGTGCGCGCCGAGCGCCGGCGCTACCACGAACGCTTCCGCGCGCTGATCGAGGAGGGCCAGCGCGAGGGCGTCTTCTCCGAGGCGACCCCGGCCGACCTGGTCGTGGACTACCACTTCGGCTCGGTCCACCACCTGTCGACCTGGTACCGCCCGGACGGCCCGATGACCCCCCAGGAGGTCGCCGACCAGCTGGCCGACCTGCTGCTGCGAGCGCTGCGCCCCTGACCGGCAGGGCTCGGAACCTGGGCACATGCACCCGGCCCTGCGTGTGCCTAGGCTGAGAAGGCTGAATTCCTCCACGAGTCGACTCGGGGGGAAGGAGACCGAGTGCGATGGCGAGAGTCCTGTTCATCGTCAGCGGGGCGACCTACTGGGTGCTGAAGGACGGCACCAGATACGCGACCGGCTACTGGGCCGAAGAATTCGCCATGCCCTACAAGAAGATCACGGAAGCCGGTCACGACGTCGTGGTCGGCACACCCGGCGGCGTGACCCCGAACGTCGACATGATGAGCCTGCGTCCGTCGATGGCCGGCGGTGAGGAGATGGCGCTCGAGCTGGAGCAGATCATCCGTTCCGCCGAGGTGATGCGGCGGCCCCTGCAGCTCTCGGACGTCCGCCTGGAGGACTACGACGCGGTCTACCTGCCCGGTGGCCACGGCCCCATGGCGGACCTGGCGTTCGACGCCGATGTCGGCCGCCTGCTGACCGCGCAGCTGGCCTCCGGCAAGCCGCTCGCGATCGTGTGCCACGCCCCCGCCTCGATCCTCGCCACCAGGATCCACGGCAAGTCGCCCTTCGAGGGATACCGCATCACCTGCTTCACCAACGATGAGGAGGAAGCCGTCGGCCTGGCCCCCCGGGCACCGTGGCTGCTGGAGACGGAACTGAAGGAGAAGGTCGGCATCGACTTCAGCCGCGGCCCGATGTGGGAGCCCTACATGGTCGAGGACCGCAATCTCGTCACCGGCCAGAACCCCCACTCGGCGGCGATCCTGGCCGACCACCTGCTCCAGCTCCTCAAGTAGCCACTGGTGGCGGTGCAGGGGCACGTGCGCATAGTCTCGCCGGCATGGCAGACGCGTTCGCGGGTGTCCGGCTGCTCGGACCGCCGGTGACCGACGGCGAGTACATCGAGTTGAGCGAGCACGAGACGGTGCACCTGCACGAGTACACGCGGATCTACGCCGTGCCCGGCCTCTACGAGCATGTCGTCCAGGAACGGTTGCGGTGCCGGTCGCCGCAGGTCGCGGCGGAGGGTCTCGTGCGCGCGGCCGCGAGCCTCGGGCTGGAGCCGGGATCGATGACGGTGCTCGACGTCGGCGCCGGCACCGGGCTGGTCGGTGAACTCGTGCGTCGCGCGGGCGTGGCCCGGGTCGTCGGGGTCGACGCGCTGCCGGCGGCACGGGAGGCGAGTCTGCGCGACCGGCCGGGCGTCTACGCCGACTACGTGGTCGGCGACTTCCAGCTCGGCGACGGACTCCGCGCGGCACTACGCCCGCATGCGTTCGGCGGGTTGGTGTCGGCCGGCGCGTTCGGCGGCACGCACGCCACACCGCGGGCGCTGGTCAACGCGCTCGCGGTGCTGCCCGCGGGCGCGCCCGTGGCCTTCACCATCGACGAGCGGTGGATGGACGAAGCGGACCCGGACGGGTTCGGCGCCGCCGTCGAGCGGCTGGTGGCCGACGGAAGTCTCGCCCTGCTGGAGCGAACCCGGTTCCAGCACCGGGTGACGACGACCGGCGAGCCGATCTTCTACCAGCTCCTCGTGGGCCGGACGGGCTGAGGCGGACGGTGCGGGGCCGGTGCGGGCATCGGGGATGCCCGCACCGGCCCCGACCATGCGTCACCTACAGGTACTTCTTCAGCTCCCGGCGGGCCAGCGACCGCTGGTGCACCTCGTCCGGACCGTCGGCGATCATCAGCGTCCGGGCCCCGGCGTACAGGTCGGCCAGCGGGAAGTCCTGGCTGACGCCGCCCGCGCCGTGCAGCTGGATCGCGCGGTCGATGATGCCGACGACCGCGCGCGGGGTGGCGATCTTGATGGACTGGATCTCGGTGTGGGCGCCCCGGTTGCCGACGGTGTCCATCAGCCAGGCGGTCTTCAGGACCAGCAGCCGCAGCTGTTCGACCGTCACCCGGGCGTCCGCGATCCAGTTGTGGACCACGCCCTGCCGCGCCAGCTCCTTGCCGAAGGCGTTGCGGGACACCGCCCGCCGGCACATCAGCTCGATCGCCCGCTCGGCCATGCCGATCAGCCGCATGCAGTGGTGGATACGGCCGGGGCCGAGCCGGGCCTGGGCGATGGCGAAGCCGCCGCCCTCCTCGCCGATCAGGTTCGACACCGGCACGCGCGCGTGGTCGAAGATCACCTCGGCGTGACCGCCGTGCGAGTGGTCCTCGTAGCCGAAGACCCGCATCGCCCGCTTGACGGTGACACCCGGGGTGTCGCGCGGGACCAGGACCATGGACTGCTGGCGCCGGATGTCGGCGCCGTCCGGGTCGGTCTTGCCCATCACGATGAAGATCTTGCAGTCCGGGTTCATCGCACCGGAGATGTACCACTTGCGGCCGGTGACGAGGTAGTCGTCGCCGTCGCGCTCGATGTGCGTGGTGATGTTGGTGGCGTCGGAGGACGCCACCTCCGGCTCGGTCATGGCGAACGCGGAGCGGATCTCACCGGCGAGGAGCGGCTCCAGCCACTGCTTCTTCTGCGCCTCGTCGGCGAACTGGGCCAGCACCTCCATGTTGCCGGTGTCCGGCGCCGCGCAGTTCAGCGCGGTGGGCGCCAGGTGCGGGGAGCGGCCGGTGATCTCGGCGAGGGGCGCGTACTGGAGGTTGGTGAGCCCCGCGCCGTACTCGGCGTCCGGGAGGAAGAGGTTCCACAGGCCCTGCCTGCGTGCCTCCGCCTTCAGTTCCCCGACCACGGCCGGGGTGTCCCACGGCGAGGCGAGCGCGGCGCGCTGTTCCTCGGCGACCGCCTCGGCCGGGTAGACGTACTCGTCCATGAAGGCGAGCAGCTTGGCGCGCAGTTCCTCGGTGCGCGCGTCGAACGCGAAGTCCATGGCCGGTCAGCCTTCCTGAAGAGTGGTCAGTCCGTGGTCGATGAAGACGGGCACGAGTTCGCCGATGCGGTCGAAGCCCTGCCCGAGCGTCTGGCCCTGCGTGTACCGGTAGTGGATGCCCTCCAGGATCACGGCGAGCTTGAACCAGGCGAACGCCGTGTACCAGGCGATGTGCGAGACGTCCCGCCCCGAGCGGGCCGCGTAGCGCTCGACCAGCTCCCGCGGGTCCGGGTGGCCGGGTGCCTCGGCGGTCGTCGACACCGGCGAGTCGGGTGTGCCCAGCGGCTTGCTGTACATGACCAGCAGGCCCAGGTCGGTCAGCGGGTCGCCGAGCGTGGACATCTCCCAGTCGAGGATCGCCCTGATGGTGTCGTCGTCGCCGATCAGCACGTTGTCGAGGCGGTAGTCGCCGTGGATCACGGTGGGCGCGGGGGAGTCGGGCAGCCGGCGGCCCAGGGTGGCGTGCAGCTCGTCGATGCCGGCCAGCTCACGGTTGCGGGAGGCGTCCAGCTGCTTGCCCCAGCGGCGCAGCTGCCGGTCCAGGAAGCCCTCCGGGCGCCCGAAGTCGGCGAGGCCGACCTCCTCCGGGTCCACGGCGTGCAGCTCGACGAGGGTGTCGACGAGGGAGAGCACGGCGTTCCTGGTGCGCTCGGGGCCGAGCGGGACGAGCTGGTCGGAGGTGCGGTACGGGGTGCCCGCCACGAACTCCATCACGTAGAACGGCGCCCCGAGGACCTCCGGGTCCTCGCACAGCAGCACCGGCCGCGGCACCGGCACCTCGGTCGGGTACAGCGCACTGATCACCCGGTGCTCGCGCTTCATGTCGTGCGCGGTGGCCAGGACGTGGCCCAGCGGCGGCCGTCGTACGACCCACTTCGAGGTGGAGTCGGAGACCGCGTAGGTGAGGTTCGACCGTCCGCCCTCGATCAGCCTTCCGGTCAGTGGACCGGTCGCCAGGCCGGGGCGCTCTCGGTCGAGCAGTCCGCGCAGCCGGTCGAGATCCAGTCCGGGCGGGTGGTCGGGGCTCATGCATCGCTCCTACGAACGAGTGAACAGGACCCAACTCATGATGCCGACCAGTCGGTATGTCGTCCAGCGGGTGAGCCAAACGTGACCGGGACCACCCTACGGCCCGGCCGTGGGATGACGGCTCCCCGCGCGCGCAGAGCAGGGAGCCGTCGTTCGGGTCGGGGACCGTCTCAGTGGTCGTCCCAGTGGCCGTTGTGCTCGGCGTGCCGGTGGCCGTCGTGAAGGTAGTCGATGTGGTCGCCGTGCAGTACGCCGGTGTGGCCGCAGCCGTCGCCGTGCCGGTGGTCGTGGGCCTCGTGGGTGACGTGCCCGGCGGGCTCGCACTCGTCCCAGTGGCCGCCGTGCTCGCGGTGCAGGTGCCCGTTGTGCGCGTAGTCGAGGTGGTCGCCGTGCGGCACCTGGTCGTGCCCGCAGTCCGGTCCGTGGCTGTGGCCGTGCGAGGTGTGTTCCTGGTGAAGGGTGGTCATGGTGTTCGCCTTCAGCGGTACGGGGGTCGGGAAGGTGGCGTGCTGCCGACGGACAGGCTGCCACGCGAACGGCACATATGCGGGCATCCCGGTTGCGTGGCGTGCGAGTACCCCGGAGGGTCGGTTGCATGAAGGGCATCAGCTACAGCCGGTACGGCGGACCCGAGGTACTGGAGTACGGCGAGGTCAAGGACCCGAAGGTGGGCCCCGACACGGTCCTGGTGAAGGTCCGGGCGGCGGCCGTCAACCCGGTCGACTGGAAATGCCGGGAGGGCGATCTGCACGGCATCATGGACGCCGTCTTCCCGGTGATCCCCGGATGGGACGTCTCCGGCGTGGTGGTTCAGCCGGGCCCGGCCGTCACCGAGTTCGGGGTCGGCGACGAGGTGATCGGCTACGTCCGGGAGGACTTCCTCTCCCGGGGCACCTTCGCCGAGTACGTCGCCGCCCCGGTGCGCACCCTCGCCCGCAAGCCGCGCAACCTCTCCTTCGAGGAGGCCGCGGGGCTGCCGCTGGCCGGGCTCACCGCCTACCAGGTGCTGGTCCACGCCCTGGAGGTCAAGCGCGGCGAGACGGTCCTGGTGCACGCCGCCGCCGGCGGGGTCGGCTCCATCGCGGTCCAGATCGCGGCGCACCTCGGGGCCCGGGTCATCGGTACGGCGAGTGAACGCAACCACGACTTCGTCCGGGGCCTCGGCGGCGAGCCGGTGAGCTACGGCCCCGGCCTGACCGAACGCGTACGGGGACTGGCCCCGGAGGGCGTCGACGCGGTCTTCGACACCGTCGGCGGCGATGCCCTGACCAGTTCGGCGAACATGCTCGCCCCCGAGGGACGGATGGCCTCGATCGCCGACCCGGACGTCGTCGACTTCGGCGGCCGCTACTGCTGGGCGCGCCCCGACGCCGAGGACCTGAAGCGGATCGCCGGACTCGCGGAACAGGGAGCGGTGACGGTCCATGTCGCCGAGACGTTTCCGCTGAAGCGGGCGGCCGACGCGCACCGGCGCAGCCAGGAGGGGCGCACCCGCGGCAAGCTGGTGGTCACAGTGGAGTGGCCGGAGGAGGAGGGCTAGGCCTGGGGCCTAGACGACCAGCGCGGCGGCGCACAGTGCGACGGCGACCGTGCACAGCACCGCCGCGGTCGCCTGCCGCGGGGCCAGTGCCGAGGGGCGGTCGGTGGCCGTCAGGGCGCGGATCCGGCGGTTGGCGACCAGGAGGAAGCCCAGCCACAGGACGCAGCAGGCCGCGCAGGCGAGCACGCCGCCGGCCGAGGTGCTGCCGTGCACCGCGGTCTTCGCGGCGAGTACGGCGGCGACGGTCGCCGACAGTGTCGTACGGCGCCAGGCCAGCCGGGTCCGCTCCGGCTGGAGCCCCGGGTCGCGGGCCGGCGCGGTCATCCTTCCCACCCGACGAGCACCACGACGACCATCGCGACGGCGACCACGGCGACGACCACGCCGAGCAGGGCCGGGAACCGGGAGACCGGCAGATCCTCGCCGCGCCGCATGGCCCGCTCGCAGCGCATCCAGTGGTTCACCGCCCGCAGCGAGCACAGCACGCCGGCGGCGAGGAGCGCGAGCGCGAGGCCGACCCGCCAGGCCCAGCGGAGGTCGGGCAGGAACTGGTCCACGGCGAAACCGCCGCCGATCAGGGCGAGGGCGGTGCGCAGCCAGGCCAGGAAGGTCCGCTCGTTGGCGAGGGAGAAGCGGTAGTCAGGGGTCGTTCCCTCTTCGCGCACCGCTTCGGGGGCGAACCACAAACGGACGTTCCGCGCGAATTCGATCACGTGCAGAAACCCTACCGGGGGGGGCCGAGGGTTCGGCTGCGGGTGGGTGGGGGGTTGCCCGCGCAGTTCCCCGCGCCCCTTACGGGGCGCCTCAGGCACGGGCCGCCCTGTCAGCTGGCGCAGCTGCGGGCAGTCGTACCGCACGGGCGGCACGGGTGGGCGCAGCGGCACCCGGCCGGTGCCGGTAAGCGTCCCCCCGCCTCAGGCCCGCCACTTCCGCAGCTTCTCCCACGCCGCCAGGCCGTCCGGTACCCACTCCCACTCACCGAGCCGCCCCGTCAGTTCCTCCTCCGTGAGGAAGTCGTGCCAGGCCACCTCCTCCACCTGGGGCCGTACCGGCAGCTCGCAGCGGACCTCGTACACCGCCGACCACCAGCTGAGGCCGGCGCCGTCGTCGTACCGGAACTTGAAGAGGAAGGTCGGCCGGGGCAGCCCGGACACGCCCAGCTCCTCCTCCGCCTCCCGCAGCGCCGCGTCGTCGTAGGACTCGCCCGCGCCGACCACACCCCCGACGAACATGTCGTACAGGGAGGGGAAGACCAGCTTGGTCGCGGTGCGGCGGTGGACGAAGACGCGGCCGGCGGCGTCGCGGGCCAGGATGAAGGCGCAGCGGTGGCGCAGGCCCCGGGCGTACGCCTCGCCGCGGGGGGCCTGTCCGATCACCCGGTCGTGCTCGTCGACGATGTCGAGGATTTCGTCAGCAGGCTTCATGCCGCCATCCAAGCAGGCCGGAGCCCCGGGGCGTCAGCGCGGCTGGAGGTCCAGCGAGGGTTCCTTCGGCGCCGGACCGCGCGGCATCGCGGGGTGCAGCCCGAGCAGCACGATGCCCGCCACGATCGCCGCGAGCCCGGCCGCCTCCCAGGCCAGCGCCCCGGTGTCGGTGCGCAGCCGGTCCCCGAGGAAGCCGACGCCGCACAGGATCCCGGCGAGCGGCTGGGCGGCGGTGAGCGCGGGCAGCGAATTGCGCAGCTCCGCGGTCTCGAACGCGCTCTGGACGAGGATCAGCCCGCTGACCCCGAGCACCAGCACGCCGTACGGCTGCCAGCCGGTCAGTACCTCGGTGATGCCGCCCTCGGAGAAGCGGGTGCTGGTGACCCGGGTCAGCGCGTCCTGTACGCCGTACAGCAGGCCGGCCGCGAGGGCGAGCAGGGTCGGTCCCGCGCTGAGCCGGGACCGCTTGGCGTAGGTGGTGAGCAGCAGGGCGAGGCCGACCACCACACCGATGATCAGCCAGTGGCGCAGCGGGTTGGCGATGGCGTCACCGCCGCGTGGCTGGCCCGCCAGGATGAACGCGGTCACCCCGCCCGCGAGCAGACCGAGTCCGGCCCAGCCCTGGTGGCTCAGGGGATGCTTGGTCTGGTGCCGCGAGAGCGCGAGGGCGAAGAGCAGGTTCGTCGCCAGCAGCGGTTCGACCAGGGAGATCTCGCCCTTGCCGAGCGCGATCGCGCCGAGCACCATGCCGGCCACCATCAGGCCGATCCCGCCGAGCCAGCGCGGCACCCTCATCAGGTCGAGCAGCAGCCGGAAGGAGAGGAAGTCGCTGAGCGGGGCCTTCTGGGCGACGTTCTGCTGGAGCACGAACCCGAAGCCGAGGCAACAGGCCGCACTCACGGCGAGAATCAGAACCAGAACGGACACGCTGCGTACCTCGATCATGCGGCCGGGCTACGGGGTGCGTAGTGGCCGACTGTAGCGCTCGCGGATATGTGTTGCCCCGGGAGTACCCGGAACCGGGCGGTTGACTCGGTCACGGTGCCCGAGCCGAACACGGCAGGTGGATCAGGGCGGCGGTGGGACCGGTACGGCCATGGTCCGATGCCCGGGCGGCCCGCGCCATGGCGTACGCCACAGCCGGTACCCGGAGCCCCACGGCCACGGTACGCCCAACGGGCCCCGGCGCGCGTCAAGTTCCGCTGCGCCCGGGGTAGTTGAACGGGGTACCAGCCCCGTTCAGCTTGACGCAAAGTCTTGGCTGGGGGTTTGCTGTGCGTGATCGGCCGATGGCAGCCCGACAACCAGGAAGTTCCGCGGTGCCCCCAACCCCGCCCCTCTTAGGCCCAGGCCGGGCCGTCGCAGAAGGTCCCCGCGCGGCAGCGCACCCCGGGTGCGAACACTGTCCCGACGACGCCCTCGACGACGCCGAACTCATCTCCGCTCGAGCCGCGTTGGCCCAGGGCCGCTGGCAGGCCGCCCGTTCCCTGCTGCTCCACACGGGTGACGACTGGGACCGCCGGGGCCATCGGGTCACCGCCCTCGCCCGCGAGCCCTACGCCATCGCCTGGGCTCGCGAATGGCTGCTCGCCGAGCCCGGCTCCACCGGTGCCGCCACCCTCTACGCCCTGACCCTGGTCCGGCGTGCCCTGCGCGGCAAGGAACCCCTCGACCGGGCCCGCGAGGCCTGCTCCGGTGCCGCCGCGCTCGCCCCCGCCGACCCCACCCCGTGGCTCGGCCTCCTGCTGCTCGCCCGCCGCCTCGGCACCGACGACGAGACGCGCCGCATGTTCCACGAGGTGCGCGACCGCCATCCCGAGCACCACCACGCCCACCACCTGATGGCCGCCCGCATCGCGGAGACCGAGACCGAGGGGACGTACGAACTGTGCGCCTTCGCGGAACGGTCGGCCGCCGCGGCCCCGGCCGACTCCCCGCTCGCCGTCCTCCCCGTCGTCGCCTACACCGAGCGGCACCGGGTGCTCGCCGCCACCGGCCGGGCACCCGCCGACCCGGCCGCGGCCGGCCACTGGGCCGAGCCGTCCGCCCGGCGCGCCCTGAGCGCGGCCTTCGACTGGTGGCTGGAGTGGGGCATCGAGGAGCACCCGCGCCGCCATGTCGACCTCAACCACCTCGCCCACGCCACCTCCGGCGCCGGCCGGTACGCCGAGGCCGCGGCCCTGTTCCAGCGCATCGGCCGGCATGCCACCCCGGCGCCCTGGTGCTACCCGGACCGCGACCCGTGCGAGGCGTTCCGGGCGGCCCGGGAGCGCGCGCTCGGCGGTTGAGGAGAGGCGGTTGATGAGAAGAGGTTGTGGATTTCTTACGGCGGCCGGATTTCCTGGCCGGGCCCGCCCCGAGGGTGTTCGAATGGGTACGTGAATTCTGAACGACCCGAGGAGGGTCGGCCGATCGGCCGCCGGGTGTTCCTCGGCACCGTAGGCCTGGGCGCCCTCGGTGTCGTGACCGCGCCGGTGCTGCAACGCGTCACCGAGTCGGTCCTCGGCACCTTCTCGGGCAAGGACCCCACGGGCCTGACCGGCCTGCTCCCGAACGGCGGCGGCTTCCGCTACTACTCGGTGACCGGGTCGGTGCCGAACAAGACCGCCGCCGACTACCAGCTGAAGATCGACGGCCTGGTCGACAGACCGCACACCTTCAGCCTGGCCGAGCTGCGCGCCCTGCCGCAGACCCGGCTGGTCAAGGATGTCCAGTGCGTGACCGGGTGGCGGGTGCCGGAGACCCCGTTCGAGGGGGTCCGCCTCTCGCACCTGCTGGACCTGGCGGGAGTGCGCGACACCGCGAAGGCGATCCGCTTCACCTGCTTCGACGGCGCGTACACCGAGAGCCTCACCCTCGACCAGGCGCGGCGGCCGGACATCCTGGTCGCGCTGCGCATGCAGGACAAGGCCATCGGACACGACCACGGCGGCCCGGTCCGCCTGTACGTCGCCCCCATGTACTTCTACAAATCGGCCAAGTGGCTCTCCGGCATCACGGTGACCGACAAGGTGCAGCCGGGATACTGGGAACACCTCGGTTACGACGTCGACGCCTGGGTCGGCCGCTCGAACGGACGCGACGATGAGCCTACGAGCTGAGGCACCGGCCGCCACCGGGCGGCTGCACCGCTTCACCCCCGCCGAGCGCTGGATCCACCGCACGACGGCGGCGCTGATGGGCATCTGCGTGCTGACGGCCGCCTGCCTCTACATCCCGCAGCTGGCGATCCTGGTCGGCCGCCGCGAACTGGTCGTCCGCATCCACGAGTGCGCCGGCCTGGCCCTGCCCGTCCCGGTCCTGCTCGGCCTCGCCTCCCGCGCCTTCCGCAGGGACCTCGGCTTCCTGAACCGCTTCGGCCCCCACGACAGGCTCTGGCTGCGGGCCGCCCTGAGCCGTGACAAACGCCCGTCCTCCCGTCCGGCGGGCAAGTTCAACGCCGGCCAGAAGATCTACGCGAACTGGATCGCCGGCGCCACCCTGGTCATGCTCGCCACCGGCCTGCTGATGTGGTTCACCCACCTCACCCCGCTGATGTGGCGCACCTCGGCCACCTTCGTCCACGACTGGCTGTCCCTGACGATCGGCGTCGTCCTGGCGGGCCACATCGGCATGGCCATGGCCGACCCGGAGGCGAGGCAGGGGCTGCGCACCGGGAAGGTGAGCAAGGAGTGGGCGAAGCGGGAGCATCCGCTGTGGCGGCCCTGACTCCCGGCGGGGACGTCGATCAGGCCGGCGGCCGCCCGAGCAGCGAGCGCGGCCGCGAGTCCAGGATCGCTTCGGCCTCCTCGCTGATCGCGTGGACCACGTCGGCGGCAGGGCGCACGCCCTCGACGAAGGACGCCGACTGTCCGTAGAGGATCTCGCCGGTGTCGGGGTCGGGCGGTGCCCCGAAGGGGTTGCCGCCCGTCGCGCCGCTGAATTCCTCCGCGCGGTCCCGCAGCGTCGATTCGCGCCCCGACCACTCGTCGGTGAACCGGTTGCGGCGGACGCGTTCGCCGATACCGGTCGGCCACGGCAGGCCTGACACGATGTCGTAGGCCCGGGTCCACACGGTGTCCCCGCCGTCGCTCTCGACGATCAGGCGCTTGTGGATGTCGTGCACCTCGACCGCCTCGGGTGTGGCGAGGAACGCCGTGCCCAGCCAGGCACCGTCCGCGCCGGCGGTGAGGACGGCGGCGAGGGTGCGTCCGTCGCCGATGCCGCCCGCGGCCAGTACCGGGACATCGGGGTACCTGCGCACGATGCCGGTCAAGAACGGCAGCAGGCCCATCGTCCCGGTGTGACCGCCGGCCTCGTTGCCCTGCGCCACCAGGACATCGGTCCCGGCGGCCACCGCCGCCGCGGCGTCCTCGTAGTCCTGGACCTGGCACATCACCCGGGCTCCCGCGTCCTTGGCCCGGCCGAGCCACGGCCGGGGATCGGCGAACGACAGCGCGACGACCGCAGGCCGCTCCTCCAGCGTGGCGTCGAACAGCGGCTCGGTGAAGGGGAGGAACGGCGTGATGAACCCGACCGCGAAGGGCCGGTCCGTCGCGGCCCGGACGGTCGCGATCTCCGCGCGGATCCAGTCGGGCCCCTGCCAGGGATGCGTACCCCCGAAACAGCCGAGCCCGCCGGCGGCGGAGACCGCCGCGGCGAGTGTCCCGCCACTGTGCAGGGCCATGGGGGCGCACATGATCGGATGGGCGAGTCCGAACATGTCGGTCAACCTGGTCCGCAACATGGGCGAACAGTAGCGGACCGCCGGAAAACCGGCGGTCCGCCCGCACCTTCGACGTCCAGCGGCACCTCGGCCGGCCGACTCCGGTCCGCCGCCTCGTGCCGAGCGGACCCACCCGCTCCTGGACGTCCACGACGCCGGTGGGCGGCCGGCGTCGTGGACGCGGTGCCTCTAGACGATCAGTGAGAGGAGCAGGACCAGGCCGCCCGCCACCACCGAGATGATCGTCTCCATGATCGACCAGGTCTTGACGGTCTGCCCGACGCTCAGCCCGAAGTACTCCTTGACCAGCCAGAAACCGGCGTCGTTGACATGGCTGAAGAAGAGCGAACCGGCGCCGATGGCCAGCACCAGCAGGGCCGTGTGGGCCGTCGACATGTCCGCCGCCAGCGGGGCCACCAGGCCCGCCGCCGAGACGGTCGCCACCGTCGCCGAGCCCGTCGCCAGCCGGATCGCCACCGCGATCAGCCAGGCCAGCAGCAGCGCCGGGATCGACCAGTCCTTGGAGATCTCCAGGATCATCTGGCCGACACCGCAGTCGATCAGCGTCTGCTTGAAGCCGCCGCCCGCGCCGACGATGAGCAGGATGCCCGCGATGGGCATCAGACCCTTGTCGACGGTCTGCTGGAGCCGTTCCCTGGAGAACCCGGCCGGGCGGCCCAGCGTGAAGAAGCCGACGATCACGGCCGCGAGCAGGGCGATCAGCGGGGAGCCGATGACGTCGAAGACCCGCTGGACGGTGTGCGCCGGGTCGTCGACGACGATGTCCACCAGCGCCTTGGCCAGCATCAGCACGACCGGGAGCAGGATGGTGGCGAGGGTGGCGCCGAAGCCGGGGCGCTTCTCCAGCTCCTCCGAGGGGCGCTGCGGGAGCATCCGGTCGGGGGCCGGGACGTCCACCCAGCGGGCGGCGACCTTGGAGAACAGCGGACCGGCGACGATCACGGTCGGGATGGCCACCAGGACGCCGAGGGCCAGGGTCACGCCCAGGTTGGCGCCGACCGCGTCGATCGCGACCAGCGGGCCGGGGTGCGGCGGCACCAGGCCGTGCATCACGGACAGACCGGCCAGCGCCGGGATGCCGATGCGCATCAGGGAGTAGTTGCCACGCTTGGCGACCATCAGCACCACCGGGATCAGCAGCACGATGCCGACCTCGAAGAACAGCGGCAGACCGACCACGGAGGCGATCAGCACCATCGCCCACGGCATGGAGCGGCCGCCGGCCTTGGCGAGGATGGTGTCGACGATCTGGTCGGCACCGCCGGAGTCGGCGAGCAGCTTGCCCAGGATCGCCCCGAGCGCGATCAGGACACCCACGCCGGCGACCGTGGAGCCGAGGCCGGTGGTGAAGCTGGTGATGACCTTGTCCAGCGGCGCCCCGGCGAACGCGCCGAGCGCGAGCGAGCCGATGGTCAGCGCCAGGAAGGCATGGAGCTTGAACTTGGTGATGAGCAGGATGATGACGGCGAAGGCCGCAAGGACGGCGATGCCGAGCTGGGCATGTCCGGCCGAGGTGATGGGCGCGACGGTGTCCGCTGCCAGCATCTCGACGCTGAGTCTGGTCACGGTGGTTCCTTGGAGGTACGGGGACGGAGAACTTGCAGATACGGGAAAAAGGGGGGGGGATCGCTGAGAGGGGGAGTTACCGCCGGGTGAGGTCGGGCAGTGCGTCCAGGGCCCGCACGGCCCGTGCGGTGATCTCCTCGGGGCTGCCGGTGACGTCCACGGCGACGCCCGCCTCGTCCGCCTCCAGCGGCTGGAGCGTGGCGAACTGCGAGTCCAGCAGCGCGGTCGGCATGAAGTGACCCTGCCGGTGCGACATCCGGTCCTCGATGAGCTTCCGGTCGCCGGTGAGGTGCACGAAGACGACGCCCGGGGCGGCGGCGCGGAGCCGGTCACGGTACGACCGCTTCAGCGCGGAGCTGCTGACCACCCCGCCCAGGCCCTCCCGCCCGTGCGCCCAGGAGCCGATGGCGTCCAGCCAAGGCCACCGGTCGGCGTCCTCCAGCGGGTGTCCGGCCGACATCTTGGCGATGTTGGCCGGCGGGTGGAAGTCGTCGCCCTCGGCGTAGGGGACGCCGAGCCGGGCGGCGAGCAGGGGACCGATCGTGGTCTTGCCCGTGCCGGCGACGCCCATCACCACGACGACGTGGGGGGTCCGCATCACTGCCTCGCTGTCTTCCTCGGGGTTCCTCAACGAGAGACACCGGCGTACGACATCCGGCGTCGGCCTCACTGAAACCCATTAGGTACGACGAATTCAAGAGTCTGTGACAAATAAGTCTGACTTTTTGGCTCTGTGATCCGCTCGGTACGCTGAGTGCATGAGCACCATGGGCCGCGGGCTGCACGGCCGCGTACTTGACTCCCTCGGCCCCGCCATCACCGCCGGCGAGTACCCGCCGGGCAGCGTCCTGCGCACGGACGAGCTGGCCCAGCAGTTCGAGGTGTCACGCTCGGTGATGCGCGAGGCGGTCCGGGTGCTGGAGTCCATGCACCTGGTCGAGTCCCGCCGCCGGGTCGGCGTGACGGTCCGCCCGAAGGCCGAGTGGAACGTCTACGACCCGCAGGTCATCCGCTGGCGGCTGGCCGGTGCCGACCGCCCCCACCAGCTGCGTTCGCTGACCGTGCTGCGCTCGGCGGTCGAGCCGGTGGCCGCGCGCCTGGCGGCGAAGAACGCCACGGCCAAGCAGTGCGCGGAACTCACCGAGTGCGCGCTCGGCATGGTGGCCAACTCGCGCGGCCACCGGCTGGAGCAGTACCTGTTCCACGACATGGCGTTCCACCGGGTGATCCTCAACGCCTCCGGCAACGAGATGTTCGCCCGCCTCGGCGACGTCGTGGCGGAGGTCCTCGCGGGCCGTACCCACCACGAGGTGATGTTCGAGGACCCCGACCCGGCCGCCGTCACCCTCCACGTCCAGCTGGCCGAGGCGGTCCGCGAGGGCGACGCGGCCCGTGCCGAGCAGCTGACCCGCGAGATCACGGTGGGCGCCCTCCAGGAACTGGACATCCTGGCGCCCTAGGCCGCCCTAGGCCGCCCTAGTCCGGGAAGTCGCCGTCCAGGTACACCCAGGCGCCGTCGACCCGCTCGAACCGGCTGACTTCGTGCAGGGACCCGCCCTTGAAGGAGGCGCGGAAGGTCACCGTGCCGGTGGCGTGGAAGGCCGTACCGTCGGTCGTCGCCAGGATCTCCAGGCCCGTCCACCGCATCCCGGGGTCCAGGTCGAGCCGGCCCGGACGGGTCCGGGGATGCCAGGTGCGCAGCAGGTACGGCTCGTCACGCCTGACGAACGCGCTGTAGCGCGAGCGCATCAGCGCCTCGGCGGTGGGCGCCGCCGCACCGCGGTGGAACCGCCCGCAGCACTTCTCGTACGTCTCCGCCAGGCCGCACGGACAGCCGGCGGCGGGCTGTCGCCGGGATCGCTTCGCTGCCAAGAGCCCGCCCCCCCTACGCCGACTCGGCGTTGGTGGGCGGCTGCGCCGGACGGGCCGGCACGCTCAGGGTGGGCAGCGCGGGCAGCGCCGCGCCGTGCACCCAGGCGTCGAGGAGGGCGTCGAGCGGCTCGTCCGCGAACCGGTTGACGTGCGCCGTGAACATGGCGGTCGTCACCGTCCCGCCCCGGTGCAGGCCCGCCCACGCCCGCAGCATGTGGAAGAACCGCTCGTCGCCGAGTGCGCAGCGCAGCGCGTGGACCGTGACCCCGCCGCGCTCGTAGAGCCGGTCGTCGAACATCGCCTTGCGGCCCGGGTTGGCGATCCGGATGTCCTGCGGCAGCCCGGACAGCAACCGGTGCGCGACAGCCGCCAGTTGCTGGGCGCTACGGCCACCGGACCGCTCCGACCACAGCCACTCCGCGTACTTGGCGAGCCCCTCGTTCAGCCAGATGTGCCGCCAGTCCGCGATGGAGACGCTGTTGCCGAACCACTGGTGCGCCAGCTCGTGCGCCACCAGCCGCTCCGAACCCCGGGCGCCGTCCACGTGGTTGACGCCGAACAGCGACAACCCCTGTGCCTCGACGGGGACGTCGAACTCCTCGTCGGTGACGACGACCGCGTACTCCTCGAACGGGTAGGGCCCGAAAAGCCGTTGGAACAGGTCCATCATCGCGGGCTGCCGGGCGAAGTCCCGCGAGAAGTCGGGCAGCAGATGCGCGGGTATGTGCCCGTGCATCGGGATCCCGCCGAACCCCGGGTCGCCGAGGATCACCGTCTGGAACTTGCCGATCGCGAGGCCCACCAGATAGCTCGACGTCGGCGCCGCCTGCTCGTACACCCAGGTCGTCGTGGACGCCTTGGTGGTCCGGGTCAGCAGCCGGCCGCCGGCCACCACCGAGTACGCGGACGGGCAGGTGACCGAGATCAGGTAGGACGCCTTGTCGGCCGGCCGGTCGTTGCACGGGAACCAGGAGGGCGCGCCCACCGGCTGGCTCGCCACCAGCGCGCCGTCCGTCAGCTCCTCCCAGCCGATCCCGCCCCAGGGGCTGTTCACCGGCCTGGGGTTGCCCGACCAGTGGATCTCCACGGTGAACGCGGCCCCGGCCCGCAGCGGCTTGACGGGCTTGACCCGCAGCCTGCCGCCGCGGTGCGTCCAGTGCGGCTGGCGGCCGTCCACCCGGATCCGGCCGATCTTGAAGTCGGCCAGGTTCAGCTGGAACTCGGGCAGCGCCGCCCGGCCCGCGATCGCGTTGATCCGGACCGAGCCGGCCAGTCGGTTGGGGCCGGGCCGGTAGTCCAGCGTGAGCTCATAGCGATGCACCCGGTACCGGGGATCGCCGTTGTCCGGGAAGTACGGGTCCGGACCCGCTGACTGCTGCACTGCCACTTCCGCGTTCGCTCCCTGCGCTGTGCTCGAACCGTCTCTCGGCGCACCGATGCCCGCGGCCACCGAACGGCCCGCGCTCAGGGACGCCATGCCTCGATCGGGTTGCCGAGCCAGCGGGTGTCGTCGGGAACCGACTCCGCCGCCATGACGAGCGACGCGGGACCCAGGGTGGTACGGGCCCCGATCGTGCTGCCGGGCAGCACGATCCCGCCAGGACCCAGTGTGGCGCCCTCACGGAGAACCACAGTATCCGTCCGCAAGATCCGGTCGTGGAAGAGGTGAGTCTGCAGGACACAGCCGCGGTTCACGGTGGCCGCGTCCTCCAGGGTCACCAGATCCGTCTCCGGCAGCCAGTAGCTCTCCACCCAGACGCCCTTGCCGATCCGCGCGCCGAGGCCGCGCAGCCAGGCCGTCATCACCGGGGTACCCGGAACCGAACCGGCCAGCCACGGCACCGCCAGCACCTCGACGAAGGTGTCCGCCAGCTCGTTGCGCCACACGAACGAACTCCAGAGCGGGTGTTCCCCACCGCGGTGCCGCCCGACCAGCAGCCACTTGGCCAGCACGGACACCAGGCCGGCGGCGGCACCGGCGGCGAGCAGCACCAGGCCGGACAGCAGCGGCGCCCACGCGCCCAGCGCGCACAGCGCGGCGACCGTCAGCCCGGCCAGCGCCACCGAGCACAGCACCGGCACGATCCTGCACAGCTCCACCAGACCGCGCGCCCACAGCAGCCGCGCCGGCGGCTCGTAGGTCCGGCTCTGGTCACCGTCCGACGCGCTGCGTGGCAGTTTCACCGGCGGCAGCCCCAGGTACGACGTGCCCTTCTTCGCCTTCTTCGGCGTCGCCGACAGCACGCCCACCAGGCCGCCGTCCGGCACGCTGCGGCCCGGCGCGGTCATCCCGGAGTTCCCGAGGAACGCCCGCCGCCCGATCTCCGCGCGCCCGATCCGCACATATCCGCCACCGAGCTCGTACGGCGCGGTCAGCGTGTCGTCGGCCAGGAACGCGCCCTCGCCGACCGTCGTCAGGCTCGGCAGCGCGAGCACGGTCGAGACCTCGGCACCGCGCCCGATCCGCATCCCGAGCAGCCGTAGCCACACGGGGGTGACCAGACCGGCGTACAGCGGGAACAGGGTGTCCCGGGAGCGGTCCATCAGCTGGGAGACCGTCCAGGCCTGCCAGCCGATCCGGCTGTGCGTCGGATGCGTGCCGACCCGCAGGCCCAGGCTGAGCAGCCGTACGGAGACCAGGATCAGCAGCGCGTACACCAGCCCGAAGGCCAGGGTGGCCGGGACCAGCGCGACCGCCGCGCCCCGCAGGGCCTCGGCCAGGCCGCCCCCGGGAGCCACGAAACGCCCGGCGACCAGCAGTGCGGCGGCACCCGCCAGCACGGGCAGCGCGCTGAGCCCGACGCCCGTCAGGCCGTACATCACCCGCCAGTAGGTGCCGCGCTGCGGCCGCTGCTTGGGCCAGTTCCGCTTGGCCTTGCCGAGCTTGACCGCCGGGGCGCCGGCCCAGCGCTGGCCGGTCGGGATCTGCCCGGTGACCGCCGAGCCGGGGGCCACCTCGGCGCGCTTGCCGACCCGGGCGCCCGGGAAGAGGATGCCGCGCGTGCCGACGACCGCGTGGGCGCCGATCCGGACCGGGCCGATCACCAGTCGGTCGCCGTCCAGCCAGTGGCCGGACAGGTCCACCTCGGACTCCACGGCCGCACCGCGCCCCACCCTGAGCAGGCCGGTGACCGGCGGCAGCGAGTGCAGGTCCACCTCGGGACCGATCTTGGCGCCGAGCGCCCGCGCGTACCGCTCCAGCCAGGACCCGGTCAGCGCGGTCGCGCCGGTGAACTCGGTCAGCCGCTCGGCCGTCCACAGCCGCAGATGGACCGAGCCGCCGCGCGGGTACCGGCCGGGCTTCACGCCCCGCAGCAGCAGCCGCGCGCCACCGGCGGCGATCGCGATCCGGCCGGGCGGCGTGTAAAGGACCAGGGCCCCGAGGGCGACCAGCCACCAGGGTGCGGTGGGCAGCCAGCCGTAGCCGCCGAGCACGTTGCCGAGCGCGGCCAGGACGACCGTCCAGCGCAGCCCGAGCAGGGTGAACAGCGGGAGCAGCACCATGAGCTGCACCAACTGGGCGGCGCGCGGCACCGGCGCGATCGTCCGCTGCGCGGTGTCGTCCTGCGCGGACTCCTCCAGGTGGCGGGCCAGCTTGCGCAGCACCGGCTGCTGGTAGATGTCGAGGACGGCCGCGCTCGGGTAGCGGGTGCGCAGCCGGGTGGTGAGCTGGGCGGCGGACAGGCTGCCGCCGCCGATCGCGAAGAAGTCGTCGGAGGCGCTGCTCACCGGGATACCGAGGACCTCGGTCCACTGCTCGGCGAGCCAGGCCTCGGTGCCGTACAGCTGCTCGGCCCGGCCGGCCGTCTCCAGGCCCTCCAGGGGCCAGGGCAGGGCGTTGCGGTCGACCTTGCCGGAGGTGCGGGTGGGCAGCTCCTCGACGGGCGCGAGCAGCGGGACGAGGGCCGCGGGCAGCTCGGCGCGCAGCTTCTCGACGGCGGTCGGGTGGTCCCAGCCGTCCTGGGTGACGATGTAGCCGACGAGCAGCTGGTTGCCGCTGCGCGCGGTCCGTACGGCCGCCGCGGCGCCCGCGACGCCCGGCAGTGCCTGGAGGGCCGCGTCGACCTCGCCCAGCTCGATACGGCGGCCGCCGAGCTTGATCTGCTCGTCCGCGCGCCCGAGGAACACCAGTCCCTCGCGGTCGGCGCGCACCAGGTCACCGCTGCGGTACGCCCGGTCCCAGCCCAGCGACGGAAGCGGCGCGTACTTCTCCGCGTCCTTCTCGGCGTCGAGATAGCGGGCCAGGCCGACCCCGCCGATCACCAGCTGGCCGCTCTCGCCCATCGCCACGGGCTCGCCCGCGTCGTCGACGACGGCGAGTTCCCAGCCGTTCAGCGGCAGCCCGATGCGGATCGGCTCCTCGCCGCTCATCAGGGCCGCACAGGCGACGACGGTGGCCTCGGTGGGACCGTAGGTGTTCCAGACCTCGCGGCCCTCGGTGACCAGCCGCTGGGCCAGCTCGGGCGGGCAGGCCTCGCCGCCGAAGATGAGGAGCCGGACGTCGTTGAGGGTCTCGGGCTCCCAGAGCGCGGCCAGGGTCGGCACGGTCGAGACGACGGTGATCTCCTGCTCGACCAGCCAGGGGCCGAGGTCGGCGCCGCTGCGGACCTGGGAGCGGGGCACGGGCACCAGGCAGGCCCCGTAACGCCAGGCCAGCCACATCTCCTCGCAGGAGGCGTCGAAGGCCACCGAGAGGCCCGCCATGACCCGGTCGCCCGGGCCGATCGGGTCCTCGGTCAGGAACAGCGCGGACTCGGCGTCCACGAAGGCGGCGGCGCTGCGGTGGGTGACGGCGACGCCCTTGGGCCTGCCGGTGGAACCGGAGGTGAAGATGATCCAGGCGTCGTGCTCGACGCCGGGCCGCCGGGCGGCGTGGCGCGCCTCGGGGTTCCGTACGTCGATCTCCAGCCCGGCACCGAGGACGGCCGCGACCTCCGCCTCCCCGAACACCAGCGCGGCCCGCTCGTCGGGGTCCTCGGCGTCCACGGGGACATAGGCGGCACCGGCCGCGAGCACGCCGAGCACGGCGATGTACAGGTCGTTGGTCCCGGACGGCACCCGTACGCCCACGCGGTCGCCGAGCCCCACCCCGGCCTCGTGGAGCCGTCGCCGCAGCCGCTCGACCTCGACCGCGAGGGCGCGGTAGGTGAGCTGGGCGGTGCCGTCGTCCAGTGCGGGCTCGTCGGGGTGGGTCCGTACCGTTGCTTCGAGCACGTCCACGAGCGTGCGTGGCGAGGCCGCCGCTCCCGCCGAGAAGCGTGCCGTGTCCCCGAACTCCTCGCGGATCTCTTCGTCGAGCAGGCCGAGAGCACTGCTCTCGTCAATCGCTGCCATCCGGTCCTCGCGTCTCGTTCCCGGAACATCCGGGGCGCCGGCGGGTCCCCAGGTCTGCCTGGGGTTGTCCGGCTCCGGCTGGGTAACAAGCCGGAAATATTAGTACGACGCTAGGCTCACGTTCATCTTGCGGCCACTTGGAAGCGGCCGTTCGAGGTAGTCACTTGAATTCTAAGGCACCTCTGACCAGGTCTTCTCCGGGTGTGACGAGAGATGGGACACACAGCGTGAGGCCGGTCAACACAGTGTGAGAAACGCCAACGCTGCGTGGGGCGGCCCGACTCCGCGGGCCCGACGGCGCGCGCGGCGACGGCCGGTGCCGTGGCAGGGAGGGGGGTGCGCCACGGAACCGGCCGTCGTCGTGGGGGGAGTGCGGATCAGGCGGCGGTGACCTCGGCCCAGATGGACTTGCCCCAGGGCAGATTGCCCACGCCCCAGCGGCCCGAGCACAGGGCGTCCAGGATCAGCAGACCGCGCCCACGGTCGCGTTCGACGGAGATGGGGCGCAGCCGGGGACGGTGGTTGAGCGGATCGTGCACCTCGACCCGGGTCCGGGAGCCGTCGGTGTCGATGAGGAGTCTGACCGGGTCGTCCGGGTCGGTCTCGTAACGCAGGGAGTTGGTGACCAGCTCGCAGGTGACCAGCGCGACGGCCTCGATGTGGTCACGGGAGGCGTCCGGGGTGTGATGGATGATGAAGTCGCTCACGAACGTCCGTGCCGCCCTGGCCGACTGGGGCTCGCTCGCCAGTAACAGGACCGGCGGCGGGGCGACTTGCAGTGCACGGGTTTCGGTCGTGGTGCTCCGCTGGCGTTCGATCATGTAGATCCCCTCACGGGCATGTCCCAACGCAGGCACGGTGGTTCGCCATGCGAGTGCGGTCACTTTCGTATTTCCCGGATTCATGGTGCCTTCACAGCACAGTCGATCGCAATACGTCCCACGTGATGTGAAAAATTGCGCACCTCTGCGAGAGAGTTGCGGCACAAGCCGCCAGCCGGTGGCGAGGGTTGGGGCGGCACGGCAGACTGTCGGGCAGTTCACCGGACAGAAGGGGGAATCCGTGAGCACGCCCACGGTGCGCCGGCGACGGCTCGGTGCGAAGTTGCGCGAACTGCGCGGCGAACTCACCCTCGACGAGGTCGCGGAGCACTCCGAAGGCGCGTTCGTCTCCTCGAAGCTGTCCCGGATGGAGACCGGCAAGACCGCCCCCAAGGCAGCGGACATCCAGGCGCTGCTCGATCTGTACACCGCACTCGGCCGCGACGTGAGCGACGAACTGCGCGCGGCCCTGATCACTCTCACCAAGGACGCAGGCCGCCGCGACTGGTGGCACTCGTACCGGGGTGTCCTCACACCCGTGTACGAGGACCTGATCAGTCTGGAGGCCGAGGCAGAGACGGTCTCCACCTGGCAGTTGGGGATGATCCCCGGACTGCTCCAGACCGCCGAGTACGCCCGCGAGATCATCCGGGCGACCGCCATGTCCGAGGCGGTCGAGGCACGGGTCGACGCGCTGGTCGAGGTACGGCTGGCACGTCAGGCCGTACTCACCCGCGACAGTGACCCGCTGGCGCTCTGGGCGATCATCTCCGAACAGGCCCTGCGCTGCACCACCGAGGATCCCGCCCTGATGTACGAGCAGTTGGGGCGCCTGCTTACGATGGGGCGGCGTCCGAACATCAACATCCAGGTGTTGCGCTCGGACGCCCCCCTCCACGCCGGGCTGACCGGCACCTTCAGCATCCTGGGCTTCGGTCCGCACACGGACCTGGACGTCGTCCACCAGGAAGGGCTGACCTCCGCCCTGTACATCGAGGAACGTGATCGGGTCTCCACGCACCGGGCCGCGTGGCAACGCCTCACGTCTGCCGCCGAGTCCGTCGAGGCGTCGGTGGAACTGATCACCCAGATAAGGAAGAACGAATAGCGAATGAAGCACGTTGACGACGCGTCGACTCTGCCGGTGACCTGGTGGAAGTCCTCGGCGTCCGCATCACAGTCCGACTGCGTGGAATGCGGGATCGTCGACGAGGCGACGGTGGCCGTCCGCGACAGCAAGCGACCCTGCGGGCCCGCGCTGCTGCTGGGCCGGGCGGCGCTCTCCGCGTTCACCTCGGCCGTGCCCCACGGAAACCTCGGGAACGGCCGAATAGGCCGCCTCGGCTGACCCCCACACCCCCCGAAAACCAAGAAACCCCTGCTCAGCAGGGGTTTCTTCGTGGTGTCCGAGGGGGGACTTGAACCCCCACGCCCGATAAAGGGCACTAGCACCTCAAGCTAGCGCGTCTGCCATTCCGCCACCCGGACAAGGTGTCTGTCGCGCGGGGTCTCCCTCGCGGCGACGAAGGAAACATTACCAGGCTTTCGGAGGTGGCCGATCACACCCCGTTCCGGGGACGGGCGGGCGTGAACGGCGTGTGACGGACCAGGACCGGTCTTGGGCTCGGGCGGGAAGGGAGAGAGGATGACAGGGACCGGCCGGTAGTGACAGCGGAAGGAAGCAGCGTGAGCGAGACGGACACGGCCAGGAGCGTCACCGGCGAGGACGAGGTCGTGGACCTCTGCCGCGAGCTGATCCGCTTCGACACCAGCAACTACGGCGACCACTCCGGGCCCGGCGAGCGCAAGGCCGCCGAGTGGGTGGCCGAGAAGCTCGCCGAGGTCGGCCTTGAGCCGAAGATCTTCGAGTCGCACCCGGGCCGCGCCTCGACGGTGGCCCGCATCGAGGGCGCGGACCCGACCCGGCCCGCCCTGCTGATCCACGGCCACCTCGACGTCGTACCGGCCAACGCCGACGACTGGACCCACCACCCGTTCTCCGGCGAGGTCGCGGACGGGTGCGTGTGGGGCCGGGGCGCGGTCGACATGAAGGACATGGACGCGATGACCCTGGCGGTCGTACGCGACCGGCTGCGCAGCGGCCGGAAGCCGCCCCGGGACATCGTGCTCGCCTTCCTCGCCGACGAGGAGGCCGGCGGCACCTGGGGCGCCCGGCACCTCGTCGACAACCACCCGGACCTCTTCGAGGGCGTCACCGAGGCGATCAGCGAGGTCGGCGGCTTCTCCTTCACGGTGAACGAGCAGCGCCGCCTCTACCTGATCCAGACGGCCGAGAAGGGCATGCACTGGATGAAGCTGAAGGTGGCCGGTACCGCCGGGCACGGTTCGATGATCCACCGCGACAACGCGATCACCGAGCTGACCGAGGCCGTCGCCCGGCTCGGCCGGCACAAGTTCCCGGTCCGGGTCACCAAGACCACCCGGGCCTTCCTCGACGAACTGGGCGACGCGCTCGGCACCGAACTGGACCCGGAGGACATGGAGTCGACGCTGGCCCGGCTGGGCGGCATCGCCAAGCTGATCGGCGCGACGCTCAGCAACACCGCCAACCCGACCCAGCTGAACGCCGGTTACAAGGTCAACGTCATCCCCGGCGAGGCCACCGCGCACGTGGACGGCCGTTTCCTGCCCGGCCACGAGGAGGAGTTCCTCGCCGACCTCGACCGGATCCTCGGCCCGAACGTGGTCCGCGCGGACGTGCACTCCGACAAGGCGGTGGAGACCTCCTTCGACGGGGCGCTGGTGGAGGCCATGCAGTCCTCGCTGCTCGCCGAGGACCCGACCGCGAAGGCGATCCCCTACATGCTCTCCGGCGGCACCGACGCCAAGTCCTTCGACGACCTCGGCATCCGCGGCTTCGGCTTCGCACCGCTCAAGCTGCCGCCGGAGCTGGACTTCGCGGGCATGTTCCACGGCGTGGACGAGCGGGTGCCGGTGGACGGTCTGCAGTTCGGCGTGCGGGTGCTCGACCGGTTCATCGACGCGTCCTGAAGCGGTACGCGTCGTGAAGTCCTGGCTTCAGGTAATCGGGCGGCTGTACGAGTTCGACTGAAAAGAGTGAATGCGACGATAAGCTCGTAGCTCGATTACTTCCTCCTCGTTACATCTAATGCGATCCGCTACTTGGGATCGCATTGCCAACAAGGAGGAATAATGCTCAAGAAGGTCGTCGCTGCTGCGGCTGCCACTGGTGGTCTGGTTCTCGCGGGTGCGGGCCTGGCCGTCGCCGACTCGGGTGCTCAGGGCGCTGCCGTGGGTTCCCCGGGTGTCATCTCCGGCAACGTGATCCAGGTTCCCGTGCACGTCCCGGTGAACGTCTGCGGCAACACGATCTCGGTGATCGGGCTGCTGAACCCCGCCTTCGGCAACACCTGCATCAACAAGTGACGCCGGCTCCCTGAGGGGCGTCTTTCCGTCGGCCCCGGAGCGCGCGCCATGCGCTCCGGGGCCGACCGGTTTTTCCGCGGGCTCTTTCCGCGGGGAATGCAACGGTCAGGATCCAAGGCAGGGGGGAATTCAGAAATGCGACAGGGCACCCGTAAGGGCCTTATGACAGTGGCCGCGGCGACCGGCGTGATCGCCGCGGCGAGCGGCTACGCCCATGCCGACTCGGGGGCCGTCGGCTCCGCCACCGACTCACCCGGCGTGCTGTCCGGCAACACGGTGCAGGCGCCGGTGCACGTGCCGGTGAACGTCTGCGGCAACACCGTGAACGTCGTCGGCGCCCTCAACCCGTCGATGGGCAACAAGTGTGCCGACCACGGTGGCGGGGGCGGTGCCTCCACGGGCCACGGAGGGTACGGGGGGCACGGTGGTGGGCACGGAAGCCACCACGGCGGCTCGCACGCCACAGGACACACCGGGGGCTCGCCCGGGGTCGGTTCGGGCAACACCGTGCAGGTGCCGATCGACGTTCCGGTCAACGTGTGCGGGAACAGCGTCAACGTCATCGGGATCGGCAACACCGCCGTGGGCGACGACTGCGCCAACGGCGGGAGTTCCGGACATTCCGGTGGCTCTGGCGGTTCCGGTGGTTCCGGCGGCGATCACTGCACGCAGCCGCCCGGACACGGAGGTCACGGAGGTCACGGAGGTCACGGAGGTCACGGTGGCCACGGAACGCCTCCGGGTCACGGAGGGCACGGCGGCCACCCGGGTCACCCCGGGACCCCCGGCCACCCGGGTCACCCCGGGACCCCCGGCCAGCCGGGTCAGCCTGGGACTCCGGGTCAGCCTGGTCACCCCGGGACTCCGGGACAGCCGGGTCACCCCGGGACTCCGGGACAGCCCGGAACGCCAGGACATCCGGGTCACCCGGGCAACCCGGGCCAGCACACCGGTACACCGCCCGGTCACTCCGGGGGACGGACCGTCACGACCGGTACCCACGGCTCCGGCCTCGTCGCCCCGCTGGGCAGCCTGTCGGTGACCCGGCCCGGCCCGGCCACCGCCCAGCTCGCGCACACCGGCAGTGACCTCCCGCTGGGCCTCGCGCTTCCGGCGGGCGCCGGCGCGCTGCTCGCGGGCGCGGTGCTGTACCGCAAGGCACGCGCCTCGGCGTAGCGCACGGACGGCGACGCTCTCCCGAGGGGGCGCCCCCGGCAGCGGTGCGTGGAACGGAGCGGGCCCCGTCGATGCGGGGCCCCTTCCGTCATTCGGAGAGTCTCACCATGTGGCACGCACCTGGCGGATGATCCGCCGGCGCAACCGCACCCTGCGGCTGCCGTCGCGCATGAGGCTCAGTCGGTCCAACTCCCAGTGTCCGTACTCGGCATGGTCCGTCAGCAGACGCGTCGCCTCCTTGCGGGACACCCCGCGAGGCACGTACACGTCGACAAATTCGTATTCCGGCATCGCATCTATTGTGCGGGCTGGTGCCCGGTACGGATAGCGTCTGCACTATGTCTGATGCTGCGCAGCCCACCGCTGCCGAGGTACGCGCCGCCGCCGAGGCGGTCAAGACCGCGCTCGACCGCCATCTGGCCGCGGTCGAACGCAGGTCGGGGGAGGACGACCCGGCTGTCTACGAGGCGTTCAACCAGCTCGCCGCGGCCGCCGAGGTCTACGACGAGCTGCTCTACGACCGCTATGACGAGGTCACCCCCTTCGAGATCCCCGGTACCGAGGACTCGCTGCCACCGTACGCGGGGCCCGAGGAACCGAACGCGATCAGCGTGCTGATCCGCCGCGACTACGCCGTGGCGGAACCACAGCGGCTGCTGGCGCAGGCCCAGCGGGTCGAGGCGGCGGAGTACGACGACGGCCCAGGCGCGGACCAGGACGCGGCCGGCACGATCCACGGGGCGCTGGGGATCCTGTTCGGCGAGTTCGAACCGGACGAGATCGCCTCCCGGCACAAGGAGTTCGGCCTGGAGGAGGGCGACTCCACACTGTGGGTGACCGCGGCGGACGAGCCGGCCGAGCCCGGTGAGTGGCTGGAAGCCCCGTTCGAGGGGGTCGATCCGCAGCAGGTCGTCTGCCGGTTCGACGTCAGCGCGGTGTTCGACGACGAGGACCATGAGGACCACGAGGACGCCGCGGGCATCGCGCGCAGCGAGGACCCGGACGAGCTGGACGATCTCGGCCTCGACGAGGACGAGGACCTGGAGCCGCTGGACGCCGAGCGCTGACCCTCCGGCCGCCCGGCGGTGCCTTGCGGGCCTTGCGGCCGGTTCGGCACCGCCGGTCAGCGGAGACGGCGGAACGAGCGGAGACAGCGGAACAAGGGGACAGCGGAGCAGGGCGGCGGAGCCGGGTCAGGCCCCGGCCGTCGGCGGTACCTGTGTCCTGAGCAGGAGCGGAAGGCGGGTCGTCCGGGGCTTCGGCAGGGTCTCGGCCACCGCCTTCGGCAGGGCCTGGTCCACGCCGTGGACCACCGACAGATGCCGCTCCGCCCGGCTGAACGCCGTGTACACCCAGGGGCGGCTGAGCGACTGGGCCGCGTCGCCGGGGAGCACCACGACCGCCGCAGGCCAGCGGCCGCCGACCGCCTGGTGGGCGGTCAGCGCCCAGCCGTGCCGTACGGCCTGCTCCACCCGCTCCTTCGGGACGACCACGGGCGCGCCCGCGCACGACAGGTGCAGCCCGTCGGCGTCGGCGTTCACCACCTGGCCCGGGACCGTACGGCCCGGCGCGGGGGAGTAGGCGATCCGGTCACCCGGATCGAAGCCGCCGAAACGGCCGGGGCCCGGGTTGAGCCGTTCCTTGAGGGCCGCGTTGAGGGCACGGGTGCCGGCCGCGCCGCCATGGCCCGGGGTGATCACCACGGTCTGCTCGGCGGGGACGCCGATGGCGCGCGGGACGGAGTCGGCGACCAGCTGCACCGTCCGGTGCACCGCCTCGCCCGCGTCCCGCACCGGCACGATCACGATCTCCTTGCCGGGCGCCTCGACCTGGCTGAGCTCACCGGCACCGATTCCGGAGACCAGTTCGCCGAGCGGGCCGGGGTCGGGCGTGCGCGAGGCGATCTGTGGGCACACCCGGGCCGCCAGCAGGTCGGCGAAGACCCGCCCGGGGCCCGCCGACCACAGCACCGCCGGATCCCCGCTGAGCACCAGCCGGGCGCCGTCGGGCAGCGCCTCCACGAGCATCGCCGCGCCCTCCACGTCCAGCTGGGGCGCGTCCAGCACGATCAGCAGGTCGAGGTCGAGGGCACCCTCCGCGTCCCGGCCCGGCCCCTCGGTGCCGGAGAGCAGACCGGCGACCGTACCGACGGCCGCCTCGCCGTCCGCCGGCAGGGTGGCCAGGCGGCGGAGTCCCTCCGGGGTGTGGACGGCGGCGAAGGCGCGCAGTCCGGCGCTCCGGGCGGCGGTCAGCAGGGCCGCCGGTTCGGCGCGGGCCGCCTCGCCGCCCGTGTGCAGCACCAGGCCGTGTCCGGCGACCGCCGCCGCCAGCTCGGCCGCACCGCCGGAGGTTGCCGCGGCGGCCGCCTCCCAGGGCTGCGAGGCCTCCGTGGACAGCGAGTTGACCAGCCGGGCCAGTCCGTCGGCGAGGCTCTCCTCGGCCAGCGCGTACCGTTCCAGACCGACCAGGACCCGGACCGGCCGCTCCTCCTCGTCGTCCTCGGGCTCGGGGGCTCCTGGATCCAGCAGGTCCTGGAAGACCAGCGCGTCTCCCTCGGCGAGCGCGTCCTGCACGGCCGCCTCCGGGTCGGGCACCGTCCGCTGGGCCAGCGCGGCGGTGAGCGCCGGCATCTCCAGCGCGGTGTGCCCGGCCAGGGCGGCCTGTTCCAGGAGCCAGCCGGTCACCGCCCGGCCGCGCCGTTCGTCGCCCGGACCGCACTCCGCGCCCAGCAGCGCCCGCGCGAACCCGTCCGCGTGGTCCGGCCGTACGCCGGTGACCCGGAGCAACTGCCAGGGGTCCTCCCGCAGCAGTGTGTCCGCGCCCTCACCGAGGACGGCGGCGACCTGGGGAGCGAGCGACTCGGGCGCACCGCCCTCGGCCAGCACCGCTCGTACCACCGTGACCGTCTCCACGGCGGGCGCCGCGGGTGCCGCGGGCGCGGCGGCGACAGGTGCGGGCCGGGGCCGGTGGGCCGGCTCCGGTACGGACGCCTGCCGGGGGGCGGGCTCCGGGGCGGCGAACACGGTGGCCGTGGGCTTCTCGCCGCTCTCCACCGCCCGGATCGCCGCGAGCAGATCGGCCGCCTTGCCACTGAGCTTGGTCCCGGCCTCGACCGGCCCCGCCTTCTCGGCCTTCCGCCGCTCGATCCGCTCCCGCTCGACCCGCTGGGCGGCCAGCTCGGCCTCGGCCTCCGACAGCCGCGCTGCGCCCACCGAGCCGCCGTCGCCCCCACCACCGTCCGGGCCACCGCCCGCCCCCGCGACACCGCCGCCGGCCCGGTCGCTGCCGTCGGCCTCGCCGGCCTCGCCGGCCTCCAGGTCACCGCCCGCGCCTGCGGTGTCGCCGCCCTCGGCCCGGCGGCTGCCGTTGCCCGCGTCGCCCTTTCCGCCTGCACCGCCCTCCGGGCCACCGCCTGAGCCCGCGACACGGCCGTCGGCCCGGTCGCCGCCGTCGCCCGCGTCGGTCGCGCGGGAGTCGGCGCGTTGCGTGTCGCTTGCCGTGTCGCTTGCCGCGGCGGTGGTGGTGGCGAGGGCGTCGGTCTCCGTCGTGCCCCCGGACGTCGTGCCCTCGTCGGCCTCGGGCGTGGCGCCCAGCCCCGGCTCCGTGCTCACAGCGTGCTCCAGTCGTGATCGGGATAGCGGTGCACGGGCGCCGACACGTCGTCGAGCGCCCGGCAGATCTCGTCAGGAAGACTAAGCGCCTCCACTGACAACGCCCCCGTGAGCTGCTGCGCGTTGCGCGGGCCGACGATCGGCGCGGCCACGCCCGGCCGGTCCCGTACCCAGGCGAGCGCCACCTGGAGCGGTGTCACGGCGAGCCCGTCCGCCGCCGTCTGCACCGCGTCCACGATCCGGGTCGCGGTGTCGTCGAGATACGGCGCGACGAACGGCGCCAGATGCTCCGAGGCGCCTCTGGAGTCCGGGGGAGTGGAGTGGCGGTACTTCGCGGTCAGTACGCCCCGGCCCAGCGGGGAGGACGGCAGCAGGCCGATGCCGAGGTCGAGGGCGGCGGGCAGCACCTCGCGCTCCACGCCCCGCTGGAGCAGCGAGTACTCCAGCTGGGTGCTGGCCAGCCGGGTGCGGGTGCCCGGCGCCGCGAGCTGCCAGGTCGCCGCCTTCGCGATCTGCCAGCCGCAGAAGTTGGAGACCCCGGCGTACCGGGCGCGGCCGCTGCTCACGGCCAGGTCGAGGGCCTGGAGGGTCTCCTCCAGCGGGGTGTCCGGGTCGTAGGCGTGCACGTGCCAGACGTCGACGTAGTCCGTGCCGAGGCGGGCCAGGGAGGCGTCGAGCGCGGCGAGCAGATGGCCGCGGGAGCCGTCGAAACGGCGGTCGGGGTCGGGGACACTGCCCGCCTTCGTCGAGATGACCAGGTCCCGGCGCGGCACCAGCCCTTCTATGAGTTGCCCGAGCAGGTACTCGGCCTCTCCGTCGCCGTACACGTCCGCGGTGTCGACCAGGGTTCCGCCGGCCTCCCAGAACGCCTTCAGCATGTCCGCGGCGTCGTGCTCGTCGACGTCCCGGCCCCAGGTGAGGGTGCCGAGCCCGATGCGGGACACGCGCAGGCCGGTACGGCCGAGATGCCTCTGCTCCATGTCCGCGAGATTACTGGCCAGAGCTGGTGCGTTGGGTTGCCTGTGGATAACCGATTTCACGGGGCGGCGGTGCGTTGCAGGAGGCGGGAGCCGACCTGTCCGGGGGCGCGGGGCAGTACCGATGCGCGGCTCCGCCGCGTGGGCGCGACCAACCCCCACGACCCGCGGTCGGACCACGACCGATCCCCCACACAGAAAGTCCCCGCGCTAAGGTCTCCGCAACAGCGACGTTACTGATCGGTAAGGGGATCGGCCATGAAGCTCGGGATCAACCTCGGCTACTGGGGTGCCGGGATGGACGGGGACAATCTGGCCGTGGCGCAGGAGGCCGAGCGGCTCGGGTACGCCGTCTGCTGGGCCGCCGAGGCCTACGGCTCCGACGCCGCCACCGTACTCAGCTGGGTCGCCGCCCAGACCGAGCGCATCGACGTCGGCTCGGCCATCTTCCAGATCCCGGCCCGGCAGCCCGCGATGACCGCGATGACCGCCGCGACGCTCGACTCGCTCTCCAAGGGCCGCTTCCGGCTCGGCCTGGGCGTCTCCGGGCCGCAGGTCTCCGAGGGCTGGTACGGCGTCAAGTTCGACAAGCCGCTCTCCCGCACCCGCGAGTACGTGGAGATCGTGCGCAGGGCGATGAGCCGCGAGCGGCTGTCGTACGAGGGCGAGCACTGGACACTGCCGCTGCCGGGCGGCCCCGGCAAGCCGATCAAGCTGACCGTGCACCCGGAGCGCGAGCACATCCCGGTCTACATCGCCGCCATCGGGCCGAAGAACCTGGAGCAGACCGGCGAGATCGCCGACGGCGCGCTGCTGATCTTCCCCTCCGCCGACCACCTGGAGGAGACGGCCGTCAAGTACCTACGCGCGGGGCGGGAGAAGGCCGGCAAGACCCTCGACGGGTTCGACATCTGCCCGACGCTGCCGCTCGCCGTCGGCGACGACAAGGACGTGGCCACCCTCGCCGACACCTTCCGGCCCTACACCGCGCTGTACGTCGGCGGCATGGGCAGCCGCAAGCAGAACTTCTACAACCAGCTCGCCCAGCGCATGGGGTACGAGCAGGAGGCCGCCGAGATCCAGGACAAGTACCTGTCCGGGGACAAGAACGGGGCCGCCGCCGCCGTCCCGCAGGAGCTGATCGACCAGACCACGCTGCTCGGTTCCGTGGACCGGATCGCCGACCGGATGAAGGCCTACGCGGCCGCCGGGGTCACCACGCTGTCGCTCGCGCCCGCCGGGTTCGCCCTGGACGAGCGGCTCGCCTCGCTGCGGGCCGGCGCCGAGGCCCTGGAGCTCGCCGGACTCGCGTAGGCGCTCCGGCGAGAGAGAAGTCCGCGGCCGTGGTGGGGGCTCGGGGGGTCTTCCCCGCCACGGCCGTCACGCAGAACAACGCGCCCGCGCCCGCCCGGTTACGCCCCCCGTGTGACCCCGGCGCTCCTCCTTTCGGCCGCGTTCGTCCGCACAGCTGTTGCAGCCGTCCGGATGCGGCATTTGACTCGTTCTCTGCGGGTCTGGTGAGTTCTCCGGAGGGGTGCCCACGATGCTTTCGGCCAAGAGTCTTTTCCTGGAGATCCTCGACAACGACGAGTCCTTCCGGCTCTTCTGTTCCATCGCGGCCAGCGGGGAGTCGCAGGGCGGCTGGGAGAACGCGCGGATCGCCGCGCTGGTGCCGAAGACCGAACGCGACCTCGCCCCCAAGATCACCCGCCACGGCGCCGACGAGGACAAGCACGGGCGAATCTTCCACGCCCTCATGAACAGGCGCGGGCTCACCCCCGTCCCGGTCCCGCCCGACACCGACTACACGATGCTCCTGGAGCGGCACGGCATCGGGCTCGCCCACGACAGGCTCCGGGCCGACCGGCCGCTCACCGTGCAGGACATCGTCACCTACCTCGCCCACAGCCGGGTCACCGAGCAGCGCGCCTCGGAGCAGATGACGCAGCTGCGCAGGCACTTCGCCGACCACCCGGACGTCGGCCGCGCGGTGCGGATGATCTCCGACGACGAGGACAACCACCTCGCCTACTGCCACGAGGAACTGCTGCGGTTCGCCGCCGCCGGGCACGGCCGCGCCATCCAGCGCACCCTGCGCGCGTGCGCGCTCGCCGAGGTCCGGATCTACCGGGACGTCAGCCTCGCCGTCATGGCCCACATGGGCCGGATACTCGGCTGGCCCAAGGGCAGGTCCGCGCTGCTCGCGTTCGGCGTCCACGCCGTCTACGCCTACGAGCGCGCCGCCGGCTGGCGCCGGATGGTCTCGCTGCGGATGCCGGAGCGCAGGAACGCCCTGGGCGGCCCGGCCTCCTCCGCCCCCGAGTTCGCCTGAGCGGGAGCGAGGCGCTCGGCCGCCGCGCGGCTCACATCCAGCCGCGGCGCTTGAACAGCCGGTACAGCACCAGCTCCAGGGAGGCCATGAGCAGGATCACCGCCGGGTACCCCCAGAACCAGTGCAGTTCGGGCATGTGGTCGAAGTTCATGCCGTAGATCCCCGCGATCAGCGTGGGGACCGCCGCCATGGCCGCCCACGCGGAGATCTTCCGCATGTCGTCGTTCTGCCGGACGCTCATCTGCGCGAGATGGGCGCTGAGGACGTCCGACACCAGCCGGTCCAGGGCCTCCACGCCCTCGTTCACCCGCAGCAGGTGGTCGTTGACGTCCCGGAAGAACGGGCGGGCGTCCTCGCGCACGAAGGGCACCGTGGAGCCGCTGCCGTAGGGGCCCACTCCCGCCAGCTTGGTCATGGGCATGGCCAGCGGCACAGTGGCCCGGCGGAACTCCAGGATCTGCCGCTTGAAGGTGTAGATCCGCGACGCGGTGTGCCGGGAGCCGCCGCCGCTCGGCGAGAACACCTCGGCCTCCACCTCCTCCAGGTCGCTCTGCAACTCGGTCGCGACCTCCAGGTAGTTGTCGACGACCGCGTCGGAGATCGAGTACAGCACCCCCGTCGGCCCGTGCTTGAGCAGCTCGTGCTGCTCCTCCAGGTGCCGTCGGATGTCACCGAGCGGCGAGGGCGTCCCGTGGCGCACAGTCACCACGAACGAGTCCCCGATGAAGATCATCAGCTCTCCGGAGGTCACCGTGTCGCTCTTCGGTTCGTACGTCACCGGCTTCAGGACGACGAACAGCGAGTCGTCGTACACCTCCAGCTTGGGCCGCTGGTGGGCGGTGAGGGCGTCCTCGACGGCCAGCGGATGCAGCCCGAACTCGTCGGTGACCAGGTCGAACTCGTGTTCCGTCGGCTCGTACAGGCCGATCCAGAGAAAACTGTCGCCACGCGCGCGTGCCTCCGCGAGGGCGTCGGAGAAGTCCTGCGGGGTCTCCGTCCGCTCCCCGTCCCGGTAGATGGCACAGTCGACGATCACGGAGAGTATTCTCCCGTCGCCCGGCCCGCACCGCATTCCGTGACGTTCCTCTCCTCCGGGCCGCCCCGGCCGGTTTCGAAGGACCGCACGCGCGCCGGCCCCGAGCGGCGGCCGCGTTCGGCCCCTCGGCACCGGCGCACCCCTTGGGCGGGCGAACGCCTACCCTGGGCCGCATGCCCACGCTGATCCTCGTAAGGCACGGACGGTCCACCGCCAACACCTCCGGGCTGCTCGCCGGCTGGACGCCCGGTGTCGCCCTCGACGAGCGCGGCGCCGCCCAGGCCGCCGCGCTGCCCGGCCGGCTCGCCGGGCTGCCGATCTCCGAGGTCGTCGCCAGCCCCCTGCAGCGCTGCCAGGAGACGATCCGCCCGCTGCTGGACGCCCGTCCCGGCCTCACCGCCCACACCGACGAGCGGATCGGGGAGGCCCACTACGGCGACTGGTCCGGCCGCAAGCTCGCCGAGCTCAAGGACGAGCCGCTGATGGAGGTGGTGCAGGCGCACCCGTCGGCGGCCGCCTTCCCGGGCGGGGAGTCCATGCGGGCCATGCAGACCCGCGCCGCCGAGGCGGTACGCGAGTGGAACGCGCGCGTGGAGCGCGACCACGGCGCCGACGCCGTCTACCTGATGTGCTCGCACGGCGACATCATCAAGTCGCTCGTCGCGGACGCGCTCGGTCTGCATCTCGACCTCTTCCAGCGGATCTCCGTCGAACCGTGTTCCATCACCGCGATCCGTTACACCCGTCTGCGGCCGTTTCTCGTTCGTCTCGGGGACACCGGGGATTTCGCCTCCCTTGCCCCCCGCGAGGAACCTCCCGGGGAAGACGCCCAAGTCGGTGGCGGTGCCGGCGCGCCGTGATCGTCAGCCGCAGTAGGGTGAAGCGATCCACCTAGTCGCCGACCGGCAACCCGCACGGTCAGTCGCCCTTCCGAGCCCACGCACTCTCGATTCCCATGGAGACAGGACGTGTCCCGTCAGGTGTTCCTCTACGATCCGCCGGACCGCTTCGTCGCGGGTACGGTCGGACTGCCCGGACGCCGTACGTTCTTCCTCCAGGCCACGGCCGGCCCCCGGACGACCAGCGTGGCCCTGGAGAAGACCCAGGTCGCCGCGCTCGCCGAACGCATGGACGAACTCCTCGACGAGGTCGTCCGGCGCAGCGGCGGCAACGCGGCCGTCCCCGCCGTCGCACCCAACGAGATCGCCGACAGCGGCCCGCTGGACACCCCCGTCGAGGAGGAGTTCCGCGTCGGCACCATGGCGCTCGCCTGGGACGGCGAGGAAGAGCGCATGATCGTCGAGGCGCAGGCGCTCGTGGAGCTGGACGCCGACTCCGAGGAGGACCTCGCCGAGGCCGAGGAGCGGCTCCTCCAGGACGAGGAGAACGGGCCCCCGATGCTGCGGGTCCGGCTGACCGGCGCGCAGGCCAGGGCCTTCGCCAAACGCGCCCTGGACGTCGTCAACGCCGGGCGGCCGCCGTGCCCGCTGTGCAGCCTCCCGCTCGACCCGGAAGGACACGTATGTCCGCGCCAGAACGGATACCGCCGCGGAGCGTGACCGCCGCCGAACTGCTCGCCCAGGGTGAGCTGAAGGTACGCGGACGCATCCGCGACGCCTCCAACGCGGCCCTGTTCTGCACGGTCGCGTACGACGGCGAGGAAGCGTCCTGCGTGTACAAGCCGGTCGCCGGGGAACGCCCGCTGTGGGACTTCCCCGACGGCACCCTCGCGCAGCGCGAGGTCGCCGCCTACGAGGTCGCCGCGGCCACCGGCTGGGACCTCGTCCCGCCCACCGTGCTGCGCGACGGGCCCTACGGCGAGGGCATGTGCCAGCTCTGGATCGACGTCGACCCCGAGAGCGCCGACCTGCTCGCCCTGGTCGACGCCGAGGAGCCCGAGCCGGGCTGGAAGGCGATCGGGTTCGCCGAGGTCGGCGAGGGGAAGACCGCCCTGCTGGTGCACGCCGACGACGAACGGCTGCGCCGGCTCGCCGTCCTCGACGCCGTGATCAACAACGCCGACCGCAAGGGCGGCCACCTGCTGCCCACCGGCGACGGACGGCTCTACGGCATCGACCACGGCGTGACCTTCAACGTCGAGAACAAGCTGCGCACCCTGCTGTGGGGCTGGGCGGGGGAGTCGCTCACCGGTGAGGCCGTGGAGGCCCTCACGGGGCTGCGTGAGGCCCTCGGCGGGGCGCTGGGGGCCCGGCTGGCCGAGCTGATCACCGCGGCCGAACTCGACGCCACGCGCGCGCGTGTCGACGCGCTGCTCACCACCGGAAAGCACCCGGAACCCAGCGGAGAGTGGCCGGCCATCCCCTGGCCGCCCGTGTGACCGGTCCGCAGCACATCGCGGACGCAAGATCAAGAGTGCCTTCCCGGCCATCTGGCCTGGTCCGGTTCGTATACCGAACTCGGGTCCGGTTACGCTCATGTACATGCATGCCTGGCCCGCTTCCGAGGTCCCCGCCCTGCCTGGTCAGGGCCGCGACCTGAGGATCCACGACACCGCGACCGGCGGTCCGGTCACCCTCGACCCCGGTCCCGTCGCCCGTATCTATGTCTGCGGCATCACCCCGTACGACGCGACCCACATGGGGCACGCGGCGACCTACAACGCGTTCGACCTGGTCCAGCGCGTGTGGCTCGACACCAAGCGGCAGGTGCACTACGTCCAGAACGTGACGGACGTCGACGACCCGCTCCTGGAGCGCGCCGAGCGCGACGGCGTCGACTGGGTCGCCCTCGCCGAGCAGGAGACGACCCTCTTCCGCGAGGACATGACCGCCCTGCGGATGCTGCCCCCGCAGCACTACATAGGCGCGGTCGAGGCGATACCCGGCATCGTGCCGCTGGTCGAGCGGCTGCGCGACCTCGGCGCCGCCTACGAACTCGACGGCGACATCTACTTCTCCGTCGAGTCCGACCCGCACTTCGGCAAGGTCTCCGGCCTCGACGCCGCCGCCATGCGGCTGCTGTCCGCCGAGCGCGGCGGCGATCCCGACCGCCCCGGCAAGAAGAACCCCCTCGACCCGATGCTGTGGATGGCCGCCCGCGAGGGCGAACCCAGCTGGGACGGCGGCTCCCTCGGCCGTGGCCGGCCGGGCTGGCACATCGAGTGCGTGGCCATCGCCCTCGACCACCTCGGCATGACCTTCGACGTCCAGGGCGGCGGCTCCGACCTCGCCTTCCCGCACCACGAGATGGGCGCCTCGCACGCCCAGGTGCTCACCGGCGAGTTCCCGATGGCCAAGGCGTACGTGCACGCCGGCATGGTCGGCCTGGGCGGCGAGAAGATGTCCAAGTCCAAGGGCAACCTGGTCTTCGTCTCCCAGCTGCGCCGCGACGGCGTCGACCCGGCCGCCATCCGCCTCGCCCTGCTCTCCCACCACTACCGCGCCGACTGGGAGTGGACCGACCAGGTCCTGGCGGACGCGGTGACCCGCCTCGACCGCTGGCGAGCAGCGGTCTCCCGCCCGGACGGCCCGTCGGCCGAGGCCTTGGTGGAGGAGATCCGCGAGGCCCTGAGCAGGGACCTGGACGCCCCTGCCGCACTGGTGGCGGTGGACCGCTGGGCAGCGCTCCAGCAGGAGCGGGGCGGCACGGACACGGGCGCGCCCGGGGTCGTGTCACGAGCGGTGGACGCGCTGATGGGCGTGGCCCTCTGAGGAAACGCCGGCCCCCGCGTCCCGCCTTCGAGGGGCGCGGGGAACTGCGCGACCAGCCACGACTCACCCGCGCCGACCAGACGACGCCCGCTTCCCCGGCCGTCGAGAAGGGGCGGTACGCATCGCGCGTACCGCCCCTGTCTCAGTCCTCGGAGGTGTCCTCGCCGTCCGGGCCGGGGTCCCCGGCGGAGTCCGCGGAGTCGCCGGTGTCCGCGGAATTCCCCGTGTTCCCGGGCGTGTCGGGCTTCGGTGCTCTCGGTGGCCGGGTCTTGCCGCTGGGGTTGTCCCGCAGGTAGGAGGCGCTGTCGGTGCCGTCCGCGGTGGCGTGGCCGCCGGACGGCGGATTCACGTCCCGGCGCCGCAGATAGCGCTCGAACTCACGGGCGATCGCCTCGCCCGACGCCTCCGGCAGCTCGGCGGTGTCCCGGGCCTCCTCCAGCGTCTGCACGTACTCCGCGACCTCGGTGTCCTCGGCGGCCAGCTGGTCCACGCCGACCTGCCAGGCGCGCGCGTCCTCGGGCAGCTCGCCCAGCGGGATCCGCAGGTCGAGCAGGTCCTCCAGGCGGTTCAGCAGCGCCAGCGTGGCCTTCGGGTTGGGCGGCTGGGAGACGTAGTGCGGGACGGCCGCCCAGAGCGAGACCGCCGGGACACCCGCGTGCGTGCAGGCCTCCTGCAGGACGCCGACGATGCCCGTCGGACCCTCGTACTTGGTCTCCTCCAGGTCCATCCGCTGGGCCAGGTCCGGGTCGGAGGTGACTCCGCTGACCGGCACCGGACGCGTGTGCGGGGTGTCGCCCAGCAGGGCGCCCAGGACGACCACCAGCTCCACGCCCAGCTCGTGGGCGAAGCCGAGCAGCTCGTTGCAGAACGAGCGCCAGCGCATGGACGGCTCGATGCCCCTCACCAGCACCAGATCGCGCGGCTTGTCGCCGCCGACCCGGACCACCGACAGCCGTGTCGTCGGCCATGTGATCTTGCGCACGCCGGCGTCCATCCACACCGTGGGACGGTTGACCTGGAAGTCGTAGTAGTCCTCGGCGTCAAGGGCCGCGAACACCTCGCCCTTCCATTCCCGCTCCAGATGCGCGACCGCGGTGGAGGCGGCGTCGCCGGCATCGTTCCAGCCTTCGAACGCGGCCACCATGACTGGGTCGATCAGCTCGGGAACCCCCTCCAGCTCGATCACCCAGCGCCTCCTTCCGACGTACCCTCGCGTACGCCCCAACCTTACGGCGTCCGGCGGGGGCGCCCGCAGCCCCCTTGCACGGGGGAGTGAACGGATCACTGCCCCGTTCAACCCCCTCGAACACCCCGATTCGGCGAGGAACCGCTCACCGTTGGTAAGCGCTTCACAGGCTGCTGCGCAGCCACTGCTCCACGCTCGCGATGTGCACGGTCGCCCAGGAACGGGCCGCCTCCGCGTCCCGGTCGCGCAGCGCGGCCAGGATCGCCCGGTGCTCGCGCAGGGTCCGGGCGACCGCGTCCTCCTGGGTCAGTCCGCGCCAGATCCGGGCCCGGGTGGTCGGCCCGGACAGCCCGTCAAGCAGCGAGCAGAGCACCGAGTTCCCGGAACTCTGCACGATGCCGCGGTGGAACTCCAGGTCGCAGGCGACCAGTTCCTCCACCGAGGGCGCGGCGCCCAGCGCGTCCAACTGGGCGCCCAGCGCGTCCAGTTGCTGCTCGCTGATCCGGGAGGCGGCCATCGCGGTGGCGGCCGGCTCCAGGATCCGGCGCACCGCGAGGAACTCCAGGACCGTGTCGTCGCGGTGGAAGTCGACGACGAAGCTCATCGCCTCCAGGAGCAGTTGCGGGTCCAGGCTGGTGACGTAGGTGCCGTCGCCCTGCCGTACGTCCAGGATCCGGATCAGCGACAGGGCGCGCACCGCCTCCCGCAACGAGTTGCGGGACAGGCCGAGTTCGGCGGCGAGTTCGCTCTCCTTCGGCAACCGGTCACCGGGGCGCAGCGCACCGGAGACGATCATGTCCTTGATCTTCTCGATCGCCTCATCGGTGACAGCCATACCGGCCTCCTTGTCGCTGAGACATCCGATGTCTCAGCCACATTATGCGACCTGGTCAGGCCGTGGCAGACCGTGGTGCCGGGCACTGACGACGGGCGGGTCAAAGGAGCGGCCCCCAGGGGAGAGGAGCCGCCCCCGCGCCGGCCCCTCGCCGGCCCGGCCCCGGTACGGCGGGGCCGGGGTCCCGGCGGCTCACCGCTGGCTCACTTCTTGTCGAGCAGGTCCTGGACCTTGGCCTTGACGTCGTCCGTGGCCAGGCCGCGGATCGTCAGGGTGGTACGGCGGCGCAGCACGTCGTCCGTGGTCTCGGCCCACTCGTGGTCGCGGGCCCAGACGACCTGTGCCCAGATCTCCGGGGCGTCCGGGTGGACGCGCCCGGCGAGCTGCGGGTCCTCGTTGGCGAGGCGGGCGATGTCGAAGGCCAGCGAACCGTAGTGGGTGGCCAGGTGCTTGGCCGTGTCGGCGGCCATGCGCGGGCCGGGGGCCGGGTTGTCCACCAGCAGGCGGTGGGCGACCGCACGGGGGTTGGCGACACCGGGCAGCGGCAGCTTCTTCGGCAGCGAGGAGATCGGTTCGAAGTCGTCGCCCAGCGGGTGCCCCGGCAGCGCCTCCAGCTTCTCCATCACCGTACGGCCGATGTGCCGGAAAGTGGTCCACTTGCCGCCCGCGACGGACAGCATGCCGCCCCTGCCCTCGGTCACCACGGTCTCCCGCTTGGCCTTGGCGGTGTCGCCGGGACCGCCCGGCAGCACCCGCAGGCCCGCGAAGGCGTAGGTGATCAGATCACGCTGGAGCTGCTGGTCCCGGACGGAGAACGCGGCCTCGTCCAGGATCTGGGCTATGTCCTGCTCGGTGACGGAGACGTCCGCCGGGTCGCCCTCGTACTCCTCGTCGGTGGTGCCGAGCAGCAGCATGTCCTCCCACGGGAGGGCGAAGGTGATCCGGTACTTGTCGATGGGCGTCGCGAGGGCGGCCTTCCACGGGGCCGTCCGCTTCAGGACCAGGTGCGCGCCCTTCGACAGGCGGATGGACGGGGCCGCGTTCGGGTCCTCCATCCGGCGCAGGTGGTCGACCCAGGGGCCGGTCGCGTTGAGCACCAGACGGGCGTTGACGCCGAACTCCTCACCGGAGACCGCGTCCTTCAGGTCGGCGCCGGTCACCCGGCCCCTGGTGAAGCGCAGGCCGCTGACCTGGGCGTGGTTGAGGACGACCGCGCCCGCCTCGACGGCCGCGCGGACCGTCATCAGCGCCATGCGCGCGTCGTTCATCTGGTCGTCGCCGTACACGGCCACGGCCTTGAGGTTCTCGGTGCGCAGCTCCGGCACGTCCCGCTGGGCCCGGGCGGGCGACAGCAGGTGGCCGACGCCGTCACCGAACGCGGAGAGCGCGGAGTAGGCGAAGACACCCGCTCCGAGCTTCGCCGCACCGTGCGGACCGCCCTTGTACACGGGGAGGTAGAACGTGAGCGGGTTCGCCAGGTGGGGAGCCACCTGGCGGGAGACCGCACGGCGTTCGAAGTGGTTCTCCGCCACCAGCTTCACCGCGCCGGTCTGCAGGTAGCGCAGACCGCCGTGGAGGAGCTTGGAGGAGGCGGAGGAGGTGGCACCGGCGAAGTCGCCGGCGTCGACCAGGGCCACCCTGAGGCCGGACTGCGCGGCGTGCCAGGCGGTGGAGATGCCCAGGATGCCGCCGCCGATCACGAGAAGGTCGTACGACGCCTTGGAAAGCTGCTCCCTGGTCTCGGCACGGCTCGGAAGCGAGCCGGAGGCCGGGTGTGTTCCCAGGGCAGGCACGGACTGCAGGGTGGACTGACTGGTCATGTCGGGTTCTTACTCCTCGTCAGAGCTCGATCGTGAGAGCGTGCGCGCTCTCGTCAGCTCTCGTCGTCGATCCAGCCCATGGTCCGGTCGACGGCCTTGAGCCAGTTCTTGTACTCACGGTCGCGGGTCTCCGCGTCCATGCGGGGGGTCCACTCGGCGGCCCGGCGCCAGTTGGCGCGCAGTTCGTCGGTGCTGGACCAGAAGCCGACGGCGAGGCCGGCGGCGTAGGCGGCGCCGAGGCAGGTGGTCTCGGCGACCATCGGGCGCACCACCGGTGCGTCGAGGACGTCGGCGAGCTGCTGCATCAGCAGGTTGTTGGCGGTCATGCCACCGTCGACCTTGAGGGCCACCAGCTCGTCGCCGGAGTCCTTCACCATGGCGTCGGCGATCTCGCGGGTCTGCCAGGCGGTGGCCTCCAGGACGGCGCGGGCCAGGTGCGCCTTGGTGACGTACCGGGTCAGGCCGGCGATCACACCGCGGGCGTCGGAGCGCCAGTGCGGGGCGAACAGACCGGAGAAGGCCGGCACGAAGTACGCGCCGCCGTTGTCCTCGACCGAGAGCGCGAGCGTCTCGATCTCGGCGGCGGTGGAGATCAGGCCCATCTGGTCGCGCATCCACTGCACCAGCGAGCCGGTGACGGCGATCGAGCCCTCCAGCGCGTACACCGTCGGCTGGTCGCCGATCTTGTAGCCGACCGTGGTCAGCAGGCCCGCGTAGGAGTTGATGATCTTCTCACCGGTGTTCATCACCATGAAGGTGCCGGTGCCGTAGGTGGACTTGGTCTCTCCCTCGGAGAAGCAGGTCTGGCCGAACAGGGCCGCCTGCTGGTCGCCGAGCGCGGAGGCGACCGGGATGCCGCCGAGCAGCTCGCCCAGCGGGCCGCCGGTGACCTCGCCGTAGACCTCGGCGGAGGAGCGGATCTCGGGCAGGATCTGCAGCGGCACGCCGATGGACTCGGCGATCTTCTCGTCCCACTGCATGGTGTGCAGGTTCATCAGCAGGGTGCGGGAGGCGTTGGTCACGTCGGTGAAGTGCTTGCCGCCGTCGACACCGCCGGTCAGGTTCCAGATGACCCAGGTGTCCATGGTGCCGAAGAGGATGTCGCCCGCCTCGGCGCGCTCCTTGAGGCCGTCGACGTTGTCGAGTAGCCAGCGGGCCTTGGGGCCGGCGAAGTAGGAGGCCAGCGGCAGACCGGTCTCGCGGCGGAAGCGGTCCTGGCCGACGTTGCGGCCGAGTTCCCGGCAGAGGGCGTCGGTGCGGGTGTCCTGCCAGACGATGGCGTTGTAGACCGGCTCACCGGTGTTCTTGTCCCACAGCACGGTGGTCTCGCGCTGGTTGGTGATGCCGATGGCCTTGATGTCGTCGCGGGTGATGCCGGCCTTCTGGATGGCCCCGGCGACGACTTCCTGGACGTTGGTCCAGATCTCGTTGGCGTTGTGTTCGACCCAGCCCGGCTTGGGGAAGATCTGCTCGTGTTCCTTCTGGTCGACCGAGACGATACGGCCGTCCTTGTCGAAGACGATGCAGCGGCTGGAGGTCGTGCCCTGGTCGATCGCGGCGATGAACGGGCCTGCGGTGTGGGCGTCGGTCACTGTGTGCTCCTCGAGGATCCGTGGTGTGTGGCGGTACGTCTGCTGCTGCAGCGGAGTTCAGCCGGTGGCGGAGGTCTGCTTCTAAGCAAAAGCGACGTTGTAGATGCCCGCGGCTATGGCTCCGCCGATCAGCGGACCGACCACCGGGATCCAGGCGTAGCTCCAGTCGGAACCGCCCTTGTTGGGCAGGGGGAGGAGCGCGTGCACGATACGCGGACCGAGGTCACGGGCCGGGTTGATGGCGTAGCCCGTCGGACCGCCGAGCGAGAGACCGATGGAGACGACCACCAGGGCGGTGATCAGGCCGCCCAGCACACCGAGGCCGTTGCCCTTGTCGTTGAGGCCCTGCGTGAGGACCGCCAGGATCAGCACGATGGTGCCGATGATCTCCGTGGCGAGGTTCTGCACCACGTTCCGGATCTCGGGGCCGGTGGAGAAGATGCCGAGGACCGGGCCGGCGCCCGTCTCCTCCGCCTCGACGGCCTTGACCTTGGTGGCCTGCGCGCCCGGACCGCCGACGATCTCCTTGTCGGTCAGGTGCGCGTGGAACTGGCCGTAGTAGGCGACCCACACCAGGGTCGCGCCGATCAGCGCGCCGAGCAGCTGGCCGGCGAAGTAGACCGGAACGTTGCTCCAGTCGTCGTTCTTGATCGCGAGCGCGACGGTGACGGCCGGGTTGAGATGGGCGCCGGACAGCGGTCCGGAGATGTAGACCGCCGTCATGACGGCGAAGCCCCAACCGAAGGCGATGGCGAGCCAGCCGGCGTTACGGGCCTTGGAGGCCTTGAGCGTGACGGCGGCGCACACACCGCCGCCGAGCAGGATGAGAACGGCGGTACCGATGGTCTCGCCGATGAAGATGTCGGAGCTGGACACCCGCGACTCCTTTGTCCTTCGTCCAGGGAAGCCGAACCCCGAGTCCCGTCGGGGTGTTGGCGCCCTCGTGGGTGAGAGCGAATCCGGCCCTTGGCGTTGTCACACTCTAGCGCGTATTGCCGGTAGGTGTTCGACAATGCCGACCGATGGACGGGAGTCTCGCCCCGGCGTTACGTGTGCGTCAAGAGTTCTGTTATCGAAAGCGCGATCGTTATTGATTGCTGTGGGTTGTCGATCTTTGTCGGGATCGTGGGTCGGATGTGCTGCGGTAGCCCCACTGAACTCCGCTTTTGTTCCGTTTTGTCCACATCAGGGTACGGCTGAGGCCGGTCCGCCGACAGGCGGACCGGCCTCAGGTGGTGATCAGTGGTACGCGGTCAGAACCGTCCCGCGCCCAGGTCCCGCGACACCGCGCGGGCGCAGTCCCGTACCGCGGCGATCAGCTCGGGCTGCAACTCCCCGTCCTTGCACAGCCGCTCCACCGCGCCCGTGATGCCCACCGCGCCCACCGGCATGCGCCGCCGGTTGTGGATCGGAGCCGCTATCGACGCTACGCCCTCCCAGGTCTCCTCCACGTCCGCCGCGTACCCCCGCGCGCGGGTGAGGTCGAGGATGTGTTCGAAAGCGTCCAGGTCGCTGGTCGTACGGTCCGTGAAGGGCTTGCGGTCGGCCTCCAGGGCCTCGCTGTGCGCCACCGGGTCGTAGGCGGACAGCACCTTGCCGAGCGCCGTGGAGTGCAGCGGCTGCATCGCCCCGATCTCCAGCACCTGCCGGCTGTCGTCGGGCCGGAACACGTGGTGCACGATCAGCACGCCCTGTTGGTGGAGAACGCCCAGGTAGACGCTCTCCCCGCTGGACCGGGCCAGGTCGTCCGTCCACACCAGCGCCCGGGCCCGCAGCTCGTGCACGTCCAGATAGGTGGTGCCGAGCCGCAGCAGCTCGGCGCCCAGTTGGTAGCGCCCCGAGGCCTCGTCCTGCTCGACGAACCCCTCCTGCTGGAGGGTGCGCAGTATGCCGTGCGCGGTGCCCTTGGCCAGACCCAGTGACGAGGCGATGTCGGACAGGCCGAGCCGTCGCTCGCCGCCCGCGAGCAGCCGCAGCATCGCGGCCGCCCGTTCGAGCGACTGGATGTTCCGTGCCATCGCAGTCCTGCCTCCGTCCCCTACGACCCTCGCCGTAAGACTGCCGTAACCATCGTTCGGCAATGCCGAACACTACCGGTCCGTGTCGACTCTCCGCTAATGGTTGGTCGACACCTGTTACGCCAGGCGTGGTCCGCGCTCACCGCACGTGTGCTCCCCGTGGCTCACCTCACGTGCGGTGGCCCGTGCCCGGCGCGGATGCCGTGGTGGGCGACATACTCGCCCATCCGCCGCCTCACCAGCCCCTCACTCGTCCGCCACATGGACGCCCTGCACATCCAAGCCCACACCCGGTTACGCTGGCGCAGTGCGTCCATGCCGGGCCCGGCCCGGCGGACCGCATAGCCGACAGCCGTCGCATCCAAGGGAGCCCTTCATGGCCTCGTCGCCACCGTCCCCTTCCGCCGACAGCCGGACCCGTGTGTCCGCGCTCCGAGAGGCGCTCGCCACCCGTGTGGTGGTCGCCGACGGAGCCATGGGCACCATGCTCCAGGCCCAGGACCCCACCCTGGACGACTTCCAGCAGCTCGAGGGCTGCAACGAGATCCTGAACCTGACCCGCCCCGACATCGTCCGCTCGGTCCACGAGGCGTATTTCGACGCGGGCGTGGACTGTGTCGAGACCAACACCTTCGGTGCCAACTACGCGGCGATGGCCGAGTACGACATCCCCGAGCGCGTCTACGAGCTGTCCGAGGCGGGCGCCCGCATCGCCCGGGAGACCGCCGACGGCTATCTCGCCCGTGACGGCCGCCAGCGCTGGGTGCTCGGCTCCATCGGTCCCGGCACCAAGCTGCCCACCCTCGGCCACATCGGGTACACCACGATCCGCGACGCCTTCCAGCAGAACGCCGAGGGCCTGATCGCGGGCGGCGCCGACGCGCTGATCGTGGAGACCACCCAGGACCTGCTCCAGACCAAGGCGGCCGTGATCGGCGCCCACCGCGCCCGCGACATCGCCGGCCTGGACGTCCCGATCATCGTCTCCGTCACCGTCGAGACGACCGGCACCATGCTGCTGGGCTCCGAGATCGGCGCCGCGCTCACCGCGCTGGAGCCGCTCGGCATCGACATGATCGGCATGAACTGCGCCACCGGCCCCGCCGAGATGAGCGAGCACCTGCGCTACCTCTCCCGGCACTCCCGCATCGCGCTGTCGTGCATGCCCAACGCCGGCCTGCCCGTCCTCGGCAAGGACGGCGCCAGCTACCCGCTCACCCCCTCCGAGCTGGCCGACGCCCACGAGACCTTCGTACGGGACTACGGCCTCTCGCTCATCGGAGGCTGCTGCGGCACCACCCCCGAGCACCTGCGCCAGGTCGTCGAGCGGGTCCGGGGCGTCACCCCGCCCGAGCGCAGCCCGCGCCCCGAACCCGGCGCCGCGTCCCTCTACCAGACCGTCCCGTTCCGCCAGGACACCTCGTACCTGGCCATCGGCGAGCGCACCAACGCCAACGGTTCCAAGAAGTTCCGCGAGGCCATGCTGGACGCCCGCTGGGACGACTGTGTGGAGATGGCCCGCGAGCAGATCCGCGAGGGCGCCCACATGCTCGACCTCTGCGTGGACTACGTCGGCCGGGACGGCGTCGCCGACATGCAGGAGCTGGCCGGCCGCTTCGCCACCGCCTCCACCCTGCCGATCGTCCTGGACTCCACCGAGGTCCCCGTCATCCAGGCCGGCCTGGAGAAGCTCGGCGGCCGCGCGGTCATCAACTCCGTCAACTACGAGGACGGCGACGGCCCGGAGTCCCGCTTCGCCAAGGTCACCACGCTGGCGCGCGAGCACGGTGCCGCGCTGATCGCGCTGACCATCGACGAGGAGGGCCAGGCCCGCACCCCGGAGAAGAAGGTCGAGATCGCCGAACGGCTGATCGAGGACCTGACCGGGAACTGGGGCATCCACGAGTCGGACATCCTCATCGACACCCTGACCTTCACCATCTGTACGGGCCAGGAGGAGTCCCGGGGCGACGGCATCGCCACCATCGAGGCGATCCGCGAACTCAAGCGCCGCCACCCGGACGTCCAGACCACCCTGGGGCTCTCCAACATCTCCTTCGGCCTCAACCCGGCCGCCCGCATCCTGCTGAACTCCGTCTTCCTCGACGAGTGCGTCAAGGCGGGCCTGGACTCGGCGATCGTGCACGCGAGCAAGATCCTGCCGATCGCCCGGTTCTCCGAGGAGGAGGTGCAGACCGCCCTCGACCTCGTCCACGACCGCCGCACCGAGGGCTACGACCCGCTCCAGAAGCTGATGGCCCTGTTCGAGGGCGCCACCGCCAAGTCCCTCAAGGCCGGCAAGGCCGAGGAACTGGCCGCCCTCCCGCTGGAGGAGCGGCTCAAGCGCCGCATCATCGACGGCGAGAAGAACGGTCTGGAGGCCGACCTGGACGCGGCCCTCCAGGACCGCCCCGCCCTCGACATCGTCAACGAGACCCTGCTGGACGGCATGAAGGTCGTCGGCGAGCTCTTCGGCTCCGGCCAGATGCAGCTGCCGTTCGTCCTCCAGTCCGCCGAGGTCATGAAGTCCGCGGTCGCCCACCTCGAACCGCACATGGAGAAGTCGGACGCCGAGGGCAAGGGCACCATCGTGCTCGCCACCGTGCGCGGCGACGTCCACGACATCGGCAAGAACCTCGTCGACATCATCCTGTCCAACAACGGCTACAACGTCGTCAACCTCGGCATCAAGCAGCCCGTCTCCGCGATCCTGGAGGCCGCCGACGAGCACCGGGCGGACGTCATCGGCATGTCCGGCCTGCTGGTCAAGTCCACGGTGATCATGAAGGAGAACCTGGAGGAGCTCAACCAGCGCGGCCTGGCGGCCAGTTACCCGGTGATCCTGGGCGGCGCCGCCCTCACCCGCTCCTACGTCGAGCAGGACCTGCACGAGATCTACGAGGGCGAGGTCCGCTACGCCCGCGACGCCTTCGAGGGCCTGCGCCTGATGGACGCGCTCATCGGCGTCAAGCGCGGAGTGCCCGGCGCCAGCCTGCCGGAGCTGAAGCAGCGCCGGGTGCGGCCGACCGCCACCGCCGAGGTCGAGGAGCGGCCCGAGGAGGGCCATGTCCGCTCCGACGTCGCCGTCGACAACCCGGTGCCCACCCCGCCGTTCTGGGACACGCGTGTCATCAAGGGCATCCAGCTCAAGGAGTACGCGAGCTGGCTCGACGAGGGCGCCCTCTTCAAGGGCCAGTGGGGCCTCAAGCAGGCCCGCACCGGCGAGGGACCGTCGTACGAGGAACTCGTCGAGACCGACGGCCGCCCCCGGCTGCGCGGCCTGCTGGACAAGCTCCAGACCGAGAACCTGCTGGAAGCGGCCGTGGTCTACGGCTACTTCCCGTGTGTCTCCAAGGACGACGACCTGATCATCCTGGACGAGCGCGGCAACGAACGCACCCGGTTCACCTTCCCCCGCCAGCGCCGCGGCCGCCGGCTGTGCCTCGCCGACTTCTTCCGCCCGGAGGAGTCGGGGGAGACGGACGTGGTCGGCCTCCAGGTCGTCACCGTCGGCTCCCGCATCGGCGAGCAGACCGCCAGGCTCTTCGAGGCCAACTCCTACCGCGACTACCTCGAACTGCACGGCCTGTCCGTCCAGTTGGCCGAGGCACTCGCCGAGTACTGGCACGCGCGCGTCCGTGCGGAGCTGGGCTTCGCCGGCGAGGACCCGAGCGCCGTCGAGGACATGTTCGCCCTGAAGTACCGCGGCGCGCGGTTCTCCCTCGGCTACGGCGCCTGCCCCAACCTGGAGGACCGCGCCAAGATCGCCGACCTGCTGCAGCCCGAGCGGATCGGCGTCCAGCTGTCCGAGGAGTTCCAGCTGCACCCCGAGCAGTCCACCGACGCCATCGTGATCCACCACCCGGAGGCGAAGTACTTCAACGCACGCTGAGCCCGTGGGCGCGCGGCACTGAGCCGTACGTGTGCGGTGCGGCGCCGAGACGCGTGCCACACAGCACACTGATCGGATAAGTCGTACACTGGTCGGTCCACAGCAGGCCGGTTCCCCGCATGGGAACCGGCCTGGTCGTCCCTCAAGGAGGTGCGCCCGGATGACCAGTACGGTCCCCGCGCTCGGAACCCGTACGGCGGAAGGCTCGGCGCTTCAGGCGGTGCTCCTCGACATGGACGGCACCCTGGTGGACACCGAGGGCTTCTGGTGGGACGTCGAGGTCGAGATCTTCGCCCGCCTCGGCCACACCCTCGACGAGTCCTGGCGCCATGTCGTGGTCGGCGGCCCCATGACCCGCAGCGCCGGGTTCCTCATCGAGGCCACCGGCGCGGCCATCACGCTCGCCGAACTCAGCGTGCTCCTCAACGACGGCTTCGAACAGCGCATCGGCACCGCCCTGCCGCTGATGCCGGGCGCCAAGCGGCTGCTCGCCGAACTCCACGAACAGCAGATCCCCACCGCCCTGGTCTCCGCCTCGCACCGCCGCATCATCGACCGCGTCCTGACCTCACTGGGCCCCCACCACTTCACCCTCTCCGTCGCCAGCGACGAGGTCTCCCGCACCAAGCCCTATCCGGACCCGTATCTGCTCGCCGCCGCGGGACTCGGCGCGGATCCGGCCAGGTGCGCGGTGGTCGAGGACACCGCGACGGGTGTCGCCGCCGCCGAGGCGGCCGGCTGCCAGGTGGTCGCCGTACCGTCCGTCGCACCCATCGCCCCGGCCGAACGGCGCACCGTGGTCAGCTCCCTGGAAGAGGTCGACCTGGCATTTCTGCGCGGACTGATGACAGAAATGCGCTAGCCGTTCACCCAGCGTGCAAAGGGCATTGGGTGAAATCCCGGCGGAGCTCATTCAACGGAATTCGCAAGTGTTCAACCGGCTGAATTCCGTTGCCGCTCCCGGTCATTGCGCGTGTGACGTTCCCCACGTGCACGGGGGTCGACAACGTTGCCCGGGTGTGCCGCTTCCCCCCTGATCGGGGGGAAATCAGGCGCCCTTGTGTCCCGATTGGGGAGAGGCTGCACTAATCCTGCCGCCGTCGGGTTTTCGGTCTGTCCGCAGCCGGTTCCGCTGCGTGATGGGACCTCAACTCAGGGCCCTGTCAGCCCTCCTGCGGGTGCGGACTAATCTCATCGCGAGAACATCGCCGCTACCCCTGTGATCCGCTTCGACACCCCTGCATGCCGGATACACGGACTCGAACAGCTCTGGAGAACTTCGAGCATGAACCGCAAGACTTTGGTGCTGCCGGCCGTCATCGGTCTGCTCACTCCGGTTCTCGCCGCGTGCGGTGGATCCGACAGTGGGAGCAACAGTGACGGCGCGATCGTCGTCGGCACCACCGACCGGTTCACGGCCACGAAGGACGCCCCGGCGCCGATCGACCCCGCCTACTCCTACGACGTCGGCGGCTGGAACATCCTGCGCCAGACGGTGCAGACCCTCATGTCCCAGCCCAAGGGCGACGGCGAGCCGGTTCCCGACGCCGCCGAGAGCTGCTCCTTCACCGACAGCGGCAGCGAGCGCTACGCCTGCAAGCTGCGCGAGGGCCTGAAGTTCTCCGACGGTAACGCCGTCACCGCCGCGGACGTCAAGTGGTCCATGGAGCGCGCCCTGCGCATCAAGGCCGACAGTGGTGTCTTCGCCCTCCTCTCGAACATCGACACCATCGAGACCCAGGGCGACCGCGAGGTCATCTTCCACCTGAAGTCGGCCGACGCCACCTTCCCGTACAAGCTGTCCACGCCGGTCGCGGGCATCCTGAACCCGAAGGACTACGCGAAGGACAAGCTCCGCGACGGCTTCGACGTCGACGGCTCCGGCCCGTACACCTTCAAGGCCGACGTCCAGAACGACGAGATCGTCTCCGCCACCTTCACCAAGAACCCGAACTACAAGGGCAGCGTGACGGTGAACAACGAGCAGGTCGTCATGCGCTCGTTCAAGGACGCCGACGCCATGGGCCAGGCGATCGACAAGGGCGACATCGACGTGATGACCCGCACCATGTCGCCGTCCCAGATCAACAAGCTCGACGCCGGCGACGACTCCAACGTCGACCTCGTCGAGATGTCCGGTCTGGAGATCCGCTACCTCGGCTTCGACACCGACGCGCCCACGGTCAAGACCAAGGCCGTCCGCCAGGCGATGGCCCAGATCATCGACCGCGCCGCACTCGTCGCCAAGGTGTACGGCTCCCAGGCCGAGCCGCTGTACTCGCTGGTCCCGGCCTCCGTGACCGGCCACTCCAACTCCTTCTTCAACAAGTACGGCGACCCCAACGTCTCCAAGGCCAAGAGCCTGCTGGCCGCCGCGAACATCACCACCCCGGTGAAGCTGACGCTGCACTACACGACCGACCACTACGGCTCCGCCACCAAGGACGAGTTCGAGGTCCTGCAGAAGCAGCTCAACAACAGCGGCCTGTTCGACGTCGACATCAAGGGCACCCCCTGGTCGACGTACCAGACCGCCGAGCGCAAGCAGGCGTACGACGTGTACGGCATGGGCTGGTTCCCCGACTTCCCGGACGCCGACAACTTCCTGGCGCCGTTCCTCGACAAGAACAACTTCCTCGCCTCGCCGTACACCAACAACAAGATCATCAACACGCTGATCCCCGAGTCCCGCCTCGAGGCCGACCGGGCCAGCGCCTCCAGCAGCCTCACCGAGATCCAGGACATCGTCGCCGACGAGGTCCCGGTGCTGCCGCTGTGGCAGGGCAAGCAGTACGTCGCCGCCCGCGACGACATCACGGGCGTCGCCTACGCCCTCAACTCCTCCTCCAGCCTGCAGCTGTGGGAGCTCGGCCGCGGCTCCAGCAGCTGACGACCGGTCACACGCCGTTCATACGACGGGAAGGGCGCCCCACTCCATCGAGTGGGGCGCCCTTCCCGTCGTAGCGCGTCCTGCCGGGCTCGGTGTGGCGCGTCCTACTGGGCGCCCGGACGCACCAGGCCGCTCTCGTACGCGTACACCGCCGCCTGCACCCGGTCCCGCAGCCCCAGCTTGGTCAGCACATGCCCCACATGCGTCTTCACGGTGGTCTCGCTGACGAACAGGTCGGCGGCGATCTCCGCGTTGGACAGTCCCCGCGCGACCAGCTTCAGCACCTCCACCTCACGGTCCGTGAGGGTGTGCAGGGTGTCCGGCACCGGCTCCTCACCGGACGGCAGATGCGTGGCGTACTTGTCCAGCAGCCGGCGCGTGATGCTCGGCGCCAGCATCGCCTCGCCGCCCGCGACCACGCGGATCGCCTGCACCAGTTCGTTGGCCGGCGCGTCCTTCAGCAGGAAGCCGCTGGCGCCCGCACGCAGCGCCTCCACCACGTACTCGTCCAGATCGAACGTGGTCAGCACCAGCACCTTCGCCGGGCCGTCCCGGCCGGGCCCGGTGATCTGCCGGGTCGCCTCGACGCCGTCCATCCGCGGCATCCGGATGTCCATCAGCACCACATCCGGCTGGAGGGCGCGCACCTGGTCGAGAGCCTGCAGGCCGTCTCCGGCCTCGCCCACGACCGCGATGTCCTGCTCGGCCTCCAGGATCATCCGGAAGCCGGTTCGCAGCAGCGGCTGGTCGTCGACCAGTAGGACGCGGATGGCCACAGTGAGTCTCCTTAGCTAGTCCGCGCCCATTCTGCCCTGCGCGGCGTCCCCGGACTCGGCCGACCTCACCGGCAGCGGGTACGGCGGGGGAGTACCGCCGAACTCCGGGCAGTGCGCCTGGTGGTCGCACCAGCCGCACAGCTTCGTCGGACGCGGCCGCCAGTCCCCGGACTCCGTCGCCTGCCGGATCGCCTCCCACAGCGCGAGCAGTTTGCGCTCCACCCGCTCCAGATCGGCGAGCACCGGGTCGTACGTCAGCACGTCCCCGCTGCCGAGATAGACCAGTTGCAGCCGCCTGGGCACCACGTTCTTCAGCCGCCACACCACCAGGGCGTAGAACTTCATCTGGAACAGCGCGCCCTCGGCGTACTCGGGTCTCGGCGCCTTGCCGGTCTTGTAGTCGACGATCCGCACCTCGCCCGTCGGCGCCACATCGACCCGGTCGATGATCCCGCGCAGCCGCAGGCCGGACTCCAGCTCGGTCTCGACGAACAGCTCCCGCTCCACCGGCTCCAGCCGCGCCGGATCCTCCAGCGTGAACCAGCGCTCGACGAGCTGCTCCGCCTCGCCCAGCCAGCGGGCCAGCCGCTCGCCCTCCGGATCGTCCGCGAACAGCTCGCCGACCTCCGGCCTGCTCTCCCGCAGCCGGTCCCACTGCCCCGGAACCAGCGACCTGGCCCGCGGCGCCGTCCGCTCCGCGGCGGGTGCGTCGAAGAGCCGCTCCAGCACCGCGTGCACCAGCGTCCCCCGGGTCGCCGCCTCGCTCGGCTTCTCCGGCAGCCGGTCGATCACCCGGAACCGGTACAGCAACGGACACTGCATGAAGTCACTGGCCCGCGACGGCGACAGCGACGCCGGCGGACCGGCCGGCGCCGCCCGCACCGCCGTGACCGGTTCTTCCCCCTGCGTGACGGCCGCGCCCTGAGCCCGCGAAGCGTCCTCGATGCTGCTCTCCATGACCACAGACCATACGGCCCGCCACTGACAGTCACCCAACCCGCGCGACGGCCCGGCCAACACAAGGGGTGCCGGGGCGAAACGCGTCACGACGGCCGCATACCATCGACCGGAGACGACGTTTCTAACGAGGGGACACCGTGGACGTGAGCGGCGGGAGCGGGCAGCCCCGGTCGGACGACGCCGAACCGACCGAGCAGCCCGCAGGTCCTACGGCCCCGACCAACGACGGAGGCCCGGACCCCACCGACGCCCCGACGGATCCCCCACAGGCCGGGACACCCGCCGACACCGGGAAACCGGAGCCGGAACCGTCCGCGGAACCGCCCACGCCGGAGAACGGAAACGCCAAGACACCTCCCGGTCCACCGGCCTCCGGCCCTGACGGGACCGACAAGCCCGGCGCTCCCGGCCCCGACCGCCCCGGCGTCGGCGGCCCCGACCAGCCAGGCGCTCCCGGCCCCGACCGCCCGGGCGACGGCGGCCCCGACCCCACCGGCCCCGGCGGTCCCGACCATTCCGGCGTGGGTGGCCTCGACCACCCCGGCGTCGGCGGTCCTGACCGCACCGGCGTCGGAGGCCGCGACGAGAGCGGCCTCGGCGGCCCCCACGAGACCGGCGGGCGCGGCCACGCGCACTCCGGCATGGCCAAGGGGCGGCCGCCGCAGCGGCCCAAGGAACCCGGCGGCGGCCTGCTCATGGGGCGGCCCTTCGGCGTCCCCGTCTACGTCGCCCCCAGCTGGTTCGTCGTCGCCGCACTGATCACCTGGGTCTTCGGCGGCCAGCTCGACCGCGTGCTGCCCGAACTCGGCGCCGCCCGCTACCTCGTCTCCCTCTTCTTCGCCATCGCCTTCTACGCCTCCGTCCTGGTCCACGAACTCGCCCACACGGTCGCCGCGATCCGCTTCAAACTCCCGGTCCGCCGCATCCAGCTGCAGTTCTTCGGCGGTGTCTCCGAGATCGAGAAGGAAGCCGAGACCCCCGGACGGGAGTTCGTGCTGGCCTTCGTCGGCCCACTGCTCTCCCTCGTCCTCTCCGGCCTCTTCTACCTCGCCATGCAGCCCGTCGAGCCCGGCACGGTCCCCGGCGTCCTGCTCGCCGGGCTGATGGTCTCCAACCTCATCGTGGCCATCTTCAACCTGCTGCCCGGCCTGCCCCTCGACGGCGGCCGGATGCTCCGCGCGGTCGTCTGGAAGATCACCGGCAGACCCATGAGCGGCACCATCGCCGCCGCCTGGGTCGGCCGCGCCCTCGCCGTCTCCGTCCTGATCGGCCTCCCGCTGCTCAACTACTCGGGCGCCTTCGGCGGCGGCACCGAGAACGCCAACGGCATGGACGCCCTCACCGACGGCCTGCTCGCCGCCGTCCTCGCCGCGATCATCTGGACCGGCGCCGGCAACAGCCTGCGCATGGCACGGCTGCGCGAGCACCTCCCGGAGCTCCGCGCCCGCACCCTCACCCGCCGTGCCGTCCCCGTCGAGACCGAGACCCCCCTCTCCGAGGCCCTGCGCCGCGCCAACGCCGCCGGGGCCCGCGCCCTGGTCGTCGTGGACGCCGAAGGCACCCCGCTCTCCCTGGTCCGCGAGGCCGCCATCGTCGGCGTACCCGAGCACCGCCGCCCCTGGGTGGCCGTCAGCGGCCTCGCCCAGGACCTCACCGACGGCATGCGCGTCTCCGCGGAACTGGCGGGCGAGGAACTCCTCGACGTGCTGCGCGCCACCCCCGCCACCGAATACCTGGTGGTCGAGGAGACCGGCGAGATCTACGGCGTCCTCTCGGCAGCGGACGTGGAACGGGCCTTCGTCAGGGCCATGGCGCGGCCGGCCTAGGACAGGCCCTCGTGGTCGGACCCCTCCACAAACCCCGGTAGGCTGTTCACATGTCCGAACCGACCGGTGCCGCCCGCAGGCGCGGGCCCTTCAAGGTCGGGGACCAGGTACAGCTGACCGACCCCAAGGGCCGCCACTACACGTTCACGCTCGAAGCAGGGAAGAACTTCCACACCCACAAGGGCTCCTTCCCGCACGACGAACTGATCGGTGCTCCCGAGGGCAGCGTTGTCCGCACCACCGGCAACGTGGCCTACCTCGCGCTGCGCCCCCTGCTCCCCGACTACGTCCTGTCCATGCCCCGCGGGGCAGCCGTCGTCTACCCCAAGGACGCGGGGCAGATCCTCTCCTTCGCCGACATCTTCCCCGGCGCCCGCGTCGTCGAAGCCGGCGTCGGCTCCGGCTCGCTCAGCAGCTTCCTGCTGCGCGCCATCGGCGACCAGGGCATGCTGCACAGCTACGAGCGCCGCGAGGACTTCGCCGAGATCGCCCAGCAGAACGTGGAGCGCTACTTCGGCGGCCCGCACCCCGCCTGGCAGCTCACCGTCGGCGATCTCCAGGACAACCTGTCGGACACCGACGTCGACCGCGTCATCCTCGACATGCTCGCGCCGTGGGAGTGCCTGGAGGCCGTCTCCAAGGCGCTCGTGCCCGGCGGCATCCTCTGCTGCTACGTCGCCACCACCACCCAGCTCGCGCGGACCGTGGAGTCCATCCGCGAGATCGGCTGCTTCAACGAGCCGACCTCCTGGGAGACGATGATCCGCAACTGGCACGTGGAAGGCCTCGCCGTCCGCCCCGACCACCGGATGATCGGCCACACCGGCTTCCTGCTGACCGCCCGCCGCCTCGCCGACGGCGTCGAGCCGCCCATGCGCCGCCGCCGCCCCGCCAAGGGCGCCTACGGCGAGGACTACGAGGGTCCCAACGCCGACGGCGGCGCCGGCCGCTGAGCCGTCCCGTCATCCCCTCGCCGCGTCAACGTAAGAGCGTCGCTGCCGAGTTCCTCCGACCGGACCGGAACTCGGCGGCGACGCTCACGCGTTGACGCGGCAGGACGTCGACCCGTCTTCGACGTGGCGCAGGACCACGGAGTCCCTCGCCCGTAGCCACCAGCCCTGCCTGCCCGGAAGCCGGCCGCGCCGCCATGAAAGCCCGTCCCGCCGCCGCGGAGGCTCCCCGCCGTCACGGAGGAAGCCC
>NZ_JBSFJE010000005.1:185212-525233 GCF_053597895.1 Streptomyces sp. NPDC001220
CCCACCCCGGTCGTCGGGGCGGCTTCGCGTCGTCACGGAGGAAGCCCACCCCGGTCGTCGGGGCGGCTTCGCGTCGTCACGGAGGAAGCCCACCCCGGTCGTCGGGGCGGCTTCGCGTCGTCACGGAGGAAGCCCACCCCCGCCGTCGGGGCGGCTGCGCGCCGTCTGGGAGGCCGCGCGTCCGGGGCGGAAGCCGCCCGTCGGTGGCGTGGTTCCGGCGCCCGGGAAGGCTCCTCGGCCGCGGCGGCAGCCGCCCGGTGACGGAAGGCCACCCCGCCGTTCCCCACCCGCTGTGACGTGTGGCACTATGCAGGCCATCCCCCACCGGCACAGGCCTCGCAGGAGACACTCCTAGTGCAGCAATCCGTGGTCCCGGAGCTCGCTCACACCGACACCCGCCCCATGCACTGGCTGGCCACGGCCACGGCCCTGACCGGTGTCATCGCGCTGTCATCCCTCTTCCAGCCGGGCGCGGCCAAAGCCGCCCAGCCCGCGGCCGGCACCGAGCCGAAGCCCACCCCCGCGGCCACCGCGCCGCCCAGCACCACCGGCGTGGACTTCCCCCTCGACTGCGGCCCCGTGAAGGAGGCGGTCGTCAAGAAGGCCACCGGCGACCTCGACGGCGACGGCAGACCGGAAACCGTGGCGGTGGTCCACTGCGACTCGGCCATGGGCACCCCGCCCGACGGCGTCTACGTCCTCACCCAGGCCGCCGACGCCACCCGGCCCCGCGTCGTGGCCACGCTCGTCGACCCCAAGGACCGGCTCACGGTCACCGACTTCACCCTGGCCGCCAAAACGGTCACCGCGACCCTGCTCGGCTATTCCTCGGACAATGTGCCCAGTTGCTGCCCGGACGTGAAGACCGCCGCAACCTGGCAGTGGAACGGCCACACGTTCGTCCGCTCCACCCCCGCGGCCACCCACAGCGTCTGACCGCCGCACCCGCACGACCCGGGGGCCACGCGGGGTGGCCGGAAAGTCACTCCGCGTCCGGCCCGTACACCTCGACCTGGTCCGTGACCCGGCGCACATGAATGCACTCGCCCGGACATTCCCGCGCCGAATCCACCACGTCCGTCAGCAGCGGCAACGGCACCGGCACCGTCGCCCCCTTCGCCTGCAGCAGCTCGTCGTCCACGCCCCTCACATAGGCCAGGCCGTCGATGTCCAGCTCGAACACCTCCGGGGCGTACTGGGCACAGATCCCGTCACCGGTACAAAGATCCTGGTCGATCCAGACCTCAAGCGCCTCCGCGCCGGCCAGGGCCTCCTGCTGCACGGTCATCTCTCCTGCCGTCGAAAGCGCCGGCAGGGGGACCCGGCGGTCACCCGGTCCCGCCCCGGCGGGTGTTGGACTCCCTCGACCCTACCCCTGCCCGAACCGCCCCCGGCCGTGCCCGCCGCCCGCGCACCCGCCCGCCCCCGGCGCCCCCTCCGGCCGCGCACACGGCGCACCGGGCCGCGCGGGACGAGGGCGCTCGGCCACCGGATCGATCGACTTGAGCCAACCCCTGGCAGGCGTCCGCGATCACCCGTGCCACCCGGCCGGTTGCTCTGTGTAAGGAAGCCCTGACCGGGGCACAACCCCTGAACCGGCATCGGAGCGGACAACTCCGGTCAGTCACGAAGGGTTTTGACCGCTCCCGGCCCGGAACACGCAGCTTCTAAATCGCGTTGAGTGGGTATCCACCGGGCACGAGGGAGAAGCAATGGGTGACCGACGACACACCTTGACAGTCTTTGTGATCTAGGGGTTTCAATCGACACCCACCCAGGTAGGGTCTGGAAGCGTCCAGCTCCCCTTGGAGGAGGTGAGGACCGTGGCAGCCCACGACGACGACATGAACCGCGGCATCCGCCCGGGACGAGGGTCCGACGACCCGGCCGGGCAGATCGCTTACCTTGAGCAGGAGATCGCCGTCCTGCGACGCAAGCTCGCCGACTCTCCGCGACACACGAGGATTCTCGAAGAGCGGATCGTCGAGCTGCAGACGAACCTGGCCGGCGTGTCCGCCCAGAACGAACGACTCGCGAACACACTCCGCGAGGCCCGCGACCAGATCGTGGCCCTCAAGGAGGAAGTCGACCGACTCGCACAGCCGCCGGCCGGCTTCGGTGTCTTCCTGCAAGCCAACGAGGACGGCACCGCCGACATCTTCACCGGCGGTCGCAAACTGCGGGTGAACGTCAGCCCAAGCGTTGACCTGGACGACCTCAGGCGCGGCCAGGAAGTCATGCTCAACGAAGCGCTCAACGTGGTCGAGGCCATGGAGTACGAGCGCGTCGGCGACATCGTCACCCTCAAGGAGATCCTCGAGGACGGCGAACGCGCCCTGGTGCTGGGGCACACCGACGAGGAGCGGGTGGTACGGCTCGCCGAGCCGCTGCTGGACGTGAACATCCGCCCCGGCGACGCCCTGCTGCTCGAACCCCGTTCCGGCTACGTCTACGAGATCGTTCCCAAGAGCGAGGTCGAGGAACTCGTCCTCGAAGAGGTCCCCGACATCGGCTACGAGCAGATCGGTGGTCTCGGCGGCCAGATCGAGGCCATCCGCGACGCCGTCGAGCTCCCCTACCTCTACCCGGACCTGTTCAAGGAGCACGAACTGCGCCCGCCCAAGGGCGTGCTGCTCTACGGGCCCCCCGGATGCGGCAAGACGCTCATCGCCAAGGCCGTCGCCAACTCGCTGGCCAAGAAGGTCGCCGAGGTCACCGGCCAGGCCGCCGGCAAGAGCTTCTTCCTCAACATCAAGGGCCCCGAGCTCCTGAACAAGTACGTCGGCGAGACCGAGCGGCAGATCCGCCTCGTCTTCCAGCGTGCACGGGAGAAGGCCAGCGAGGGCACCCCCGTCATCGTCTTCTTCGACGAGATGGAGTCCCTCTTCCGCACCCGCGGCTCCGGTGTCAGCTCGGACGTGGAGAACACCATCGTCCCGCAGCTGCTCGCCGAGATCGACGGTGTCGAAGGCCTGCAGAACGTGGTCGTCATCGGCGCCTCCAACCGCGAGGACATGATCGACCCCGCCATCCTCCGCCCCGGCCGCCTCGATGTGAAGATCAAGATCGAGCGTCCGGACGCCGAGGCGGCCAAGGACATCTTCGGCAAGTACCTCACCGAGCGCCTCCCGCTGCACTCCGACGACGTCGGCGAGCACGCGGGCAGCAAGGCCACCACCGTCGCCAGCATGATCCAGACGGCAGTGGAACACATGTACGCCGAATCCGAGGAAAACCGCTTCCTGGAAGTCACCTACGCCAACGGCGACAAGGAAGTCCTCTACTTCAAGGACTTCAACTCCGGCGCGATGATCGAAAACATCGTCGGACGCGCCAAGAAGATGGCGATCAAGGACTTCCTCGAGCACAAGCAGAAGGGTCTCCGCGTCTCCCACCTCCTCCAGGCCTGCGTGGACGAGTTCAAGGAGAACGAGGACCTGCCCAACACCACCAACCCCGACGACTGGGCCCGAATCTCCGGAAAGAAGGGCGAACGGATCGTCTACATCCGTACCCTCATCACCGGAAAGCAGGGCGCCGACACCGGGCGCTCCATCGACACGGTGGCGAACACCGGGCAGTACCTGTAAAACACAGGGCGGCTGCGGGTGCCCCCACCGGGTACCCGCAGCCGACTGTTTTTCCGGCCAAAACCGGAACCGAGGCGAGCAAGGCAATGACGCAAATGATCTCCCCACCAGCGCAGAGGCGTTCTAGGCTCGTTCCTACCGCCGAGTCGCGCAGTGCGGGGACGGGCACCGCACACGCACCGGAGCACCAGCGGTACGCGAGCGGAGCCCACGACCGAGGGCTCCGCCGGGCAAGGAGGGCCGCATGACCGTACGGCGAGTAATGGGCATCGAGACGGAGTACGGCATCTCCGTCCCCGGCCACCCCAATGCCAATGCCATGCTCACCTCATCCCAGATCGTCAACGCCTACGCGGCGGCGATGCACCGGGCCCGCCGCGCCCGCTGGGACTTCGAGGAGGAGAACCCGCTGCGGGACGCCCGGGGATTCGACCTCGCCCGCGAGGCCGCCGACGCCAGCCAGCTCACCGACGAGGACATCGGCCTCGCCAACGTCATCCTCACCAACGGCGCCCGCCTCTACGTGGACCACGCCCACCCCGAGTACAGCGCTCCCGAGGTCACCAACCCCCGCGACGCCGTCCTCTGGGACAAGGCCGGCGAACGCATCATGGCCGAGGCCGCCGAACGAGCCGCCCAGCTCCCCGGCGCCCAGCCCATCCACCTCTACAAGAACAACACCGACAACAAGGGCGCCTCCTACGGCACGCACGAGAACTACCTGATGAAGCGGGAAACCCCCTTCTCGGACATCGTGCGCCACCTCACCCCCTTCTTCGTCTCGCGCCAGGTCGTCACCGGCGCCGGCCGCGTCGGCATCGGCCAGGACGGTCACGAACACGGCTTCCAGCTCAGCCAGCGCGCCGACTACTTCGAGGTCGAGGTCGGCCTGGAGACGACCCTCAAGCGCCCCATCATCAACACCCGCGACGAGCCGCACGCGGACGCCGAGAAGTACCGCCGGCTGCACGTGATCATCGGCGACGCGAACCTCTCGGAGATCTCGACCTACCTCAAGCTCGGGACCACGGCCCTGGTCCTCTCGATGATCGAGGACGGCTTCATCGCGGTCGACCTCGCCGTCGACCAGCCTGTACGGACCCTCCACCAGGTCTCCCACGACCCCAGCCTCAAGCGCCTCGTCACGCTCCGCAGCGGCCGCACACTCACCGCCGTCCAGCTCCAGATGGAGTACTACGAGCTCTCCCGCAAATACGTCGAGGAGCGCTACGGCGCCGACGCCGACGAACAGACCAGGGACGTGCTGCAGCGCTGGGAGGACACCCTCAACCGCCTGGAGAACGACCCCATGAGTCTCTCCGGCGAACTCGACTGGGTGGCCAAGAAGGAGCTCATGGAGGGCTACCGGCGCCGCGACGACCTCGACTGGGACGCCGCCAAGCTCCACCTCCTCGACCTGCAGTACGCCGACGTACGGGCCGAGAAGGGCCTCTACAACCGCCTCGCGGCCCGCGGACGCATCAAGCGGCTGCTGGCCGAGGCCGACGTCGACAAGGCCCGCACGAGCCCGCCGGAGGACACCCGCGCCTACTTCCGCGGCCGCTGCCTCGAGCAGTACGCCGACGACGTCGCCGCCGCCAGCTGGGACTCGGTCATCTTCGACCTCCCCGGCCGGGACAGCCTCCAGCGCGTCCCAACCCTGGAACCGCTACGCGGAACGCGAAATCACGTCAAGGAGCTCCTGGACCGCTGCCGCACCGCAGAAGACCTGGTCAGGGTCCTCTCCGGCGGCTGAACGGGCACCCGGGCCGTACCGGGCGACCGGGGTCAAAATCCCGCCGCCCGGGAATCATCGAGGTGGCCCCCGTACGTTGGAGAAACTGCGGGGCCGATGTCGGACCCGGCTTGTAGGGTCTGATCACCACCGATCGGCAGGAATGCCGACCTGTCGACCATGTCGGGCGAACGCGAACTGAGCGGGGTGAGGGTTATGGCAACCAAGGACACCGGCGGCGGACAGCAGAAGGCCACACGTTCCACCGAGGAGGCCGAGGAGCAGACGCAGGAAGCGCAGGCGTCGGAGGACCTCAAGGAGCGCCACGAGAAGCTGAGCGACGACGTGGACTCGGTGCTGGACGAGATCGACGACGTACTCGAGGAGAACGCAGAGGACTTCGTGCGCTCCTTTGTTCAAAAGGGTGGGCAGTAGAGCCCTTTTCCCTTCGAATCGAAGGTGGATTGAGATCGGGAGTGTCGGGGGACCTGAGCGTGAAGCGCTGCGCACGGCCTGGTGACGCCAAGCCGCGCGCAGCCTTCGCAGTCAAGCGGTCGAACCCTCGGCGCCTGTCGACCTCACCGAGTCAGAGTCAGAGTCAGAGTCCGGGCGCGAGTCGCTGACCGCCTTGCGTCGCTGATCGTCGCCTCGCGGCGGGGCGTCCGCCGTATCCGCCCATCCGCCCCCGCCGTTCATGTGGATCAACGCCACAAGACGGGTAGGGTCCGAGGCGTACTGTGCTTCAACTGCAATTCGGCCATCGGTCTGTTGAGGGACGACCCCGAGACGATCAACCGAGCAGCCGACTACCTGGAAGGAAACGCGTGGAAGCCAACACTCGTAGCACCGGGCGTCTACCAGCTGCCTTCCTGACGCCTGGGTCCTCTTCTTTCATGGACTTTCTCGGTGAGCACCAGCCGGAGTTGCTGCCCGGCAAGCGGCAGTTGCCGCCCACGCAGGGGGTGATCGAGGCGCCGCACGGGACGACGATCGTCGCGGTGACCTTCCCCGGGGGCGTGGTGCTCGCCGGTGACCGTCGGGCCACGATGGGGAACGTGATCGCCCAGCGCGACATCGAGAAGGTGTTCCCGGCCGACGAGTACTCGGCGGTCGGCATCGCCGGCACCGCCGGCCTCGCCGTGGAGATGGTCAAGCTCTTCCAGCTGGAGCTGGAGCACTTCGAGAAGGTCGAGGGTGCGCAGCTGTCGCTGGAGGGCAAGGCGAACCGGCTGTCGACGATGATCCGTTCCAACCTCGGCATGGCGATGCAGGGCCTGGCGGTCGTGCCGCTGTTCGCCGGGTTCGACGTGGACCGGGGCAAGGGGCGGATCTTCTCGTACGACGTCACCGGTGGCCGTTCCGAGGAGCACAACTTCTCCGCGACGGGCTCCGGCTCGGTCTTCGCGCGCGGGGCCATGAAGAAGCTGTTCCGTGAGGACCTGAGCGAGGAGCAGGCGACCACACTGGTGGTGCAGGCTCTGTACGACGCGGCCGACGACGACTCGGCGACCGGTGGTCCCGATGTCGCCCGCCGGATCTACCCGATCATCACCGTGATCACCGAGGACGGGTTCCGCCGGCTCACCGACGACGAGTCCTCCGAGCTCGCCCGTGCGGTGCTGGCGCGCCGTCTGGAGGAGCCGGACGGTCCGCGCGCGGCGCTGCTCTGAGGCGCTCGGCGCTTGTTGTGAAGGTGATCCCAGTGACTTCGACGGAACCCTAAGGAAGGGGACGGATACCGGTGTCGACGCCGTTCTATGTCTCACCTCAGCAGGCCATGGCGGACCGTGCGGAGTACGCCCGGAAGGGCATCGCGCGCGGTCGGAGTCTGGTGGTGCTCCAGTACGCCGACGGCATCGTGTTCGTCGGTGAGAACCCCTCCCGTGCGCTGCACAAGTTCAGCGAGATCTATGACCGGATCGGTTTCGCGGCCGCCGGTAAGTACAACGAGTACGAGAATCTGCGGATCGGCGGTGTCCGCTATGCCGACCTGCGTGGTTACACCTATGACCGTGACGATGTGACGGCGCGTGGTCTTGCCAACGTCTATGCGCAGACGCTGGGCACGATCTTCTCCAGTGCGGCCGAGAAGCCGTACGAGGTGGAGTTGGTGGTCGCGGAGGTCGGGGAGACCCCGGAGGGTGACCAGATCTACCGGCTGCCGCACGACGGTTCGATCGTCGACGAGCACGGTTCGGTCGCGGTCGGTGGCAATGCGGAGCAGATCAGCAGTTATCTGGACCGTGAGCACCGGGACGGTATGACGCTCGCGGAGGCTCTGAAGCTGGCGGTGACGGCTCTGTCGCGGGAGTCGAACGGCACGCAGCGGGAGATTCCGTCGGAGCGGCTGGAGGTTGCGGTGCTGGACCGTACGCGTCCGCAGAAGCGCAAGTTCAGGCGTATCGGCGGCCCGCAGCTGTCCCGGTTGCTGGAGTCGGAGGGTGCGGCCACGGCTGTGGCCACCGACGAGGCGGAGGAGTCCGGCGGAGACGTCGAGTAGTCCCCGCTGCCACCCGCTCTGTGCGCCCCGTCCGGCGAGTCGTCCGGGCGGGGCGCGGGTGTGTGCGGCTAGGACTTCCGCGGGGGCGCTGTGGAGCCTCGTACGACCAGTTCGACGGGGATGTCCCGGCCTTCTGGTGTGCGGCCTTCCATGACGGCGAGGAGGGCGTGCATGCCGCGTTCGCCGAAGAGTTCGGCGTCCAGTCGCACGGTCGTGAGTTCGGGGTCGATGGCGGTGGCGAGGGCGAGGTCGTCGAGGCCGGTGACGGAGATGTCGTCGGGGACGCGCAGGCCGTGGCGGCGCAGGGCCTTGTAGGCGCCGGCGGCGAGTTTGTCGTCGTCGCAGACGAGGGCGGTGGGGTGGGGGCCGGGTGCGGCGAGGGCGGCTTCGGTGGCCGTGCGGGCGCCTTCGATGGAGATCGGGGCGTGGACGGTGTGTACCGAGGTGCCGGGCACCTGTGCCGTGCGTGCGGCCAGTTCGCGGGCGCGGACCTCGAAGGTCCAGGAGGCGACGTCGGCGGCCAGGTGGAGGAAGCGGCGGTGGCCGAGGCCCAGGAGGTGTTCGGCCGCCTGGCGTACGCCGTCGGCGATGTCCAGGTTGACGGTGGCGGCTCCGAGGCTGCCGTCCGGGTCGCTGTCGAGCATCACCAGAGGGAGCTGGTCGCCGCGGATGGCGGTGAGGGCGTCGGCGGCCATGGAGGAGGCGATGACGCCGTCGAGGGCGGCCTGGGCGGAGGCGAAGGGGTCGCGGATGGGGCCGATGCCTTCGGGGGAGGGGTAGAGGACCACGCCGAAGCCGTGGTCGGCGGCCACGCGGGCGGCGCCGGTGTAGACGCCGGCGAAGAACTCGGTGGTGAGGGCGGGGACGACGAGGAGGACGGTGCGGGTGTGGCCGAGGCGGAGGTTGCGGGCGGCGAGGTTGGGGCGGTAGCCGAGGTCGCGGGCGGCTTCCCGGACCCGTTCGGCGGTGGCCTCGGAGACGCGGCCGCGCCATTTGTCGCCGAGGACGAGCGACACGGCCGCCTGGGAGACGCCGGCGGCCTGGGCGACGTCGCGGCTCGTCGGGCGCGTGCTGCTGCGTGCCACCGGGTGCGGGCTCCTTCGTCTGGACGTGTGAACTGCGCACATGGTACGTATGGGAGTCGAGGTTATACGTAAAACTTGGAGGCGGGTCATGGCCGCGGGATACCTGGAGATCCTCAGGGCGAGGCACGCGGTCCGCCTGCTGACGGGCACCTTGGTGGGCCGGCTGCCGAACGCCACGGCCGCGCTCGCGATCGTCCTGTTCGTGCGTGCGCAGGGCGGTACGTACAGCCTGGCGGGGGTGCTCGCGGCCGTGTACGGGGTCGCCAACGCGGTGGGCCAGCCGGTGCTGGGCCGGTTGGTGGATGTGTACGGGCAGCCGCGGGTCCAGTTGCCCGCGGCTGTCGCGTCGGCTCTCGCCATGGCCGGTTTCGCCTTCGCCGGCACCGATGCGCTGCCGCCGGCCTACGGGTGCGTGGCCGCGGCGGGGCTGTTCACGCCTCCCCTGGAGGGCGGTCTGCGCGCCCTGTGGCCGAGTGTGCTCGGCAAGGAGGACCAGGTGCACACGGCGTACGCCATGGACGCGGTGGCGCAGGAAGTCATGTTCACGGTGGGGCCGTTGCTGGTGACGTTGTGCGTGTCGCTGTGGTCGGCGCAGGCGGCGCTGCTGGTGGTGAACGCGCTGGGCGTGCTCGGGGCGCTGTCCGTGGTCGTCTCGCCCCCTTCGCGCGCGTGGCGTTCGGCGCCGCGCGAGGCGCACTGGCTGGGCGCGCTGCGGTCGTCCGGGCTGCTGGCGCTGCTGGGCGCGTTCCTGTTCGTCGGGATCGCGATGGGTTCCATCACGGTGGCGTCGGTGCCGTACGCGGACGGGCACGGCGGTGACGCGGTGTACGGCTGGATGATGGCGGGGCTGGGGCTGGGCGCGCTGCTCGGTGGCTCGGTGTACGGGGCGCGGCGGTGGCATGGGGAGCCGGCGGTGCGACTGCGGGTGCTGGTGGCGCTTCTGGCGGTGTGTTATCTGCCGCTGATGGTGATGCCGGATGCGGTGGCCATGGTGTTGCTCACCGTGCTGGCGGGGGTGTTCCTGGCGCCGGCGATCGCATGTGCGTTCGTGCTGGTGGACCGGCATGCGCCGATGGGGACGGTCACCGAGGCTTTCTCCTGGCTTGTGACGACGTTCACAGTGGGGGCCTCGGTCGGAACGGGCCTGGCGGGCCCGGTCGTCGAGGCGGGCGGGGCGCTGTGGGGCTTCGCGGTGCCGGGCGCGGCGGGGGGCGTGTCGTTGCTGGTCCTGATGGTCACCGGGCGGGTCCTCGCAGCTCCCGGTGGGGGCGCGGTGGTTGCGGCTTCATCGGAAAATGATCCAAATCGTGCTGCCGAACCCCGTTTCAGCTCAGGGGATCGGGCGTAATGTTCAGTCATGGACCGCCGCATTTTCGGGCTGGAGAACGAGTACGGCGTCACGTGCACGTTCAGGGGACAGCGCCGCCTGTCGCCTGACGAGGTGGCGCGGTACCTCTTCCGCCGTGTCGTGTCATGGGGCCGTAGCAGCAATGTCTTTCTTCGTAACGGCGCCCGGCTCTATCTCGACGTGGGATCACATCCGGAATACGCGACACCCGAATGTGACAACGTGACCGAACTGGTCACCCACGACAAGGCCGGCGAGCGCATTCTCGAAGGACTGTTGGTGGACGCCGAACGACGCCTGCACGAGGAAGGAATCGCGGGCGACGTCTACCTCTTCAAGAACAACACGGACTCGGCGGGCAACTCCTACGGTTGCCACGAGAACTATCTGGTGGCGCGGCACGGGGAGTTCTCCCGGCTCGCGGACATCCTCATTCCGTTCCTGGTGACCCGGCAGCTGCTGTGCGGCGCCGGCAAGGTGCTGCAGACGCCGCGCGGTGCGGTGTACTGCGTCAGCCAGCGCGCGGAGCACATCTGGGAGGGCGTCTCCTCGGCGACGACCCGTTCCCGGCCGATCATCAACACCCGGGACGAGCCGCACGCGGACGCCGAGCGCTACCGTCGGCTGCACGTCATCGTGGGCGACTCGAACATGTCCGAGACGACCATGCTGCTCAAGGTCGGCGCCACCGACCTGGTGCTGCGCATGATCGAGGCGGGCACGGTGATGCGGGACCTGACCCTGGAGAACCCGATCCGGGCGATCCGCGAGGTCAGCCACGACATCACGGGACGGCGCAAGGTGCGCCTGGCCAGCGGCCGGGAGGCCTCCGCCCTGGAGGTGCAGCGGGAGTACTACGAGAAGGCCGTGGACTTCTGCGAGCGGCGCGGTATCCGCACCGGCACGGTCGAGCAGGTGCTGGAGCTGTGGGGCCGGACCCTGGACGCGATCGAGGCCGAGGACCTGGACCGGATCGGCACCGAGATCGACTGGGTGATGAAGTACAAGCTCATCGAGCGGTACCGGGCCAAGCACAACATGACCATGTCTCATCCGCGGGTGGCGCAGATAGACCTCGCTTATCACGACATTCACCGTCGTCGGGGTCTGTATTACCTGCTGGAGAGGAAGGGTCAAGCCGCGCGGATCTGCAATGACTTGAAGATCTTCGAGGGCAAGTCGGTACCGCCGCAGACGACTCGGGCGCGGCTGCGCGGTGACTTCATCCGGCGGGCTCAGGAGCAGCGGCGCGACTTCACGGTCGACTGGGTGCATCTGAAGCTCAATGACCAGGCACAGCGGACGGTGTTGTGCAAGGACCCGTTCCGTTCGGTCGACGACCGGGTGGAGAAGCTCATCGCCGGTATGTGAGCGAACGCCACACGGGCGCCGTACGTTTACCGTACGGCGCCCGTGTCACGTCGTAGAGTTGCGCGCACGCATCTGCAAGATCGACCGATTATGAGGCTGTTTCCGTGCGCCGACGCTCTCTTCTCCTTGCCGCCGTACCCGCAGGACTGGTCACGATCGCCGCGTGCGGCGACGACAAGTCCGCTTCCAGCAAGGCCAGCGCGGCGCCGTCGGGTTCCGCGTCCTCGGTGCCGCCGCCGAAGATCGTGGACGGGCCGTTGCCGGCGATCACGGCGGGTACGAAGTTCGACGAGAAGCCGACGGTGGCCAAGGGGTCCGGGGACCCGTCGAAGGACCTGGCGGTCAAGACGGTGATCGCGGGCAGTGGCAAGACGGTCGCGGAGAACGACTTCATCCAGGCCAACTACCTCGGGCAGATCTGGTCCACGGCGAAGGTCTTCGACGAGTCGTACGACCGTACGCCGCTGCTCATGCAGCTCGCCCAGGGCAGCATCATCGACGGCTGGCGGTACGGGCTGGCCGGGAAGAAGGTCGGCAGCCGGGTCCTGATGGCGGTGCCGCCGACCTGGGGCTACGGCACCGCGGGCAACTCGCAGGCAGGTATCAAGGGCACCGACACGCTGGTGTTCGTGGTGGATGTGCTGAACTCCTTCAACTCCAAGAGCTCCAGCACCGGCAAGGAGGTCGCGCAGAGCGACTCCGCGCTGCCCAAGGTCGGCACCAACACCGACGGGAAGGCTCCGTCGATCGACATTCCCAAGGCCGACCCGCCGAAGACGCTGGTGTCGAACTACGTCCTGGAGGGCGACGGCCCGGAGGTGAAGTCCTCGCAGACGGTCCTGTGCCAGTTCAAGGGCGAGGTCTGGGACAGCGGCAAGGCCTTCGAGCAGACCTACGACAGCGGGCGGCTGGCCCAGTTCGCGGTCGCGCAGATGCAGGAGGTCGTCAAGGGGCTGGCGCAGGGCATCACCGGCAAGAAGGTGGGCAGCCGGCTGCTGATCGTCGTACCGCCGGATCTGGCCTATGGGAACAACCCGCCGAGCGGCGGTGTGGTGAAGAAGGGTTCGACGCTGGTGTTCTCGGTGGACATCCTGGCGGCGATGTAGTCGCGCGGGCGGGAGCCGGGCGGGGATGAAAGACTGTCCAGGTTCCGTGTCGTACACAAGCAGGAGCGAGAGACGTGAGCATCGACAAGCCCGAGATCGACTTCCCGGGCGGCGAGCCCCCGGCCGACCTGGAGATCAAGGACATCTGGGAGGGCGACGGCGAGGTGGCCAAGGCCGGCCAGACCGTCACCGTGCACTACGTGGGTGTCGCGTTCAGCACCGGCGAGGAGTTCGACGCCAGCTGGAACCGGGGCACGCCGTTCCGCTTCCCGCTGGGCGGGGGCCGTGTCATCAAGGGCTGGGACCAGGGTGTGGAGGGCATGAAGGTCGGCGGCCGTCGCCAGCTGACCATCCCGGCCCACCTCGCCTACGGCAACCAGAGCCCGACCCCGCTGATCCAGCCCGGCGAGACGCTGATCTTCGTCGTGGACCTGCTCGGGGTCTGAGCCCCGTGCCTGGTCGGCGCCGTTGCGGCGCTGATCGGTCCCGGTCGGAAACCGGCTGGACGAGGGCCCGCGCCGTGTGCGCGGGCCCTTGTTGTTTGTCGGGTCCTGTCCGTTTCGGTCCCCGTTGTTTGTACTGGCTTTTGCCGTGACAGTCCGGAGCGGTACGGTCATCGGTCAGAAGCACCATAGGGAAGGCGAAGGGCGTCGATGGCCATTGCCAAGGCCGAGCGGCTGATGAACCTGGCGCTGTGCCTGCTGGGGACGAGACGGCCGCTCAGCAAGCGTGAGCTGCGGGACTCCATCGAGGCATACGTCGAGGCATCCGGGCCGGGAAAGGGTGCGGCCGGGTCCGACGACTCCTTCAACCGGATGTTCGAGCGGGACAAGGACGATCTGCGCGAGCTCGGACTGGTGATCGAGACCGTCGAGAACCTGGACGGCGAGGTCGGCTACCTGGCCCGCCGCGACAGCAACCGGCTGCCCCCGATCACGCTGGACGCCGAGGAGGCCGCCGCCCTGGGGCTGGCCGCCAAGGTCTGGCAGCAGGCCCGCCTCGCCGGCGCGGCCAGCGGAGCCCTGCAGAAGCTGCGCGCCGCCGGGCTGCCCGAGGACGTCGACCCGTACGAGGCGCACAGCGCCCTGGAACCGCGCATCCCGGTGCACGAGGCCGCCTTCGAGCCGCTGATGCTGGCCTGCCGCGACCGCCGCCCGGTCCTCTTCGACTACCGCAAGGCCACCGCCGCCCGCCCCGAGCCCCGGCACGTGGAGCCGTGGGCCCTGGAGTGCTGGCGCGGCCACTGGTACCTGGCGGGCTGGGACCGGGACCGGGGTGCCGAGCGGGTCTTCCGGCTGTCCCGGATCACCGGCCGGGTCCGCTCCCGGGGCGCCCGCTTCACCGCGCCCGTCCCGGACGTGGTCACCGTCCGCGAGACCGTCGCGGGCTGGGCCGGTGAGATCGCCGACCGCTCGGCGCTGATCCGGCTGCGCTCCGGTGCCGGCTACCCCCTTCGGGCGAAGGCCTCGGCGGTGCGGGAACTCGGCGACGGCTGGGACGAGTTGGAGATTCCGTACGGGCACGGCCTGGACGCCTGGCTGGTGGAGTTCGGGCCGGACGTGGTGGTCCTGGAGCCGGCCGAGCTGCGTGCGGACGTGGTGGACCGGCTGCGTGCCGTGGCCAAGGGCTGAGGGGGAGCGGAGCAAGACAGTGGCAGGCAAACCGGTCAGGCCCGTGAACGCCATCGACCAGACCCGGCGGATGCTCTCCCTGGTGACCTACCTGCGCGAGCGCCCCGGCGCCCGGATCGCGGACGTCGCCCGTGCCTTCGGCATCACCGAGGACGAGCTGGTCTCCGACCTCGACGTGCTGCCCATGTGCGGCACCAGCTTCCGGGGCGGCGATCTGCTGGACATCGACACCGACGGCGAGCGCATCTGGTGGCACAACGCCGCCGCGCTCGGCGAGGAGGCCGCCGAGCCGCTCCGGCTCGCCGCCGACGAGGCGACCGCGCTGCTGGTGGCCGCCCGCGCGGTGTCCACCCTGCCCGGACTGCGCGAGGGCGACCGGCAGGCGCTGCTGCGGGCCACCGCCAAGGTGGAGACCGCGGCCGGCGAGACGGCCGGCGCCAGCGCCCGGCTGTCGGTGACCTTCGAGTCCGAGGGCGGGGTCTTCGCCGACGTCGACCGGGCGATCTCCGAGCGCCGCAGGCTGTGGATCCGCTACTACTCGCCGGCGCGCGACGAGGTCACCGAGCGCGAGATCGACCCCATCCGCCTGGTCAGCGTCGGCCACACCTACGTGGAGGCCTGGTGCCGCCGCTCCGAGGCCCGGCGCACCTTCCGCCTCGACCGCGTCGCCGAGATCAAGATCCTCGACGAGCCGTCCGCGCCCCCCGAGATCGAGCTGCGCGACCTGTCCGAGGCCCTGGTGCAGCCCGCCGCCGAGGACCCCCAGGTGGTCGTCGAGGTCGGCCCGGCCGGCCGCTGGGTCGCCGAGTACTACCCGCACGACAGCGCGGATGAGCTTCCCGACGGCGGGCTGCGTATCACCCTGCGCACCCCCGATCCGGCCTCCCTGCGCCGGCTGGCACTCAGGCTCGGCGGCGACGGCCGGATCGTGTCACCGCCCGAGCTGGCCGACAGCGCCCGCCGGGCGGCCCGCGAGGCCCTGGCGGCGTACGACGACCATGCGGTGCACGGCGACGAGGAAGGGCAGGCACGAGGGATTTGAACGAGTCTTCGGGGGTTCTGGACGAGTCTTCGGGTTCCGGTGCCGCAGGCGCGAGGGACGTGACGGTCGCGGCCGCGTTCGCCGGGATGAGAAGAGTGGTCCCCGTGGTGTTCAAGGCCGGCTGCCCGGACTGCCGGGGCAGTTTCGAGCTCACCGCGAGCGCCCTGCGGCTGGCCATCGGAGCCACCAGCAAGACCACGTTCTACTCCTTCACCTGCCCCGACTGCGAGGTCCTGGTCCGCAAGCCCGCGGGCGAGCGGATCATCGAGCTGCTCACCGGCGGCGGGGTCAGGACCCTGCGGCTGCACCCCACCGTCTAGGCTCACCCGCATGTTCTGGCCGATGTTCGCGGTAGCTGTGGGTTTCGTGGGTCTCGCCGTGCTCGGTGTGCTCGCCGTCCGGGTCTTCCTGGAGGCACGGCGCCTCGGCGCGCAGGTCACGGACTCCGCACGGCGGATCAACCGGGCCGCCGAGGACCTGGAGCGGGCGGCGGCCGGTGCCGCCCGCGCTGTGGACACCCTCTGAGACCTGCTGTGGAACCGGTGTGAGTAGTGCGCCGTAAGCGGTTTGTGTCACTTCGCCCTGTCACGGTGACCACCCCGGCAGGTACGCTGGCGCTCGCGGGGCGGAGAACGAGGCCCGTACCGCGGACCGGGCGTACGCACGGGGATTGCCTGACGTTTACCCCCGAGCGTTACGATCGCTGTCAGCACGATTACTCGGACACATGTCTGACTGATCGGACAGCACCCCACCCAGCCGCCTCGGTGAGAAGGTAAAGACTTATGTTCGGAAGGCTCGGAGCTCCCGAGATCATTCTCATCCTTGTCGTCGTCATCCTGCTGTTCGGCGCGAAGAAGCTTCCGGACATGGCTCGCTCGCTCGGCAAGTCCGCGCGCATCCTCAAGAGCGAGGCCAAGGCGATGAAGGAAGAGGGCAACACCACCTCCTCCGCCCAGGCGCCCGCCTCCGGCGAGCAGGCCCAGGCCCAGCGCACCATCCAGGCTGCCCCCGGCGACGTGACCAGCTCCCGCCCGGTCAACGAGCCGTCGGACACCACCCAGCGCTGACGCAAGGCCGGTGACCCCCGGCCTGCCGCACGAGATGAGGACGTGGGTTGCCCAAGTCTGCCCGCAAAGAGGAGAAGGATCCCGAGGGGCGGATGCCTCTCGGAGATCACCTTCGTGAGCTCCGCAACCGGCTCGCGAAGGCCATGCTGGCCATCGTCATCGTGACGGTCGTCGCCGCCTTCTTCTACAACGACATCATCAACTTCCTCACCAAGCCGGTCCTCGACTCGGTCGGCTGTGAGCAGGCGTTCGGGGAACTGGCCAGGTCCAAGTCGGACTCGCATCCCTGCGCGCAGATCACCATCAACGGTCTGCTCGCCCCCTTCACGCTGGCCCTCCAGGTCTCGCTGATGGCGGGTGTGGTGTTCGCCTCCCCGGTGTGGCTGTACCAGCTGTGGGCCTTCGTCGCGCCCGGTCTGCACCGGAACGAGAAGAAGTACGCCTACGCGTTCGTCGCCACCGGCGTCCCGCTCTTCTTCGGCGGCGCGTTCTTCGCGTACAAGGTCCTGCCGACCACCGCGAAGGTGCTCCTCCAGTTCACCCCGCACAGCGTGAGCAACCTGCTGCCGCTGGACGACCTGCTCCAGCTGGTCACCCGCATGGTGATCGTCTTCGGGCTCTCCTTCGAGCTGCCGCTGCTGCTGGTCATGCTCAACCTCACCGGCATCGTCACCGGCAAGCGGATGCTCGGCTGGTGGCGGGCGATGATCCTCGGGATCACGGTCTTCGCCGCCGTCGCCACCCCGAGCACCGACCCGCTCTCCATGCTGGCGCTCGCCGGGCCGATCTGGGTGCTGTACTTCGGCGCGGTCCTCTTCTCGCTGCTCAACGACCGGCGCAAGCGCCGCCGCGAGGCCGAGGGCCCCGGCGACGACGAGGCCTCCGACCTCGACCTGACGCCCGACGACATCGGTGAGATCGAGACCGTCTCCGCCAGCCGCGCGCTGCCCGAGACCCCGGAGCGGGTCAACGGCTACGACGACGTGACGTGACCTGACCTGACCGGTCCGTACCGGCCGTCGAGAGGTGCCCGCGCCCCACGGCGCGGGCACCTCTTCGTCGTCCGTCGTCCCATGTTCCGGATAATGATCGTCCTGTTGTCAGTGGGGACCGGTACGCTCGAAAGCACGATGACAGAGGACCTCTCACCGGCCGAGCGGTATGCGGCGGCCCGCAGGCGGGCCGCCGAGCAGGCCACCGCGCTCGCGTCTTTCCGCGAGATGTACGAATTCGGCCTCGACCCCTTCCAGATCGAGGCCTGCCAGGCGCTCGAAGCCGGGAAGGGCGTACTGGTGGCCGCCCCCACCGGCTCCGGCAAGACGATCGTCGGCGAGTTCGCCGTCCACCTCGCCCTGGAGCAGGGCAAGAAGTGCTTCTACACGACACCCATCAAGGCGCTGTCGAACCAGAAGTACGCCGACCTGTGCCGCCGCTACGGCGCGGACAAGGTCGGCCTGCTCACCGGCGACAACAGCGTCAACTCCGACGCCCCCGTGGTCGTGATGACCACCGAGGTGCTGCGGAACATGCTGTACGCGGGCTCCCAGACCCTCCTCGGCCTCGGCTACGTGGTCATGGACGAGGTGCACTACCTCTCGGACCGCTTCCGCGGCGCCGTCTGGGAAGAGGTGATCATCCACCTGCCGGAGTCCGTGACCCTGGTGTCCCTGTCGGCGACCGTGTCCAACGCCGAGGAGTTCGGCGACTGGCTCGACACCGTCCGCGGCGACACCGAGGTCATCGTCTCCGAACACCGGCCCGTCCCGCTGTTCCAGCACGTGCTGGCCGGGCGTCGGATGTACGACCTGTTCGAGGAGGGCGAGGGCCAGAAGAAGGCCGTCAACCCCGACCTCACCCGGCTGGCCCGGATGGAGGCGAGCAGACCCTCCTACCAGGACCGCAGGCGCGGGCGGGCCATGCGCGAGGCCGACCGGGAGCGGGAGCGCCGGCAGCGGTCCCGGGTGTGGACACCGGGGCGCCCCGAGGTCATCGAACGGCTCGACGCCGAAGGCCTGCTGCCCGCCATCACCTTCATCTTCAGCCGCGCCGCCTGCGAAGCCGCCGTCCAGCAGTGCCTGTACGCCGGCCTGCGGCTCAACGACGACGAAGCGCGCGAACAGGTGCGCACCCTCGTCGAGGAACGCACCTCGTCGATCCCGCGCGAGGACCTGCACGTCCTCGGCTACTACGAATGGCTGGAGGGCCTGGAGCGCGGTATCGCCGCCCACCACGCCGGCATGCTCCCGACCTTCAAGGAAGTCGTCGAGGAACTCTTCGTACGCGGCCTGGTGAAGGCCGTGTTCGCCACCGAGACCCTCGCGCTCGGCATCAACATGCCCGCGCGCTCGGTGGTACTGGAGAAGCTCGTCAAGTGGAACGGTGAGCAGCACGCCGACATCACCCCCGGCGAGTACACCCAGCTGACCGGCCGTGCGGGCCGGCGCGGCATCGACATCGAGGGTCATGCCGTGGTGCTGTGGCAGCGGGGGTTCAGCCCCGAGCACCTCGCGGGGCTCGCCGGTACCCGCACCTATCCGCTGCGCTCCAGCTTCAAGCCGTCGTACAACATGGCGGTCAACCTGGTCGAGCAGTTCGGGCGGCACCGGTCGCGAGAACTCCTGGAGACCTCGTTCGCGCAGTTCCAGGCCGACAAGTCGGTCGTCGGCATCTCCCGTCAGGTGCAGCGCAACGAGGAAGGACTCGAAGGCTACAAGGAGTCCATGACCTGCCACCTCGGCGACTTCGAGGAGTACGCCCGGCTGCGGCGCGAGCTGAAGGACCGGGAGACCGAACTCGTCCGGCAGGGCGCGGCCGATCGGCGGGCCGAGGCGGCGGTGGCGCTGGAGAAGCTCAAGCCCGGTGATGTCATCCACGTGCCGACCGGCAAGTACGCCGGTCTCGCGCTGGTCCTGGACCCCGGGCTGCCCGCCGGGCGGTCCAACGGCCATCGTGGCTTCGAGCACCACGACGGGCCGCGGCCGCTGGTGCTGACCGCCGAACGGCAGGTCAAGCGGCTGGCGTCGATGGACTTCCCGGTGCCGGTCGAGGCGTTGGAGCGGATGCGGATCCCCAAGTCCTTCAACCCCCGCTCCCCGCAGTCCCGTCGCGACCTCGCGTCCGCGCTGCGCACCAAGGCCGGGCACATCCCGCCGGAGCGGGCCCGCAAGAAGCGGTCACAGGCCGCCGACGACCGTGAGATCGCACGGCTGCGGACCGCGATCCGGGCGCACCCCTGCCACGGCTGCAACGACCGCGAGGACCACGCCCGTTGGGCCGAGCGGTACCACCGGCTGATGCGGGACACCTCGCAGCTGGAGCGGCGGATCGAGGGCCGGACCAACACCATCGCCCGCACCTTCGACCGGATCGTGGCGCTGCTGACCGAGCTGGACTACCTGCGCGGCGACGAGGTCACCGAACACGGGAAGCGGCTGGCCCGGCTGTACGGCGAACTCGACCTGCTCGCCAGCGAGTGCCTGCGGGCCGGGGTCTGGGAGGGGCTCGGTCCCGCCGAACTGGCCGCGTGCGTCTCGGCGCTGGTCTACGAGGCGCGGGTCGGAGACGACGCGATGGCTCCGAAGCTGCCCTCCGGGAACGCCAAGGCCGCGCTCGGCGAGATGGTGCGGATCTGGGGGCGGCTGGACGCGCTGGAGGAGGAGTTCCGGATCACCCAGACCGAAGGTGTCGGGCAGCGGGAACCGGACCTCGGCTTCGCCTGGGCCGCGTACATGTGGGCCTCGGGTACGGGGCTGGACGAGGTGCTGCGGGAGGCGGAGATGCCGGCCGGGGACTTCGTGCGGTGGTGCAAGCAGGTGATCGACGTGCTCGGGCAGATCGCTGCGGCGGCTCCGATGGAGGGGTCGACCGTGTCGAAGAACGCACGCAAGGCGGTTGATCTGGTGCTGCGGGGGGTTGTGGCCTACTCGTCGGTGGGGTGACGGGCGCGTCGTGGCGGGTGCGGGTGGGTGGGGGCTGGTCGCGCAGTTCCCCGCGCCCCTTGAGGTAAGTCACGCTTCCCGGCGCTCCAGGTACTTCCGCCAGCTGCCGTAGGCCGTGATGTCCTCGGCGCCTTTCAAAGCGCTCGGTTCGCAGAGGAAGCCCGGGACTTGGCTGCCGTCGGCCAGTTCCACGCTGCCCAGCGCCATGGGGCGGGGGAGCGCCGACAACAGGTGGCCCAGGCCCTCGGCCGGGAGGCTCCACACCTCCGTCTCGATCGCCGCCCCGCCCTCGTCCACCCGCACCAGGCCCGGCTTCGGTGGGGTCGTCCGGAGCGCGTGGAGGCGGTACGCCCGTGCCGTCGTCGTGGTGCGGTCCAGTACCGCCCCCAAGGCCAGGAGCTGGGGGTTCAGGGGCTGGCCGGTCAGGTGGGCGCCCACCACCGCCAGGCTCACCCGCGGCTCCAGGGCGCGGGCGATGGTGGCCAGGCGGTCGTCCGTGAAGGCGGGGCCGATCAGCATCACGCCGAACGGCAGACCGTCGGCCTCTCCCGCCGGTACCGCCACCGCCGCCAGGTCGAAGAGGTTCGTGGAGTTGGTGAAGCGGCCCAGGCGGGCGTTGGCGCCCAGCGGGTCGGCCGCGACCTCGGCCAGCGTGGGGTGGCCGGGGGCCGTGGGGAGCAGCAGCGCGTCCGCGTCGGACAGCTCGGCCAGGGCACGGGCACGCAGGGCGGACAGGCGGTCCTGGTCGGTGAAGAGCCGGTGCGCCGGGATGTCGCGAGCCCGGGTGATGATGCCGCTCACCGTGGGGTCGAGGCCTTCGCCGCCGGAGGAGAGCAGCTTGTCGATGAAGGGGCCCACCGCCGTGTAGCGCTCCGCCACGAACGCGCCCTCGTAGAGCATCGCCGCCGCCTCCGTGAAGGGGGTCAGGTCGAGCGGGCGGACCGAGGCGCCCGAGGCGGCGAGGCGCGCGACCGCCTCCTCGTACGCCTCCGCCCAGCCCTCGTCCACTTCGCCGAGCTGGGAGAGCGGCGGGGCCGCGATCCGCCAGGGACCCGGGGCCCGCTGGGGGAGCGGCGGGAGCGTGCGGTCCGGCGGGGACGCCAGGTACGACAGCGCCTGCCCGGCCTCCGGGAGCGTGCGGGCGAACACCGTCACGCAGTCCAGGGAGGCGCAGGCCGGGACCACCCCGGTGGTGGGTAGCAGGCCACGGGTGGGCTTCAGGCCGACGATGCCGTTGAAGGCGGCCGGGATCCGGCCCGAACCGGCCGTGTCCGTGCCGAGCGCGAGGTCGACGATGCCGAGGGCCACCGCCACCGCCGAGCCGGAGCTGGAGCCGCCGCTGATCCGGGTCGGGTCGACGGCGTTGCGGACCGCGCCGTAGGGGGAGCGGGTGCCGACCAGGCCCGTCGCGAACTGGTCGAGGTTGGTCGTGCCGAGCACGAGTGCGCCGGCCGCGCGCAGGCGGGCCACCACCGGGGCGTCGGCCTCCGGCTGGTAGGCGTACGCCGGGCAGCCCGCCGTCGTCGGCAGTCCCCGTACGTCGATGTTGCCCTTGACGGCGAACAGGCGCCCGGCGAGGGGGAGGGGCTCGCCGGCGGCCACCCGCTCGTCGATCGCCCGGGCCTCCGCCTCGGCCTCCTCCCGTGGGCGCAGGTCGATCCAGATCTCGGGGCGGTCGACCGCTTCGATGCGCGCGTAGGCGGCACGGACACGGGAGACGGTGCTGGACATGGTCGGTTGCTCCTGTCGGTCAGTTCGCGGTCGGCGCCAGGACGAGCAGCGCCGTCCCCGCCTCCACCTGGTCGCCGGGCCTCGCCAGGATCTCCGTCACCACGCCGGCCATCGGGGCGTGCACCCTGGACTCCATCTTCATCGCCTCCAGGGCCAGGAGGGTCTGGCCCGTGGTCACCTCGTCGCCCGGGGCCACGTTCAGCTGCCATACGGAGGCCGCGAATTCGGCCTCTATCAGGCGGCCGCCCGGCGGGACGGACACCTCGGCCGGTGCGGTGGACGCGGGTGCCGTCGCCGCCTGGGCCCTCGCGAACTCGCCGGCCGCCTCCCAGGCGTCCCGCTCCGCGCCGAAGGCCTGCTGCTGGCGTGCCCTGAAGTCCCCGATGGCATCGGCGTGTTCGGAGAGGAACTCCTGGTAGGACGCCAGCGAGAAGGTCCCCTCCTCGATGCGTGGCACGAACCTGCCGGAGGTGATGTCGGCCCGCAGGTCGAGGAGTTCGTCGGCGGACACCGGATACCACTTGATGCGGTCGAAGAAGCGCAGCAGCCAGGGCGAGCCCGGCTCGAAGGCGCCGCGTTGCTGCCAGCCCGACCACACCTGGGTCGTACGGCCCACGAACTGGTAGCCGCCCGGGCCCTCCATGCCGTAGATACACAGGTAGGCGCCGCCGATGCCGACGGAGTTCTCGGCGGTCCAGGTGCGGGCCGGGTTGTACTTGGTGGTGACCAGGCGGTGGCGCGGGTCCAGCGGGGTGGCGACCGGGGCGCCCAGGTACACGTCGCCCAGGCCCAGGACCAGGTACTCGGCGTCGAAGACCGTGCGATAGACGTCCTCGACCGAGTCCAGGCCGTTGATCCGGCGGATGAACTCGATGTTCCACGGGCACCAGGGGGCGTCGTCGCGGACCCCCGCCATGTAGCGGGCGATCGCCTCGCGGGTCGCCGGGTCGTCCCAGGAGAGGGGGAGGTGCACCGTGCGGGAGGGCACCACCAGTTCGTCGGTGGGCGGCAGGCCCAGGACGATCTCCCTGACGGTGGCGAGGAGTCCGGCCTGGGTGAGCAGCCTCGGGTCGGTCTGGATCTGGAGCGAGCGGATCCCCGGCGTGAGGTCCGTGACCCCGGGCAGGTCCGCCGCCGTCACGGCCTCCATCAGCGCGTGGACGCGCATCCGCAGGGCCAGGTCCAGCTGCATCGGGCCGAACTCGACCAGCAGGTTGTCGTCGCCGCTGCGCCGGTAGGTCACGTCCCCGTCGCGGGCCAGGACACCGCCGTCGAGGATCTCCGGGCGGGGCGCGCCGGTCACGTCGACCGGGGCGAACCGGACCGTGTCGCCGGGCCGGAGCTGGCCCAGTTTCCAGCGTTCGCCGCTCAGGACGGTCGCCGGGCACACGAACCCGCCGAGGGAGGGGCCGTCGGGGCCGAGCAGGACCGGCATGTCGCCGGTGTAGTCGACGGCGCCGACCGAGTAGGGGGTGTCGTGGATGTTGGAGGGGTGCAGGCCCGCCTCGCCGCCGTCGGCGCGGGCCCAGCGCGGCTTGGGGCCGACCAGCCGGACCCCGGTGCGCGCCGAGTTGAAGTGCACCTTCCACTCGGCCGCGTAGAAGTCACGGATGTCGTCCTCGGTGAAGAACTCCGGTGCCGCGTGCGGGCCTTCGACGGCCCCGATGTGCCAGACGGCGGCGAAGTGCGGCCGCTCGGCGACGGGCCTGCCGTCCGTCACGGCGCCGCCGTGCAGGACGTCACCGGTGCGCAGCGCCCGCCCGCCGTGGCCGCCGAACCGGCCCAGCGTGAAGGTGCTCGCACTGCCCAGGAAGGCCGGCACGTCCAGGCCGCCGCCCGCGAACAGGACGTAGGTGCGCAGGCCGTGTGCGGAAGGGGCGCCGATCTCCAGCAAGCCGCCCGCCGGTACCGTCACCGGCTCCCACTGCGCGACCGGGGCGCCGTCCAGCGTCACCGGGGCCGGGGCGCCGGTCACGCAGACGGTCGTGGCGTGGGTGAAGCGCAGGGACGGGCCCTGGAGGGTGCATTCGAGGCCGGGGGCGCCCTCCGGGTTGCCCAGCGCGCGGTTGCCGAGCCGGAAGGAGCGGTCGTCCATCGGGCCGCACGGGGGCACCCCGACCTGCCAGTAGCCGGTGCGGCCCGGCCAGTCCTGGACCGTGGTGAGGGTACCGGCGGCGACGACCTCGATCCGGGGGGTGGGATCGGTGACCGTGGCGAGGGTCGCCGTCGAGTGGGCGGCGGCCCGGAAGGCCGGTTCGGCGAGCGCGGCGCGCACCAGGCCCAGGTTGGTCTCGATGCCGTCGACACGGGTGCGGGCCAGCGCCTCGTCGAGGGCGCGCAGCGCCCGGTCGCGGTCGGGGCCGTGAGCGATCACCTTCGCGAGCATCGGGTCGTACGACGTCGTCACCTCGGTGCCGGTCTCCACCCAGCCGTCGACGCGCACCCCCTCCGGGAACTCCACCCGGGTCAGCAGGCCGGCGCCGGGCCGGTGGTCGCGGGAGGGGTCCTCGGCGTAGACGCGGGCCTCGACGGCGTGGCCGCGCGGTTCGCCCGGCTCGCGTACGACATCGGACTCGCCCCTGGCCAGGCGCAGCATCCAGGCGACCAGATCGACGCCGTAGATCTCCTCGGTGACCGGATGCTCCACCTGGAGCCGGGTGTTGACCTCCAGGAAGTAGGCCTCCTCGCGGGCCGCGTCGTACACGAACTCGACCGTGCCCGCGGAGCGGTAGCCGACGGCCGCGCACAGGTCACGCGCGGAGGCGGCGAGTTGTGCGCGGACCCGGGCCGGCAGGCCGGGGGCCGGCGCCTCCTCGACCACCTTCTGGTTGCGGCGCTGCAGCGAGCAGTCCCGGTCGCCGAAGGTGACGACCTGGCCGGCGCCGTCGCCGAAGACCTGGACCTCGACATGACGGGCGTCCGCCACCAGGCGTTCCAGGAAGACCCCGGCGGAGGAGAAGGAGGCGGCGGCCACGCGCTGGACGCGGTCCCAGGCGTCGGTCAGTTCGGCAGCCGATCGACATGCCGACATACCGATGCCGCCACCGCCGCCGGTGGCCTTGAGCATCACGGGATAGCCGACGGCGGCCGCCGCGCGGAGGGCCTCGGGCAGGTCGCTGAGGAGCCCGGTCCCCGGTGCGAGGGGCACTCCGGCCGCCTCGGCCGCCGCCCGTGCCGTGTGCTTGGCGCCGAACAGCTCCAGCTGCTCCGGGGTCGGGCCGACGAACACGATCCCGGCCTCCTCGCAGCGCCGGGCGAAATCGGCGTCCTCGGACAGGAAGCCGTACCCCGGGTGGATCGCGCCGGCGCCGGTGTCCTTGGCGGCCTTCAGGACCAGGTCGGCGTCGAGGTACGACTCCTTCGCCGGGGCCGGGCCGAGCCGTACCGCCTCGTCGGCGAGGCGGACATGGGGGGCCGAGCGGTCGGGGTCGGAGTAGACGGCGACCGTGCGCAGGCCCAGTTCCCGGGCGGTGCGGATGACCCGGACGGCTATCTCGCCCCGGTTGGCGACCAGCAGGGTGTCGAAGCTCATCCGGCGGCCCCGATCGTCATCTCCACCGCTGTCGGTTCGAAGCCGTTGCACGGGTTGTTGATCTGCGGGCAGTTGGAGACCAGGACCAGGACGTCCCGTTCGGCCCGCAGCGTCAGCTTCAGGCCGGGAGCCGAGAGGCCGTCGACGATGCCGAGGGTGCCGTCCTTCTCGACCGGTACGTTCATGTACCAGTTGATGTTGGAGACCAGGTCGCGCTTGCCGAGGCCGTGCTTGGCGCCCTCCGCCAGGAAGTTGTCCACGCAGGCGTGCTGCGACCAGGTGTGGTGGCCGTAGCGCAGGGTGTTGGACTCCTTGGAGCAGGCGCCGCCGACCGTGTCGTGCCGGCCGACCTCGTCGGCGACCACCGTCATCAGCGGGGTGTGCTCGTTGGAGAGCAGCACGCTGCCGGTGGTGAGGAAGAGAGAGCCCTGGGCGTGCACGGTGTCGGGGGCGCTGTAGCGGACCGCCGTGTCGTGGGCGTCGTAGACGAGGAAGTCGACGGCCTGGTTGCCGTGCAGGTCGGTGATGGTCAGGGTCTCGCCGTCGCGGACGACGGCGGACCAGGCGGCGCGGGCCGGGACGACGGTGCGCGTGGTCATGCGAGCCCCCTCGCGGCGAGGAATTCGGCGGTGTTCAGGAAGGCGCGGCGGCCCTCGGGGGTGGCGTCCCAGAGCGGGTCGCCGGGGGTGGTGGGCGCGGCCCGCCAGGCCAGGACCTCAAGGGCGGTGCTGACGTAGTCGGGGCGCGGATCGGCCGGGTGCGGGACGTTCGCGACCAGTACGGTCAGGTCCTGCTCGGCGCGGAGGGTGACGCTGCCGCCGGGGCCGGCCGAGCCGGTGAAGTCCAGCGTGCCGTCGTCGCGCACCGCCACGCCCTGGAAGAACGACAGGGACGGCGGCAGATCGCGCGGTTCCAGGCCGTGCTTGGCCGCGGCCAGCTTGAACAGCTCGCGGCCGGCGGGGGAGGGCGACTGCGGGGTGCCGTCGCCGTAGCGGCCGGTGTTGCGGACCAGGGTGGAGGTGCCGCACAGCGCGTCGTGCCGGCCGGAGGTGTCGGCGACGACGGAGGCGAGGACCCGGCCCTGGTCGGAGAGGAGCAGTACGCCCTCGCCGAGGTAGGCGTTCCACTGGACCTTGACCGTGTCGGCGACGTTCAGCCGCTCCCAGGGCCGGTCGGCGACATACAGCAGGAGGTGCGCGCAGGCGTCGCCGTGCGGGTCGGTCAGGCGCAGCTCGGTGCCGCGGGCCAGGACGCGGTGCGTGTAGTTGCCGCCCGCCACCGTCTCGGCCCACACCAGGTGGCCCGCTTCGCAGGGCGGGTCCGGCCAGTCGGCGGCCGGTACGACGGGCATGGCCTCGGCGCGGGTGCCCTCCTGGGCGCGGGCATGCGCCCGGGCTCCGTACGTGGTCGCTGTCGCCATCGCTGACCTCCGGTTCCATGGGCTCGGCGGTGTTTCTGTCGCCCGACAGAAATTAGGGGCGGGCCGGGTCCGGGGCGTTGCCGTGGCGTTCCGGCCCGGTTACCGAGGGCTCACCGGGGGAGCGCGGCCCGGCCGCCGGGCCTCGTGGTGATCGTCGTGCGGTGCCGTGTGCGAGGATCGAACGCATGGGGACGAGCAGTGGCCGCCGGGTCGGCCGGCCGCGGGCGGCGCAGCGGCCGGACAGCGGCCTGGACCCGCGGGCCGAACTGCTCGTGGCCGCGGCCGAGTTGTTCACCACTCGCGGCTACGCGGCCACCACCACCCGGGCGGTCGCCGAGCGGGCGGGCATGCGGCAGGCGTCGATGTACCACTACGTCTCCGGCAAGGAGGAACTCCTCGCCGAGCTGCTCGAGTCCACCGTGACGCCGTCGCTGGACTGTGCGCGGGAGCTGCTCGCCGACGACGTGGCCCCGGCCGAGGAGCGGCTACGGGCGCTGTGCCGGGCCGACGTGGAGCTGCTCTGCACCGGGCCGCACAACCTCGGCGCGCTCTACCTGCTGCCCGAGGTGCACACCGAGCGGTTCGCCGGGTTCCATGCCGTGCGGTCCGAACTCAAGGACGCCTACCGGCAGTTGATCGCCGCGACGGCCGTCGGCGGAGGGCTCGCCAAGGGGGAGCTGGAGCTGCGGACCGACCTCGTCTTCGGGCTGATCGAGGGCGTCATCCTGATCCACCGCTCCGAACCGGAGCGTCCCGTCGACGAGTTCGCCCGCGCCACGGCCGACGCCGCGCTGCGGATCGCGGGGGTCTGAACCCGCCGGAGGTTTCGGCCCGGAGGGCTGTTTCACCCGCCACGGTGAGTCACCGTCGTACGTGCGTACGTCGTGACGCAGCGTGTGCGAACACATGCCGTGCGTGCAAAACGACCGAGGGTACTCCAGTCGTTCGGGCGTTTTCAGGTGCTTGCCGAATATGACACGGCGTTGATCCGGTCGGACTAAGCTCGCCCGCGGCGCACCGAGTTGAGGTGAATTCGTGCGCCTGTTCCCAATCATACGGAAGATCCTGACTGTCCATGAACCTTCCCCCCACGAACTCCCCCGACACCCAGCCGATTCGTCTCAGAAGGCATACATGGTGAGTGTGCAATCGCCTCCCAACGGCCGTGAACTTTCCCTGGCGCGGGTGCTGTTGCTGCCCGCCATACTGATGGCCGTGGCGACCGCCGCAGCCGTCCTCCTGGTGGCGGAGCCCGCCCGGACCGCCGTCGGCGTGTGCGGGGCCGTCGGCATGCTGCTGGTGCTCGCGACGGCGGCGGAAGCGGTGCGCCGCGGCCGTAGGCTCCAGGACGCCAAGGCCGAGCACGCCCGTCACCGTGCGTATCTGGAACAGCGCCTCACCACGAGCGACGAGGAGATCGACCGCCTCGGCAAAGAGGTGTTCCCGACCGCGCTCTACCGGCTGAAGGCCGGCGAGTCCCCCAAAGAGGTGATCCGCCAGGTCTTCGATCTCGACCCCCGGCTGCGTCACGCCCCCGAGTCGCAGCGCCGGCTGATCCGCACCATGCTCGACATCGTCGACGAGGAAGACCTCCAGCGCGACTCCCTGGAGCGCTCGTTCGTCAGCGTCGCCCGGCGCGTCCAGGCCATCGTCCACCAGCAGGCCCACGAACTGCGGGAGATGGAGGAGGACCACGGCCGCAACCCCGAGGTCTTCGACGACCTGCTGCGCATCGACCACGGCACCGCGCTGATCGGACGCCTCGCCGACTCGGTCTCGGTACTCGGCGGCGGCCGCCCCGGTCGTCAGTGGCCCAACCCCGTCGCCCTCTACAGCGTGCTGCGCGGCGCCATGTCCCGGATCCTGGAGTACCGGCGCATCGAACTGCACTCGATCTGCCAGGTCAACATCAAGGGCACCTCGGTCGAACCGCTCATCCACGCGGCCGCCGAACTCCTCGACAACGCCACCCGGTACTCGCCGCCCTCCACCAAGGTGCACGTCACCGCCGTCGAGGTGCAGTCCGGCGTGTGCATCGAGATCGAGGACGCCGGCGTCAGCCTCAACGAGGAGGCCCGCGGCCGCATCGAGGGCATGCTGGAGAAGGCCAAGCAGGGCAAGGACATCCAGGTCCTCGGCGAGAACCCGCGCCTGGGCCTCTCGGTCGTGGGCCGCCTGTGCACGACGTACGACATGGACGTCTCGCTGCGCGCCTCGGCGTACGGCGGTGTCCGGGCCGTCCTCATCGTGCCCAGCGACATGATGACCACCGATCCGGCTCCCGGCATCGCCCACGGCATCGGCGCCACCGGCATCCCGAAGCCCGAACTCGGCGCCCTCGAAGGCCCCAAGCGGCCGCCCAAGAAGCGCCGGCCCACCAGCCCCCGCATCCCCGCCGGTATCTCCATGGAGGACGACGTCCCCGAGGTCACCGAGTGGACCGCGGGCGGCCTGCCGCAGCGGCGCAGCCGGATGAAGATGCCGCTCAGCCAGCGGCTCGCCGAACAGGCCGCCATCGAGCGCGCCGAGCGCGAGGGCAACCCGACCATCTGGTCGCAGCACAAGGAACCCGAGCCGGTGGAGCCGGAGCCCGAGCGCCGTGAACCGGGGCTCTGGGTGGAGGCCTTCTGGGAGGGGCTCAAGAAGAACAACCCGGGGGTCCACCCGACCGACTTCACCCGGAACCCGACCAAGTACCTGCATCTGATCAACGATCCGGCCGGCACCGACGCCGACGACGAGGGGGACCTCAAGTGATCCAGCAGCGAGGCAACTTCGACTGGATGCTCAAGCAACTCGCCGACGGGGTACCGGGCGTCGAGATGATCGTCGTGCTCTCCGCCGACGGACTGCGCATCGCCCGGCACGGCGGCGACCCCGACGCCGCCGACCGGCTCGCCGCGGCCTGCGCGGGCGTGCAGAGCCTGGCCGGTGCCGTCGCCCAGGAACTCCCGATCAGCAACGGCGACATGAACCTCGTCCTGATCGAGATCGACCGCGGCTACTTCTACCTCATGTCCGCCGGCGCCAACGCCTACCTCGCGGTGCTCGCCGACGTGACCTGCGAACCCGGGCGGATGAGCGAGATGATGCGCGACCTCGTCGTCCGCATCGGCGCCCATCTCACCAGTCCGCCCCGGCGGAACGGGCAGACCGTATGACTCCTCCGCAACGCAAACGGCGTCAACCCAGGCCGGAGCACCAGCCGCCACCGCCGCCGCTCCCGCCCACGCCGCCGGCCGCCGAAAGCGGGAGCGGCGGCGAGGAAGGCGACAACAAGAACCCCGAGCGGCTCTACGTCATCAGCGGAGCCGACGGCGCGCGGGCCGAACTCGACCTGGTCACCTTAATCGTGGCGCGCGCCGACCCACCGCCCTCGGTCACACCGGAGCAGGCGGCGCTGCTCCGGCTCTGTCTCGCCCCCCTGTCCGTGGCCGAGCTCTCGGCCTACCTCAAGCTGCCGTTCAGCGCGATGACGGCGCTGATCACCGAGCTGATCACGGCCGAACTGGTGCAGGCGCGCGCCCCGATCGTCCGCCAGGCGCTCCCCGACCGTTCACTTCTCGAAGCGGTGATGCATGGACTTCAAAAGCTCTGAGACGATCCCCGGCCCCCGCACCGAGGATCAGCTGCCGCACACCGCCCAGGCCGCGGTGAAGATCGTGATCGTGGGCGGTTTCGGAGTCGGCAAGACCACCATGGTCGGTTCCGTCAGCGAGATCAGACCGCTGACCACCGAGGAGACCATGACCCAGGCCGGCATCGGGGTCGACGACAACTACGGCTCCGAATCGAAGACCGCCACCACCGTGGCCATGGACTTCGGCCGCATCAGCATCACCGACCAACTGGTCCTCTACCTCTTCGGCACCCCCGGCCAGGAGCGGTTCTGGTTCCTGTGGAACGGCCTGTTCGAAGGCGCCCTCGGGGCGGTCGTGCTCATCGACACCCGGCGCCTGGAAGTCAGCTTCGACGTGATGGGACGCCTGGAGGAACGCGGGGTGCCGTTCGTCGTCGCCGTCAACTCCTTCCCGGACGCTCCCCGTTACCCCATCGAAGAGCTGCGCACCGCCCTGGACCTGTCCCCCGAGATCCCCATCGTGGAGTGCGACGCCCGCCGCCGGGCCTCCAGCCGGGACGTCCTGATGACCCTGGTGCGCTTCCTGCACTCGCTCGCCATGTCCGGCGCGCTCACCTGACCCCCCTTCGGAGCGATCACTGTGACGCCTGAATCCCCCTACCCGGCCGGCCCCAGCACGGACCCGGTCCCACCGCCCGGCTGCCCGGCGCACGACCGCGGACCCGGCGGACTGCAACGGCTCTACGGCGCGGACGCCGACCATCTGGGCGAGCTGTACGAGAAGCTGCGCGAGGAACACGGCGCCGTGGCGCCCGTCCTGCTCCACGACGACGTACCGATCTGGGCGGTCCTCGGACTCACCGAGAACCTCCAGATGGTCCGCACCCCCGCCGTCTACACCCGCGACAGCCGCATCTGGACCCCGCTGCGGGAGGGCATGGTCAAGCCCGACCACCCGCTCATGCCGCACATCGCCTGGCAGCCCATCTGCTCGCACGCCGAGGGCGACGAGCACATGCGGCTGCGCGCGGCCGTCATGGGCGCCATGACCACCATCGACCACCGCAGCATCCGCCGTCTCATCGGCCGCTACACCCAGCTGCTGGTCAACGAGTTCTGCGAGAGAGGCCGCGCCGAACTGGTCTCCCAGTACTCCGAGCACCTGCCGATGGCGGTCATGTGCGAACTGCTCGGCATGCCCGAGGAGTACAACGAGCGGATCGTGGAGGCCACCCGGGACGCTCTCAAGGGCACCGAGACCGCGATCGCCAGCAACGAGTACGTGATGGGCTGCCTGACCCGGCTCACCACCCGCCGCCGGGCCCGGCCCGAGGACGACTTCACCAGCCACCTCGTCACCCACCCCGCCGGACTCAACGACGACGAGGTCGCCCAGCACCTGCGGGTCGTTCTCTACGCCGCCTACGAGACCACCGCCAACCTCCTCGCCAACGCGCTGCGCATGGTCCTCACCGAGCCGGGCTTCCGCGCCCAGCTCAACGGCGGCCAGATGACGGTGCCGGAGGCGATCGAGCAGTCCCTGTGGGACGAACCGCCGTTCAGCACGGTCTTCGCCTACTTCGCCAAGCAGGACACCGAACTCGGCGGCCAGCGCATCCGCAAGGGCGACGGACTGCTGTACGCCCCCGCGCCGGGCAACGTCGACCCGCGGGTCCGCCCCGACCTGAACGCCAACATGCAGGGCAACCGCTCCCACCTGGCCTTCGGCGGCGGCCCGCACGAGTGCCCCGGACAGGACATCGGACGTGCCATCGCGGACGTCGGGGTCGACCAGCTGCTGACCCGGCTGTCCGACATCCAGCTCGACTGCGACGAGGAGGAGCTGCGCTGGCGCGCGTCGATCGCGTCCCGGCACCTGGTGGAACTGCCGGTGCGCTTCGACCCGAAGCCCAAGCAGGACGTGACCCTCATGCCCAGCCCCGCGCTGGTTCCGCCGCAGCGCACGGACTGGCAGGTCGGCACCACCCGCCCGGCAGCACCGGCACCGGCACCGGCCCCCGAGCCGCAGCCCCTGCCCGTGGCACCCCCGCCGGCCGCGGCCGTGGCGCCGGAACCTGCCAGGCCCCGGGGCATCTGGCCGAGGCTGCGCCGCTGGTGGCTCGGCCACTGACCGGCCTAGAGACCGGCCCACTCCTCGTACGACTCCCAGGCCCGCAGCGTCCGCCCGCTGCACAGCCGGTGCTCGACCCCCGTGACCGGATCGGTGAACTCCAGCCTCCGCGCCAGCAGTTGCAGCGGACGCCGGAAGTCACCGGCCGGCACGGGGCCGGTCACCTCGGGATACAGCGGATCGCCGAGGATCGGCACGCCCAACGCGCTCATGTGGACGCGCAGCTGATGGGTCTGCCCGGTGTGCGGGGTGAGCCGGTACCGGCCCAGGTCACCTCTGCGTTCGACCAGTTCGACGAGGGTCTCGGCGTTGGGGTTCCCCTCGATCTCGCGGGCCGCCAGTACCCCACGCTCCTTGAGGATCCGGCTGCGTACGGTCCGGGAAACGGTGAGCGAAGGGTCGTACGGCGCGATCGCCTCGTACTCCTTGCGTACCCGCCGCTCGCTGAACAGCCTCTGGTACGCGCCTCGCTCCGCGGGCCGCACGGTGAACAGCACGAGCCCGGCCGTGAGCCGGTCCAGCCGGTGCGCGGCCCCGAGCGCGGGAATCCCCAACTCCCGCCGCAGCCGGGCGAGGACGGTCTCGGTGACGTGACTGCCGCGGGGTGTGGTGGCGAGGAAGTGCGGCTTGTCGGCGACGACGAGGTGGTCGTCGCGGTGGACGACTTCGAGGGCGAAGGGGACGGGGACCTCGGGGGGCAGGTCGCGGTGGAACCAGAGGTAGTGGCCGGGGGCGTAGGGCGTGTCGGCGGGGACGGGCTGTCCGTCGGCGCCCACCACTAGCCCTGACGCGAGCATGTCCTCGACGACCCCGGGCGCGGCTCCGGAGAGCCGCGCCACGAGGTAGTCACCGACGGTGGCCCAGTCCTCGGAGAAGGGCAACCGCACCCGAACGGGGTCCACCCCTTGGTGCTGGGGGAGGGGAGAGGGCGGGATGCGGGGCTTACGTCTCATTGCAGTCAGCGTATGTGGAGGTGCGTCGAGAAGGGGCACTCCAGGGCCACGGTTGGCGAGGCGTCCCGGCGCTTCCCCCGGAAGGGGCGCGGGGAACTGCGCGACCAGCCACGAACGGCCCGCAGTCGAACGACTACGCCACAGCCTCCGGCACGGCGACCGCCGTTCGGGACTCCGCCCGGACGAGTCGCCAGACCGCACCCACCGCGACCGTCACCGTCAGGAACAACACGGTGAACCACCGGAAGTACCAGTGGCCCCCACTCGGGTCGTACACCGCTCCCCGGGGCCACGCCAGATTCACGCTCATCACCAGCCCGTACAGCAGTGCCACCGCGTTGACCGGCACCCCCCACCGCCCCAGCGAGAACAGCGGCGCCCCGGTCTCGTCCGTGCCCTCGACACGGAACTCCCCCCGCAGCCGCCGCACCAGCAGCGGCCCGGTGACCATCGCGTACGCCAGGTACAGCATCACGATGCACGTCGTCCCGATCGCCAGGAACGCGTCCGGCGACGCGAAGTTGAGCAGCAGCAACGCACCGGCCAGCACCCCCACCGCCACGGCCGGCGCGCCCGGCATGCCCGTACGGGGATTCACCCGCGCCAGGCGCTCGGCGAAGGGAAGCTGCCCGTCCCGTGCCATGGAGAACAGCATCCGAGAGGCCGCGGTCTGGATCGCCAGCGTCGCCACCGCGATGGCCACCACCACGTCGGCCAGCAGCACCCGGCCCACGCCGTCACCGAGGCTGCTGGTCAGGACGTAACTCAGACCGTCCACTCCCAGCCGCCCGTCGGTCAGGCTCGGCGCGGCCAGCAGGCCGCCGAGGACGACCAGGCCGCCCAGCAGCCCGGCCGCCCCCAGCGCCGTGAGGATGGTCCGCGGCGCCGTCCGCCGCGGCTGGTGCGTCTCCTCGCTCATCTCGCCCGCGCTGTCGAAGCCGATCATCACGTAAGCGGCCGTGAACGAACCGACCAGCAGCGCGCCCAGCAGGCCTCCCTCGGCTGCCGTGCCGGTGTGGAACGTGATGCCGGGGGAGCGCTTCGAGTGGGTGAGCAGCAGCACGATGATCAGGACCGCGCCGATGATCTCGGCGGTCACCCCGACCCGGTTGATCACGGACATCACGCGGTTGTCCATGACGTTCACGAGGGTGGTCAGGACCAGCAGGACGACGCCGAGGACGGCCGCGTTGGCGGCGCCGTCGGCGGAGGTCGGCGCCGGGTCCGTGCCGATGAGCTGGAAGCCGGACCAGAGCGCGGGCAGCACCATCTGCAGGGCCAGCGCGGCCGCCGCGACCACCACGATCTGCCCGATCACCATGATCCAGCCGGCGAACCAGCCGAAGGACGGGTTCGACAGGCGTGAGGACCACTGGTAGATCGCGCCCGAGATGGGATAGCGCCCCGCGAGTTCGGCGAAGCAGGCGGCCACCAGCAACTGGCCGACCAGCACGGCCGGCCAGGCCCAGAAGAAGACCGGGCCGCCGAACGCGTAGCCGAAGGCGAAGAACTGGAAGACGGTCGTCAGTACGGAGATGAAGGAGAACCCGGCGGCGAACGAGGCATACCGGCCGAGGCTGCGGTGCAGCTCCTGGCGGTAGCCGAACTCCTCCAGAGAGCGGTCCTCGGACTCCCTCAGGGAGCGGTCGTCGGTGGTCGTCACGGCGGTACCTGCCTGTCAGGGCGGATTTCCTGTCGGGCGACAGAAATTAGGGACGCGCTGTTTCGAAGGCGTCACGCCGGCGTGTCCGGGGCGGGCCCAAGTCCTCACGCCCTTGCGGAGCGGCTTCGGACGCGATACATCGTGTGTATTGACGCCGGTACGTGACTCGCGATATGTTCGGCCACGGATATTCGGTGACGAGGAGACTCTCCGAGAGGGCGGGGTGGGTGTCGATGGCGACCAGACGCCGCAAGCTGGGCAACCCCCTGGCGCTCGCCGTGATGGTGCTGCTCGCCGAGCGGCCGATGCACCCGTACGAGATCGCCCAGACCCTGCGCAGGCGCGGCAAGGACACCAGTCTGAAGATCAACTACGGCTCGCTCTACACCGTCGTGCAGAACCTGGAGAAGCACGGCTTCGTCGAGGTCACCGACGTGGAGCGGCAGGGCAACCGCCCGGAGCGCACGCTGTACGGCATCACCGACGCCGGGCGGGAGGAGGCGACCGAATGGCTCTCGGACCTGGTCGCCGTACCCGCGAAGGAGTACCCCATCTTCGAGGCGGCGCTGTCGCTGCTGGGGGCGCTCCATCCCGACGAGGTCGCCCGGCTGCTGGAGGAGCGGCTCAACTCGCTCGACGTGCAGGCGGCGAGCCTGCGCGGGGTGCTGGACAAGCTGCGCGAGACGCTGCCCCGGCTCTTCGTGATCGAGGCGGAGTACCAGTTGCACATGGTCGAGGCGCAGGCCGACTGGGTCCGCGGCTTCCTGGCGGAGCTGACGGACGGCGGCTTCCCGGGCGTCGTGGACTGGCGGCACTTCCATGAGACGGGGGAGATACCCGAGGAGTACCTGAAGCTGGAGGCCGAGTTCGAGCAGAAGCAATGACGAACAGACCCCGGCAGGGCTGTTGCAGCAGCCCGGCCGGGGTCTCGAACCCCGAACCGAACCCGCCGTGCGGCGGCTCCGGGCCATCGAGGTGCGGCACACCCAGGATAGCCCGGCGCTCATCGCGCGGATCATTCGCGACCACCCGCGACCCTTCGCGATTTCCCCAGGAGAGCAGCCGACATGAGCACCCGTGCGCCCGCAGTGCAGGCGCGCCAGCTGATCAAGACCTACCCCGGTGACGTCACCGCGCTGAACGGCATGGACGTCACCGTCGAACCCGGCACCGTCTTCGGGCTCCTCGGACCCAACGGCGCCGGCAAGTCCACCACCGTCAAGATCCTCACCACTCTGGCCCGCCCCGACTCGGGCACCGCCACCGTGGCCGGCCACGACGTGCTGCGCCACCCGGACCGGGTACGCCGGGCGATCGGCGTCGTCGCCCAGAACTCCGGCGCCGACCCGGTCGCCACCGGCCGCGAGAACCTCCAGCTTCAGGGCAGGCTCTACGGCCTGCGCGGCGCCGCCCTGAACGGCCGGGTCGAGGAACTGCTGGCCCGCTTCACCCTCACCGAAGCCGCCGGCCGCCCGGTCAAGGGCTACTCCGGCGGCATGCGGCGCCGCCTCGACGTGGCCCTCGGCCTGGTCCACCGGCCCGAGGTGCTCTTCCTCGACGAGCCCACCACCGGCCTGGACCCCGAGGCCCGCACCGCGATGTGGGACGAGATCGGCCGGCTGGCCGGCCAGGAGGGCCTGACCATCCTGCTCACCACGCACTACCTGGAGGAGGCCGACCGGCTCGCCGAGCGGATCGCGATCGTCGACCGCGGCCGGATCGTGGTCGAGGGCACCCCCGACTCCCTCAAGGGCGAACTGCGCGGCGACGCCGTCCATGTGGAGCTGCGCGAGGCGCCCGGCGAGGCCGGCCGCACCCTGCTCACGGGCGCCCTGACCGAGCTGGCCGGTGTGCGCGAGGCGCTCTTCGACGGCCGCCGGATCAGCGCCCGCGCCGACGACGGGGCCGTCGCCATGCCCGCCCTGCTCGCCGCGCTGGAGCGGGCCGGGGTGACCGTGCTGGCCGCGACCGTGGCCCGGCCCTCCCTCGACGACGTCTATCTGCGCTACGCGGGCCGCCGTTACGCGGAGGCCGACACCACCGACGCGCTCGCCCCGGCCGGAGGTGCCCGATGAGCAACGCCCTGTCCCAGACCTGGTACATGACCCAGCGTCAGCTGCTGGTGTTCGCCCGCCAGCCCGCGTTCGCCGTCATCACCCTGATCCAGCCGGTCATCTGGCTGTTCCTGTTCGGCAACCTCTTCAAGAAGGTCGTCGAACTGGGCGGCTTCGGCACCACCAGCTACCTCGACTACCTGGTGCCGGGCGTGGTCGTGATGAGCGCCCTCAGCTCCAACATGTGGGCGGGCATGGGCACGTTGGAGGAGATCCAGCGCGGCACCCTGAACCGCTTCCTGACCACGCCGGTCAGCCGGGCCGCGCTGATGAACGGCAACGTGGTGAACAACGGCCTGGTCACCGCCGGCCAGTCGCTCATCATCGTGCTGCTCGGCCTGCTGGGCGGCGCCGACTACCCGGGCGGGATCGGGGGCATCGCCATCCTGGTGGTGGCCGCCGTACTGCTCGGCACCGTCTTCGGGGCCCTGTCCAACGCGCTCGGCATGCTGGTGCGGGAGCGGGAGTCGATCATCGGGATCAACACCTTCCTGCTGCTGCCGCTGACCTTCCTGTCCAGCGCCTTCATGGCACCGTCCCAGATGCCCGGCTGGATGCGGCACATAGCCGACTTCAACCCGCTCGACTGGGCGATGGTGGCGGGGCGTTCGGCGATGTCGGCGGACCCCGACTGGGGTGCGGTACTGGGCCGCGGCGGCGCGCTGCTGGCGCTGGCGGTCGCGGCCGTGTGGCTGTCGATCAGGACGTTCAGGTCGTACCAGCGGTCGGTCTGAGCGGCACGGGAGCGGCGGCACCTCCGGGTGCCGCCGGTCTCAAGGCCGCACGCCCCGACGGTCCGTGCGGACTCGTGGCCTCGCGGTCTCAGGCGGCGGCCGCTCCGTCGCCCTCCTGCTCGGCCTCGATGCGGGCGTTCCAGTCACGCTTGGAGGCCTGCCAGCCGTCCTCGTTGTGGCCGAGACGCCAGTAGCCGGAGATCGACAGGTCCTCGCGCGGGATCTGAAGCTCGACGCGCAGCAGGGCCCGCAGGTCCTTCACGAAACCCGCCTCGCCGTGGACGAAGGCGTGCAACCGGCCCTCCGGGAACTCCAGCCCCCGCACGGCCGTGACCAGGGCCTCGCCGACGGGCCGGGTGCCCCGGTGCAGCCAGACCACCTCCACGTCGGAGTCGATCTTCTGCTCCTCCTCGGGGCCGGAGATCTCGACGAATGCGAAGGCCTTCGCCCCTGAGGGCAGGGACTCCAGGGAGCGGGCGATCGCCGGCAGCGCGCTCTCGTCCCCGGCGAGCAGATGCCAGTCGGCGTCCGCGGCGGGGGCGTACGCGCCGCCGGGGCCCATGAAGTGCACGGTCTCGCCGGGCTGGACACGGCAGGCCCAGGGTCCGGCCAGGCCCTCGTCGCCGTGCACGACGAAGTCCAGGGCCAGTTCACGGTGCTCGGCGTCCCAGGAACGCACCGTGTAGGTCCGGGTCACCGGCCAGTGCTCACGCGGGAACTCGGCGCGGATCCGCTCCACGTCGAAGGGCTCCGGATAGGTCACGCCTGCCGGCCCGAAGAGGAGTTTCACGTAATGATCGGTGCAGGTGTCCGCGGCGAAGCCGGCCAGTCCGTCACCGCCGAGAACGACGCGCTGCATGTGCGGCGTCAGCCGTTCGGTGCGCACCACCTGGGCGGAATGGGGCTTGCGCGGCTTGCGTTCCGGGCGCTCTGCCATGACCGACCTCCGTGCTCCATCGCTTAGGTTTACCTAAGTTAGCATCTCCTGCGCGGTCGACACCTCCTCCATGAACACTTGATGAGCGGGTTTTGCCAGAACAATTCTCCGCCACTCACCCGCCGAGTGTCAGCACCAGCCGGTGCAGCGAGCCCCCCAGCCCCCAGCGCGCCGACAACGCGTCCAGCCGGGCGGGATCGCGCGGGGCCTTCGGAAGGGTGGTGTCTACGTCCGGCAGCGGCACGTCCCCGGCGACCCGGACCACCGTCGGCGCGATGGCCACATAGGGCCGGGCCTCGTCCAGTCGTTTGCGCTGCGACGGTGTGAGCCTGGCCTTCGGGTCGTCGACGGCGGCCATGATCCCGGCCAGGTCACCGAACTCGGCGAGCAGCTTGGCGGCCGTCTTCTCGCCGATGCCCGGCACCCCCGGCAGGCCGTCGCTCGGGTCGCCGCGCAGCAGTGCCAGATCCGCGTACCCGCCTCCGTCCACCCCGTACTTCTCGCGCAGCCACGCCTCGTCCGTCATCTGCAGCGTGCCGACGCCCTTGAGCGGGTACAGCACCCGCACCCCGCGGCCGTCGTCCACCAGCTGGTAGAGGTCACGGTCACCGGTGACGATGTCGACCGGGCCGTCGGCGCGCGCGGTGAACGTGCCGATCACGTCGTCCGCCTCGTAGCCCGCGACACCGACCCGGGCGATGCCGAGCGCGTCCAGCACCTCCTCGATGACCGGCACCTGTGGGGAGAGGGTGTCCGGCACCTCCTCCTCGTCCGGTCCCGTCTCGCGCTCCTCGGCGACCCGGTGGGCCTTGTAGGAGGGGATGAGGTCGACCCGCCACTGCGGCCGCCAGTCGGCGTCCATGCAGGCCACCAGCCGGTCCGGACGGTGGTCCTTGACCAGCCGGTCGATGAAGTCCAGCAGCCCGCGTACGGCGTTCACCGGCGTGCCGTCCGGAGCCTTCACGGAGTCCGGGACGCCGAAGTAGGCGCGGAAGTACAGCGAGGCGGTGTCGAGAAGCATCAGTCGTGCGGTCACGCCTCGCATCATGCCGTACGGCACCGACAGCGACGGGGCGCTCCGCGGCCGTACGGCACGGACGGTCACGGAGCCCGTGCCGCAGTGCGGCTTGTGGAGACCTCGTGACCTGGCCCACTTGTGCGTTTGACCTGCGTGGACCAGGGCAGGCGCGGCTCCTGTCCCATGTCCCCGAGGCGCCGGGGCCCGCGTTTGCAGGGGCCGGCGCCCCCGAGAGAGGTTCGCGTGTCACCCAGGCTAGAGACCGAGCACCTGTACAAGATCTTCGGCAGACGACCGGACACCGCCGTGGAACGACTCCGCCAGGGAGCCGACCGGGAGGAGCTGCGCGCCGACGGCACCACCGCCGCCGTGATCGACGCCTCCTTCCAGGTCGACCCCGGCGAGATATTCGTCGTGATGGGCCTGTCCGGCTCCGGGAAGTCCACCCTGCTGCGCATGCTCAACGGCCTGCTGGAACCGACCGCGGGACAGGTCCGCTTCGACGGCCAGGACCTCACCGCGCTCACCGACCGCGAACTGCGCGAGCTGCGCTCCAGGAAGATCAGCATGGTCTTCCAGCACTTCGCGCTCTTCCCGCACCGCAGCGTCCGCGACAACGCCGCCTACGGCCTGGCCGTGCAGGGCGTGCCCCGCGCCGAGCGCGTCCGCCGCGCCGACGAGGCGCTCGCCCTGTGCGGACTGGCCGGCTGGGAGGGCTCCTGGCCCGACGAGCTGTCCGGCGGCATGCAGCAGCGCGTCGGCCTGGCCCGGGCCCTGGCCACCGACGCCGATCTGCTCCTCATGGACGAGTCGTTCAGCGCCCTGGACCCGCTGATCCGCCGTGACATGCAGGACCAGCTGCTGGAACTGCAGAAGTCCCTGAAGAAGACGATCGTCTTCATCACCCACGACCTCAACGAGGCCATGCGCCTGGGCGACCGCATCGCCGTGATGCGCGACGGCCGCATCGTCCAGACCGGCACCGCCGAGGACATCCTGCTGCGCCCCGCCGACGACTACGTCGCCTCCTTCACCCAGGACGTCGACCGCTCCCGGGTGCTGACCGCCGCCGCCGTCATGGACACCGACGTGGCCGGCGACGAGGCGGACTGCGCCTGCGCCACCGCGACCCCCGACACCCCGTTCACCGAACTGTGCGCGCTCAGCGCCCGGTTGCCCCACCCGGTCGCCGTCCTGGACCGGGACGACGCCGTCGTGGGCGTCGTTCCGCAGGAGCGGCTGGTCGGTTTCCTCGCGGAGGACACGGGCGAACCCGTCGTCTGCGACGGTGGGGAGAAGGTGACCGCCCGTGCCTAGGCTGCATCTCGGCGACTGGGTCGACTCCGGTGTGAACTGGCTGGTCGCGCACATGTCCTGGCTCTTCGACGCGATCCGCACGGTCGTCGAGGGCATGTACGACGGCATCGACGGTGTCCTCACCGCCCCCGCGCCCCTGCTGCTGGCAGGCATCTTCGCCGTGCTGGCCTGGTGGCTGCGCGGACTGACCGCGGGCGTCCTGGCCTTCGCCGGATTCGCGCTCGTGGACTCCCTCGACCTGTGGGACCGCGCGATGTCCACCCTGGCGCTGGTCCTGGTCGCCACGGTGATCGCGCTGGTCATCTCGGTCCCGCTGGGCATCTGGGCGGCCCGCTCCCGGGCGGTCAGCGCGGCCGTACGACCGGTCCTGGACCTGCTCCAGACCATGCCGTCGATGGTCCTGCTCATCCCGGCCATCCTCTTCTTCGGCCTGGGCACCGCCGCGGGCGTGATCGCCACCCTGATCTTCGCGCTGGCCCCCGGCGTCCGCATGACCGAGCTGGGCATCCGCCAGGTCGACGCCGAACTGGTTGAGGCCGCCGAGGCGTTCGGCACCACCCCCCGCGACACCCTGCTGCGCGTCCAGCTGCCGCTCGCGCTGCCGACCATCATGGCCGGCGTCAACCAGGTCATCATGCTGGGCCTGTCGATGGTCGTCATCGCCGGCATGGTCGGCACCGGCGGCCTCGGCGGCGCCGTCAACGAGGCGATCGGCCAGCTCGACATCGGCTTCGGCTTCGAGGCGGGCGTCGGCATCGTCGTCCTCGCCATCTACCTCGACCGCATGACCAGCGCGCTCGGCACCCAGCTGTCCCCGCTCGGCCGCCGTGCCGCCGCCAAGGTCCGCCCCACCCCCTGGACCTACCGCCCCCGCCCGGCCGTCGCCGTCGTCGGCGTGGTGGTCCTCGCCCTGGTCGCGGGCGGCATGGGCATCTTCGGCTCCTCCTCCGACACCGCCCAGGCCTCCGCCACGGACGTCGGCAAGGGCAAGGAGATCAAGATCGGCTACATCCCCTGGGACGAGGGCATCGCCTCCACCTTCCTCTGGAAGGAGCTCCTCGAGGAACGCGGATACAAGGTCACCACCAGCCAGTACGCGGCCGGTCCCCTCTACACCGGCCTCGCCACCGGCCAGCTGGACTTCGAGACCGACTCCTGGCTGCCCACCACGCACGCCGAGTACTGGAAGAAGTACGGCAAGCAGCTCGACGACCTCGGCAGCTGGTACGGTCCCACCTCCCTGGAGCTGACCGTCCCCTCGTACGTGAAGGACGTGAACTCCCTGGCCGACCTGAAGAACCACGCCTCGGAGTTCGGCGGGAAGATCGTCGGCATCGAGCCCAGCGCCGGCATGATGGGCCTGCTCAAGTCCAAGGTCCTCAAGGAGTACGGCCTCGACGGCAGTTACCAGGTCGTCGACGGCTCCACGCCCGCCATGCTCGCCGAGCTCAAGCGGGCCTACGCCAAGCGGCAGCCGATTCTCGTCACCCTGTGGTCGCCGCACTGGGCCTACAGCGACTACGGCCTGAAGAAGCTGAAGGACCCGCAGGGCGCCTGGGGCTCCGGCGACGGCGTGCACACCCTGTCCCGCAAGGGCTTCGCCGGGGACAACCCCGAGGTCGGCAAGTGGCTCAAGGACTTCTCCATGACGGAGAAGCAGCTCACCGGTCTGGAGGCCGAGATCCAGAAGGCCGGCCAGGGCAAGGAACAGGACGCGGTCCGGGCCTGGCTGAAGCGCAACCCGGGGCTGGCCGACAAGTGGGCGCCGATCCGGAAGTGAACGGGGCGGGCCGCCGCCCGAAGCCGCATCGCCGGTGTGGCGAAGCCCACCTCTTCCGGCCCGCTCCGGGCGGGGCCGGGGCCCGTACTCTCTGACGCCCCGGTCCCGCCCGTACCTGTGAGCAGCCCGTGATCCGCAGGCTTCTGCCTCTCCTGCTGTTGCTGACGGCCGCGGTGGCCGTGCCGCAGTTCTCCGCGGCGAGTCCGGACCCGGCCTCGGTCGCCACCGCCCGGTTCGAGGCACTCGCCGGGGACGTGACACGGGCGGACGGCGCGGTCCTCGACGCCCGGGACGCCACCGGCCGCAGCATGGACACCGCCGAGATCACGCCGGTACCGGGGGCGTACGGCGGCGGCTACCTCGCCGTCTACCACACCACCCTCGCCGACGGCCGCTTCCACGCGGCCGTCGCCACCTCCACCGACCTGCGTACCTGGACCCGCCGCCAGGACTTCGGCCCGGGCACCAGCCAGCCCTCCCTGCACACCGACGGCACCGGCGGATGGGACCTCGCCTACGAAAAGGATCCGGCCAACCACATAGCGCTACGGCATTACCCAAGCCTCGCCGCCCTGCTGACCGGAGCGGCCGACCGCGCGTTCGACGCACCCCGTACGCTGTCCCGCTGTGCCGAGGGCACCCCGGACATCACCGCGGTCCACGGCGACACCGTGGAACTGACCGGCCACTACCGCGCCGACTGCGCCACCGACCGTCAACTCCGCGCCACCCTGCGGGACTTCACCGTCTGGCGGGCCCGCGCAGATCAGCGCCTCGACCTGGCCCTGCTGGCCTGGGGCACCGCCGGGAACATCGGGGACCGCTCACGCATTGAACTGATGGGGCGTCCCCTGGTCCTGATCGAGGGCCAGCGCCTGCGCGACGACTTCGGCAGCTGGTCGATCTACGCCTACGATCCCGCCTCCGGCCGGGCCGACCGGATCCGACTGCGCACCCCCGGCGGCAGCCGCGCCTTCGCCAATCCGTCGGCCACGCTGCTCACCGACCCAGACGGCCGTCCGGCCCTCCTGGTCAGCGTCTTCATCCCGAAGGAGGAGTCCGCGCCCGGCGAGTCCGGCGAGCTCGTCGACTGGCGCGAACTGTGAGGGTCGCGCTCACCCGACGTGACGGGGATGTGACGGCCGCCTGAAACGGTTTGCCGAACATGCGTAGGGTGCAGAGAACCCAGCAGAGGGGCCCGGCCGAAGCGGGGCACCCGGTAGACGGAACGACGAGCGAAGGAGGGAGCCGGAGCGATGGGCGACCACAAGGACCAGCAGCCCGTGCGGGTGGGCGCGGCAGTCCGGCGGCGCCGCCGCGCGCTGGAGCTCACCCTCGCCGTCGTGGCCGAGCGCAGCGGCCTGTCGGTGCCCTTCCTGAGCCAGATCGAGAACGACAGGGCCCGGCCCAGCCGCACCTCCCTGGAGAAGCTCGCCGACGCCCTGCGCACCACGGCCGTCGAACTCCTCGCCGCCGCCGACCCGGCGTGCAGCGTGGACGTGGTACGCGCGGACGCCACCGAACCGGACTTCGCGCGCAGGGTGCGCTCCCTGGTGCGCGGCCACCACCAGCTGCACGCCTCGGAGTTCACCGGCGACCACGACGCCGGCCGCGAATTCCAGCACCGCAACGACGAGTTGATGTACGTCGCCGACGGCGCGGTGGAGATCGAGGCCGAGGGCCGCGCCTACCGCCTGGGCCGCGGCGACACCCTCTACCTCACCGGCGGAGTCCGGCACCGCTGGCGGGCGACGGTCCCGGACACCCGGGTCATCGTGGTCGCGGTGGCGGAACACATCGAGGCGGTCCAGGACCGCCCCCGCTGATGCGCGTGGTCTCCCTGGTCCCCTCGCTCACCGAGGCGGTCGCGGTGACGCTCCCCGACGTCCTCGTCGGCGCCACCGACTGGTGCACCCATCCGGCCGACCTCGACGTCACCCGTGTCGGCGGTACCAAGAACCCCGGGCTGGACCGGATCGTCGCCCTCGCCCCCGACCTGGTGATCGCCAACGAGGAGGAGAACCGCGCCCCCGACCTGGACGCCCTGCGGACGGCCGGCGTGGAGGTGCTGGTCACAGAGGTACGGGAGGTACCGCAGGCCTTCCGCGAGCTGGCCCGCCTCCTGACCGCGTGCGGCGCGCGTACCCGGCCGCGCTGGCTGGACGAGGCCGAGGAGGCCTGGTCGGCACCGGTGCCCGAGCCGCGTACCACCGCGGTCGTACCGATCTGGCGGCGGCCGTGGATGGTCCTGGGCCGGGACACCTTCGCGGGGGACGTCCTCGAGCGGCTCGGGACCGAGAATCTGTACGCCGCCCACCCCGAGCGCTATCCCCGCATCCCGGTCCAGGAACTCAACGACGCACGGCCCGGCCTGGTCGTCCTCCCGGACGAGCCCTACCGCTTCACCGCCGGCGACGGCCCGGAGGCCTTCCCGGGCCTGCCGTGCGCACTGGTCAGCGGACGGCACCTGACGTGGTACGGCCCGTCACTGGCCGAGGCGCCACGGCTGCTGGACGGGGCCCTGCGAGCAGCTCGCCGCTGAGCAGCCCGCTCACGGTGCCGGCGGCGGCCGCCAGCCAGCCGGCGACGAGGAGGGCGTACAGACCCACCGCCAGCCAGTCGTACACCGCCAGCCCGGTGTGCCGGCCCAGCGCGGCGGCGCCCGTGACGCATGTCCCCACCGGGAAGGTGAACGCCCACCAGGTCATGGCGAACCGCATGCCCTGCTGGCGCGCCCGCACCACGTGTGCGACCGCCAGCGCCAGCCACAGCAGCGCGAACCCCATGACCGGAACGCCGTAGAGCACGGCGAGGAGGCCGAAACCGGCGGCGTACGGGGCCGGAACCACTCCGGGGGCGAGGTCCGCGAAGGCACCCACCGCCGTGGTGGACTGCCCGAGCGGGCCCAGCACCAGGAAGATCGTGGGGGTGAGAGCGAGGGGGAGCGGGCCGCAGGTGACCAGCCGGGCGAAGACCAGGGTCAGCATCAGCAGGGTGGCCAGCAGACTCAGGCCGAAGAGCGCGAAGCAGCCGTAGAGCAGTGTCTCGCGCGGCTGTCCGGGCGGCAGGTGCGGGACCAGCCGCGGCCCGAGCGCGGCCGACACCATGGGCGCGACCAGCGGCAGCAGCCACACCGGGGTGGCCTGAGCGGGCTCGGCGCGATGCCGTACGGCCAGCAGGTACGGCACGGCGACGGCGGCCGCGAGCCCCACGGCCGTACCGGCGACGAAGAGCACGGCGTCGAGGGCCACGGCCGCGGGTTCGCCGATCCAGTCCGGCCCGAGGGTGAGGGCGCCGCCGCCGACCGCGAGCAGGGCCATGGCGAGGCAGCCGTAGAAGGGGGCCACGGCGGGGTCGCGGAGATGGGCGCGGGCCTGGTCGGGATGGTGGGCCCAGTGCAGGGCCCGGGCGGCCAGCAGGACCACGAGTTGCAGCAGGGACAGCGCCCAGACGGCGACGAACAGCTCGCGCAGACTGTCGACGCCGAGCGCGGCGCCGCCCAGGGCGAGGGCGGCGGTGCCCATGACGGAGGCGTACCAGTTGGGGCCGAGATACCGGACTGCGGTGACCATGAACCAACCGTGCCCCGGCCGCGGGGCCGCGACCAGGGAGTCCGCGTCTATGGGGGCATAAGCTGGCTTTATGAGCGACACGGGTGAGACGGGCGACCGGGCGGCAGGCGGCACGCTGGCGCACCGCGTGCCGGATCTCGGTGCGCTGGAGCTGCTTCTGGCGGTCGCCCGGCTGGGCAGCCTCGGGGCGGCGGCCCGGGAGGTCGGCATCACCCAGCCGGCCGCCAGCAGCCGGATCCGCTCGATGGAACGGCAGCTGGGCGTGGCCCTCGTCGACCGCTCACCGCGCGGCTCGCGGCTCACCGACGCGGGGGCACTGGTGACCGACTGGGCGCGGCGGGTGGTGGAGGCGGCGGAGGCCTTCGACGCGGGGGCGCAGGCACTGCGGGACCGTCGGGACTCGCGGCTGCGGGTCGCCGCCAGCATGACCATCGCCGAGTACCTTCTGCCCGGCTGGCTGCTCGCGCTGCGCGCCCAGCGCCCCGACACGGCGGTGTCCCTGCTGGCCGGAAACTCCGCGGCGGTGGCGGAACGGCTGCTCGCGGACGAGGCGGACCTGGGCTTCGTGGAGGGGCTGACGGTTCCGCAGGGCCTGGACTCGGCGGTGATCGCCCACGACCGCCTCATCGTGGTGACGGCCCCCGCGCACCCGTGGGCCCGCCGCCGGCGCCCGCTGGCGGCCGAGGAGCTGGCGGCGACCCCCTTGATCCTCCGCGAACGCGGCTCCGGGACCCGCCAGGTCCTCGACGCGGCCCTGGGCGGTCTGGCCCGCCCGCTGATCGAGCTGTCGTCGACGACGGCGGTGAAGGCCTCGGCGGTCAGCGGCGCGGGCCCGGCGGTCCTGAGCGAACTGGCGGTGGGCGAGGAACTGGCGATGCGGCGGCTGGTGAGCATCCCGGTGGAGGGCATCGCACTACGGCGCGACCTGCGAGCGGTCTGGCCGACGGGCCACCGCCCGACCGGCCCGGCCCGCGAACTGCTCTCCCTGACCCGGGGGTGAGGGGCCCCGGCCCACCCGCCACCCGGTTCGGTCACCTGGAGAGAACCGGTCTGAGAGCACCGGCGACGCGGCGCCGGCCCGGGTCAGGACGCGGCTGTGACCAGTGCCTGCATCACCCGGAGGTCCTCACCCATCTCGGGGTGCCACTGGACGCCGAGGACCCAGCCGTGTTGGGCGGGGAGTTCGATCGCCTCGACCGTGCCGTCGGCCGCGTGGGCCGAGACCAGCAGGCCGGTGCCCAGACGGTCCACCGCCTGGTGGTGAAAGGTCGGGACGGCGGTCTCCTCCGGGACGGTGTCGGCGTACCGCGTCCCGGGCACCGGCTTCACCTCGTGCCGGCCGAAGACTCCCGGTACCTCCGCGTGGCCGTCCATGTGCTGGACGAGCGTGCCGCCCAGGGCGACGTTCAGGAGCTGCATGCCCCGGCAGATGCCGAGCAGCGGTGTGCCCGCCGCCAGGGCCGCGTCGATCAGGGCCAGCTCCCAGGCGTCCCGGGCGCGGGCGGGGCGGCCGGTGCGGGGGTCGGGTTCGGCGCCGTAGCGGACCGGCTCCACGTCCGGGCCGCCGGCGATCACCAGGCCGTCCAGGCGGCCCACCGCCGCCGCCGCGTGCCGCGGGTCGTCCGGCGGCAGCAGCGCGGCCAGGCCGCCCGCCCGCTGGACCAGCCGTGGGTAGCCGACCGGCAGCAGGGCCGCCTCCAGCTCCCAGACGCCCCAGCGCGCCCCGGCCTCCAGATATGTGCTCACGCCGATCAGCGGCCGTCCGGCCATGGACCCTCCCTCAAAGGTGTGCTTCCACACCTTTATGGCACGGCGACCGGCCGTTACGCCAGGAAGCCCCGGAGCAGGGCGGCCGTCCCCGCGCAGTGCTCGCGCATCATCTCCCGGGCGCCGTCCGCGTCCCCGTCCAGGACCGCCTCGACCAGGGCGATGTGCTGGCGCTGCGAGTGCTCCAGGTTGCGGACCAGGAGCGGGATGCAGTCGAGGAGGTCGTTGACGGTCGCCCGGACCGCCGCGTACCGGGCGGTCAGGGAGGGCGAGCCGCACAGTTCGGCGATCGTGAGGTGGAGCAGGGTGTCCAGGCGGCGGTAGTCCGCGAGCGGTGCCTCGTGGGTGCGGGCCAGGGCGTCGCGGAGGCGGTCCGCCTGCTCGTCCGACAGCCCGTGCGCCGCGCACAGCCCGGCCGCGCCGACCTCGAGGACCTCGCGGAAGCGCAGCACGTCCTCGATGTCGACCTCGGCGATCCGGCGCCGCAGCTCGTCCTCGCCGCCCGCGTCGGCGCGCCGCAGCACGAACGTGCCGCCGTACCGCCCGCGCCGGGACTCCACCAGGCCCTGGTCCTGGAGCACCTTCAGCACCTCGCGCAGCGTGACCCGGCTGATCCCCAGCCGCTCCGCCAGCTCCCGTTCGGCGGGCAGCCGCTCGCCGCCCGGAACCAGGCCCAGCCGGACGACCTGGAGGATCTGCTCCAGCGCCTCCTCGAAGCCGTTGCCCGCCCGTACCGGTCGCAGCACCGGCGTCAACGGGTCGCCGAGGGTGCCGTCCGCATCCAGCGACATATGGCCGTACCCCCTTCCCAAGCAATGGTTCTCAGCAATACCTTAGAGCTCCCGGCCCGGCCGCAGCAGCGCGATGAAGCCCAAGGAGTCCTCCCGTGGCAGACCGCACACCCCCGCTCAGCGTCGAGGAACTGCACACCCTCGTCGCGAGCGGTGAGATCGACACTGTCGTCCTGGCCTTCCCCGACATGCAAGGGCGCCTGCAGGGAAAGCGGTTCGCCGCCCGTTTCTTCCTCGACGAGGTCCTGCGCCACGGCACCGAGGGCTGCAACTACCTGCTCGCCGTCGACACCGAGATGAACACGGTCGACGGCTACGCCATGTCCTCCTGGGACCGCGGCTACGGCGACTTCGCCATGCACCCCGACCTCGCCACCCTCCGCCGGGTGCCCTGGAACGCGGGCACCGCCATGCTCGTCGCCGACCTCGCCTGGAACGACGGCTCCCCGGTCGTCGCCGCGCCCCGGCAGATCCTCCGCCGCCAGCTCGAGCGCCTCGCCGAACTCGGCTACACCGCACAGGTCGGTACGGAGCTGGAGTTCATCGTGTTCAAGGACACGTACGAGGCCGCCTGGGACGCCAACTACCGCGGGCTGACCCCGGCCAACCAGTACAACATCGACTACTCGGTGCTGGGCACCGGGCGGATCGAGCCGTTGCTGCGCCGGATCCGGAACGACATGGCGGGGGCCGGGCTGACCGTCGAGTCCGCCAAGGGCGAGTGCAACCCGGGCCAGCACGAGATCGCCTTCCGGTACGACGAGGCCCTCGTCACCTGCGACCAGCACGCGATCTACAAGACCGGCGCCAAGGAGATCGCCGCCCAGGAGGGCGTCTCCCTCACCTTCATGGCCAAGTACAACGAGCGGGAGGGCAACTCCTGCCACATCCACCTGTCGTTGACGGACGCGGACGGCGCAGGCGTCTTCGCCGCCGAGGACGGCATGTCCGAGGTCATGCGGCACTTCCTCGCCGGACAGCTGGCCGCCCTGCGGGACTTCTCGCTCCTGTACGCACCCAACATCAACAGCTACAAGCGGTTCCAGCCCGGCTCCTTCGCCCCGACCGCGGTCGCCTGGGGCCACGACAACCGCACCTGCGCGCTCAGGGTCGTCGGCCACGGCCGCTCGCTGCGCTTCGAGAACCGGCTGCCCGGCGGCGACGTCAACCCGCACCTGGCCGTCGCCGGCCTGGTCGCGGCCGGGCTGTACGGCGTCGAGCACAAGCTCGAACTTCCCGAGCCCTGCCCCGGCAACGCCTACACCGCCGACTTCGCGCACGTCCCGACCACGCTCCGGGAGGCCGCCGAGCTCTGGGAGAACAGCCCCATCGCCCAGGCCGCCTTCGGCGACGAGGTCGTCGCGCACTACCGCAACATGGCCCGCGTCGAGCTGGCCGCCTTCGACGCCGCGGTGACCGACTGGGAGCTGCGCCGCTCCTTCGAACGCATGTGAGGCACCACTTGTCGCACCAGTACGAACTCGACGTCCTCAACCCGGCCACGGAGGAGGTGATCGCGACCGTCCCGGGGGCTGTGGAGCACGACGTGGACACCGCCGTACGACGGGCCGCCGAGGCCCAGCGGCGGTGGGCCGCGCTCGCGCCCGGCGAACGGGCCCGGCTGCTGCGCCGGTTCGCGGTCGTCGTCGACGAACACCGCGAGGAGCTCGCCACGTTGGAGGTCCGGGAAGCCGGGCACACCATCGGCAACGCCCGCTGGGAGGCGGGCAACGTCCGGGACCTGCTCGACTACGCGGCCGGCGGCGTGGAGCGGCTGACGGGACGCCAGATCCCGGTCTCCGGCGGCCTCGACATCACCCTCCTCGAACCCCTCGGGGTCGTCGGCGTGATCGCCCCCTGGAACTTCCCCATGCCCATCGCGGCCTGGGGCACCGCCCCCGCCCTCGCGGCCGGCAACGCGGTGCTCCTGAAACCCGCCGAGACCACCCCCCTGACCGCGCTCCGCCTCGCCGAACTCGCCCTGGCGGCAGGCCTGCCCGAGCACCTCTTCCAGGTGCTGCCCGGCCGCGGCGACCTCGCGGGCGAGGCCCTGGTCCGCCACCCGGGCGTCGCCAAGATCGTGTTCACCGGCTCCACCCGCGTCGGCAAGCGCGTCATGGCGCTCTGCGCCGACCAGGTGAAGCGCGTGACCCTCGAACTCGGCGGCAAGAGCCCCAACATCGTCTTCGCCGACGCCGACCTCGAGGCCGCCGCGGCCGCCGCCCCCATGTCCTTCCTGGACAACTCCGGGCAGGACTGCTGCGCCCGCACCCGCATCCTCGTCCAACGCTCCGTCCACGACCGCTTCCTGGAACTCCTCGCCCCCGCGATCGAGTCCGTCACCGTCGGCGACCCGGCCGACGAGAAGACCGACATGGGCCCGCTGATCTCCAGGTCCCAGCTGGACCGCGTCCGTTCGTACGTCGACCCCGAGGCACCCGGCATCCGGGGCAAGGCCCCCGAGGGCCCCGGCTTCTGGTTCCCGCCGACCGTCCTCACCGGCGTCGACCCGCACGCGCGGGTGGCCGTCGAGGAGGTCTTCGGCCCGGTCGCCGCCGTCATCCCCTTCGACGACGAGGCCGACGCGATCCGCATCGCCAACGACACCGACTACGGCCTCTCCGGCTCTCTGTGGACCCGGGACGTCGGCCGCGCACTGCGCGTCTCTCAGGCCGTCAAGGCCGGCAACCTGTCCGTCAACTCCCACTCCAGCGTCCGCTACTGGACCCCCTTCGGCGGCTACCGGCAGTCGGGGATCGGCCGCGAGCTCGGCCCGGACGCGCTCACCGCCTTCACCGAGACCAAGAACGTCTTCATCAGCACGGAGGGCCCCGCACAGTGACCGCCGATACCCCTGACATCGTCTGCCGCCGGCTCGTCGGCCGCACCGCCGTCATCACCGGAGCCGGCAGCGGCATCGGCCTCGCCACCGCACGGCGGCTCGCCTCCGAGGGCGCGCACGTCGTCTGCGGCGACGTCGACGACACCCGCGGCAAGGCCGCCGCCGAGGAGGTGGGCGGGCTCTTCGTGAAGGTCGACGTCACCGACGCCGAACAGGTCGAAGCGCTCTTCAGGACGGCCTTCGACACCTACGGCAGCGTCGACATCGCCTTCAACAACGCCGGCATCTCACCGCCCGACGACGACTCCATCCTGGAGACCGGCCTGGAGGCCTGGAAGCGCGTCCAGGAGGTCAACCTCACCTCCGTCTACCTGTGCTGCAAGGCCGTCATCCCCTACATGCGGCGCCAGGGCAAGGGCTCCATCATCAACACCGCGTCCTTCGTGGCCCGGATGGGCGCGGCGACCTCACAGATCTCGTACACCGCGTCCAAGGGCGGAGTTCTGGCCATGTCCCGCGAACTGGGCGTCCAGTTCGCCCGCGAGGGCATCCGCGTCAACGCGCTGTGCCCGGGACCGGTCAACACCCCCCTTCTCCAGGAACTGTTCGCCAAGGACCCCGAGCGGGCCGCCCGCCGCCTCGTCCACATCCCGCTCGGCCGGTTCGCCGAGGCCGAGGAGATCGCCGCCGCCGTCGCCTTCCTGGCCAGCGACGACTCCTCGTTCGTCAACGCCAGCGACTTCCTGGTGGACGGCGGGATCTCCGGGGCGTACGTCACACCCCTGTAGGAGCCGCCCCAACTCCCGTCCTACAGTGCGGGAGTGAGCATGACGCCGCCCGGCTGGTACCGCGACCCACAGGCTCCGCACCTGGAGCGCTGGTGGGACGGCAGCACCTGGACCGAGCACCGGCGCACCCCGTCCGGCCACCCCGCGCCGCCGGTCCCGGCGGCCGGGGTGTCCGCACGCGCCAAGGCGGTCGCCCTGATATCCGCCGGGGCCGTGCTGGCGACGGCGATCGTCGGCGGCGCCACCGTGCTCCGGACGGACGAGGTGCGCGCCGGCACGGACACCGCGATCAACACCGCCCCCACCGGCCCGCCGCCCCCGTCCCTGGTCGTCGACCAGCTCAACGGCATCTCCCTGCCGGTTCCGGCCGGCTGGACCGGCTCCTCGTACCTCGCCCAGGACGACGTCGTGATGACCACCGACGGCACCTACGCCTGCCCGGCCGACACCGGCCGGTGCCGCCACGGCGAGGTCCAGAGCCGTACCGCGGGCAGCGCCGACGGCAGCTCCGCGCGCACCGTCGCCGAACGGGACGTACCGGACGCGGCCGAGACGGCCTACGGCCACGAACCCGGCGGTGGGCGGCCCTTCGGCGGCATCCGGTCCCACCAGGTCGTCAAGGCCGGGCGGGTCGCGGTCGCCGGCGGCGACGGATACCTGGTGCGCTGGCGGGTCAGGACGGCCGAGGGACCCGGCGGCTACGTCCAGTCCCTCGCCTTCCCCTCCCACTCCGGCCTCCCGGCCCCGGTCGTCGTCCGGTTCGCCTTCGACGCCGGCCCGGACGGACCGCCGCTGTCCGACATGGACGCGATCACCAGCGGCATCCGCCCGGTGGACCGGAAACCGGAGGGTTAGCCGAACCGGAGGTCAGAGGAAGGTGTGACCTTCACCCCGGTACGTCGGCACGGTCGCCGTCACCCGGTCGCCCTCGACCAGATGCAGCTCGGCGAACCGCTCGCACAGCTCGCCCGCCTTGGCGTGCCGGAACCACACCTTGTCGCCGATCAGCAGGTCGTCCGCCGCGGAGCCGAGCAGCGGGGTCTGCACCTCGCCGGGGCCCTCCTGCGGGTCGTAGGACAGCCCCTGCGGGAGGTACGGCACCGGCAGCCGGTCGGGGCCCGCGGCGCCCGAGGCCGGGTAGCCGCCGCCGAGGACGGTGACGACGCCGACACCGGGCCGCCGGACCACCGGCATGGCGAACAGGGCGGCCGGGCGGCCGGTGAACGACGTGTAGTTGTCGAAGAGCCGGGGCACGTACAGGCCCGACCCGGCCGCTATCTCGGTGACCGCGTCCTCCGCCGCCGTGGTCTGCACACTGCCCGTGCCGCCGCCGTTGACGAACTCCAGGTCCGGCGCCACCGCCCGGACCGCCCGCACCACCGCGGCGCGCCGCTCGGCCAGCTCACGGCGGGCGGTGGCCTGCATCAGCCGGACCGCGCGGGAACGCAGCGGCCGGCCGGCGACACTGTCCCCGACCCCGGCGATGTGTCCCTCGTACGCCATGATCCCGACCAGCGCGAAGCCCGGCCGCCGGGCCACGGTCCGCGCCAGGTCGGCGAGCTGGGCGGGGGAGTACAGCGGCGAACGCCGGGCACCGACCCGCACCCGCCCGCCGAACAGCTTCAGCGAGGTGTCCAACTCCAGGCAGACCCGGATCACTTCGTCGCCGCCGGCGCGGGCCGCGTCGATCAGGTCGAGGTGGGCCGGGTCGTCGATCATCACCGTCACGGCCGCCGCGAGCTTCGGATCGGCGGCGAGCTCGGCGAACCGGGCGCGGTCGGCGGACGGATAGGCCAGCAGGATGTCCTCGAAACCCGAGCGCGCGAGCCACAGCGACTCCGCGAGCGTGAAGGACATGATCCCGGCGAAACCGTCCTTCGCGAGGACCCGTTCCAGCAGGTGCCGGCAGCGTACGGACTTGCTCGCGACCCGCACCGGCTTGCCGCCGGCCCGGCGCACGAGATCGTCCGCGTTGGCGTCGAATGCCTCCAGGTCGACGATCGCGAGAGGGGCGTCCAGATGGGCGGTGGCCCGGTCGTAACGGGCCCGGTCGGCGGCGCGCGCAGTCATGAACGAAGCCTGCCAGACAGGATTACCGCAGGGTAGGGGGACGATACGGGCAGATGCCCCGCGGTCGTGGACTGGTTCCCGTTCGCTGTCGGACAACCCGTAGAGTGACGCGCACGTACGGCGGAACGACCCCGGCCGCCCGACCCGCGCCGGGATGCGGATCCGCGTGTGCGGGTATGCGTGCCCGGGGGCGGACGTCTCCGCGCCGGGGAGCGCGCCGGCCCGTACGCGGAGTTGGCCCGGGCAGGAGGAAACGGGGGCGCATGAGCACGGAAGCGCGGCACGCCCCGATCCCGCGACGCCCTTCGTCCGACCCCGCGCCCGTCTCCGAGGGCGCTGCCGAGGCGGCGGCCGGCCAGGGTGAGGCGCCGGGTACCGCCGACGTGAGCGGCCGGACCGACGGGCCCGGGTTCTTCGACCGGCCGAACCGAGTGAACTGGTCGCACCGGTCCGACGTATCCACTGGTAGCGCCGACGCCACCGGGCAGGACCAGCTGCCGGGACGGCCCGATGCGCAGCAGAGTCGTGAGGACCGGACGAGTCGGGGCGGTGCGGTGGCGCAGGGCGAACAGGGTGCGGGGGACCGGGCGGCCGCCCGCGCGACCACCGCCGAGCGCATCACACGCCCCCGCTACCCCGACCTCCACCCCCCGCAGAGCTCGCCCGCCGCACCCCCGCCTCCCGCCTCGGCCCGCTTCCCGGACACCCCACCCACCACCTCCGCCCGTGAAACCGGTCGCACCACTCCGTCCACCGCCTCCGCCCGTGAAACCGACCGCACCACTCCGTCCACCACCTCCGCCCGTGAAACCGACCGCACCACACCGTCCACTACCTCCGCCGGACAGCCCGCCCGGCCCGTACGGCCCGCGTCCCCCCGTCGGGAGGACGGTGGCATCACGCCGTCCGCGGCGGCCGGATGGGAGGGCGGCCGGAGTGTGCCGCCCGCGTCCCCCGGTCGGGAGGGCGGTGGCATGACGTCGTCCGCGGCGGCCGGATGGGAGGGCGGCCGGAGTGTGCCGCCCGCGTCCCCCGGTCGGGAGGGCGGTGGCATGACGTCGTCCACGGCTTCCGGATGGGAGGGCGGCCGGAGTGTGCCGCCCGCGTCCCCGGGCCGGGAGGATCGTCGGGCCGAACCGTTCACGCCTCCTGGCAGGGAGGGGGGCCGCGTCGTTCCGTCCGGGGCCTCCGGGTGGGAGAGCGGTCGCAGTGTGCCGCCCGGGCCGGCCGGTCGTGAGAACCGTCGGACCGAGTCGTCGGCGTCGCGCGAAGACGGTCGCCGTGACGAGCGGCCGGCGTCTCCCGGAAGGGAGGACGGTCGCGGGGCACAGCCCCGGTCGCCGTACGGGCCCTGGCTGTCGGACCGGCGCCCGGAGTCCGCTTCGGAGTCGACCGCCTCGCTGCGTCCCGTCCGCGCCGCGGAGGAACCGGAGGCGTCGCCGGACGGGCGGCGCGCTGCCGCCGCACCGGCGTCCGACGGCGAGACGGCCGAAGGTTCCGGCGTGCCCGGTGCCAGGCGGCCCGAGCGGCCGCGCGGCGACTTCTCGGCCTCCTTCGGTGCGCCGGAGTCGGGCACCGCGTGGAGCCCGCACATGCGGACCTTCCCGGTGCCGACGGCCCCGCCGCGCCCCGGAACACCCCCGAAGGTCACCCCGCCGCCGCGCCCGGCGCAGCCCCCCACGCCCACCGCCCCGCCGCTCCCGCCCCGCCCCACGACACCCCCGGCCCCCGCCGCTGCCCCGCCTGCCGGGGACACCGCCTCCTCGCCGTACGGCCCCGTTCCGGCGCCGGACCCCGCGATGTCCTGGACCGCTGCCGCGGGAACTCCCGGCAGGGACCGGCCCGTTGTGACGTTCGGCGAACCCGAGGGGTACGACGAGCGAGGGTGGGGACGGTCGTTGGTCAGCCGGGTGGCGCCCCGCACCGCCGCTGCCGCCGCCTGCATGGTGCTCGGACTCGGACTCATCGGTGGCGCGGTGACCGGAAGCTGGATCGTCGACGACGACGGCGACCTGGCCGCCGCCAGCAGCTTCAGCTCGGCCGCCGGCCTGTGGCACAACGTGCCCGTCGACGAACTCTTCCCGCCCACCGTGCAGGGCACCGGCGCCGGCCCCGGCGGAGCCGACCGCACCTGGACCCGGATCGCCGTCGCCCCCGCCACCGGCTGCGCCGACGCCTTCGACCCGCTGCTGCGCAAGGCGCTCGCCCCGGTCGGCTGCCAGCGTCTGATCCGGGCCACCTACACCGACGCCACCCAGAGCTATGTGACGACCGTGGGGCTGCTGTTCACCAAGGCCGAACCGGCCGGGATGACCGCCCTCGCCAAGCGGTTCAAGAACGAGCACCTGGACCGCCGTACCGACCTGATGCCCCTCCCGTACGCCGCCAAGGGCACCGCCGCCGAACGCTTCGGCCGGCACCAGCGCGCCTCCTGGACGATCTCCGTGCTCACCGACGCCCCGGTCGTCGCCTACGCCGTCTCCGGCTGGGCCGACGGCCGCACCGTCGACACCCCGCAGTCCGCCGCCGACGCGGAGGCGTCCGGCGCCACCACGGCCGCGGCCCAGGCCGGCCTCGGCAACGAGGCCCAGGGCCTGGCCGACCGCATCGAACGGCGACTGCGTCAGAACACCGCAGGCCCGGCAACGGAGAAGCCCTCATGAAGCGCCGCGCAACCGGGGCCGCGCTGAGCCTGCTGCTCGCCGGCTCGCTCGCCCTGCTGCCGTCCACGACCGCCTACGCCGACAGCATCCGCGCCCAGCAGTGGGGCCTGTCCGCCCTGCACCTCGACGAGGCCTGGAGGACCACCAAGGGCAAGGGCGTCACCGTCGCCGTCCTGGACACCGGTGTCGAGGCCGACCACCCCGACCTGGTCGGCAATGTCCTCACCGCCAAGGACATGATCGGCTTCGGCGCCAGGCCCGGCGATCGCACCTGGGCCCGGCACGGCACCGCCATGGCCGGCATCATCGCCGGTCACGGCCACGGGGCCGGCGACGGAGAGGGCGTGATGGGGGTCGCCCCGGAGGCCAAGATCCAGCCCGTCCGGGTCATCCTCGAAGACGGCGACAGCGCCCGTGGCAAGGCCCGTTCCACCCGGGGCAACGCCCTCGCCGAGGGCATCCGCTGGGCCGCGGACCACGGTGCCGACGTCATCAACCTCTCCCTCGGCGACGACTCCGACTCCGCGCACCCCGAGCCCAGCGAGGACGAGGCCATCCAGTACGCCCTGAAGAAGGACGTCGTGGTGGTGGCCTCGGCCGGCAACGGCGGCGACAAGGGCGACCACATCTCCTACCCGGCCGCGTACCCGGGCGTCATCGCCGCCACCGCGGTGGACAAGTTCGGCACCCGTGCCGCCTTCTCCACCCGCCGCTGGTACGCGACGATCAGCGCACCCGGCGTCGACATCGTCATCGCCGACCCGGACCACAAGTACTACGAGGGCTGGGGCACGAGCGCCGCCTCGGCCTTCGTGTCGGGTGCCGTGGCCCTGATCAAGGCCGCCCATCCCGGCCTCACCCCGGCCCAGATCAAGAAGCTCCTGGAGTACACGGCCCGCGACGCCCCGTCCGGCGGCCGCGACGACTCCCGGGGCTTCGGCATGATCGACCCGGCGGCGGCGATCAAGGACGCGGCCAGGCTGAGGACACAGAGCCTGACGTCGGCGTCGTACGGCAAGAAGTACTTCGGCCCGGGCCCGGACACGGAGAAGGAGTCGACCAGCGCGACGGACTGGGCGGCCCCCCTGGCAGGCGGCGCGGGCGGCGTGCTGCTGGTGGCGGCGGGAGTGCTGTGGCGAAACCGCCGCCGGTCCGTCTGAATCGCCCTGATCTCTTTGACATACCTCAGAGGAGACGCGCCCCAAAGGGGCGCGGGGAACCGCGCGATCAACCCCCACCGGCCCGCAGCCGCCCACGAACCGCTCGCCCCTCCCCCTACTGCGAAGCCGAAGCCGAAGTGGACGAGTCGGCCGCCGTGAAGGAGCTCACCGCCGCCTTCGCCGCCGCCTCCACCAGCGAGATCCCCCTCGCCTGACTCACCGTCCCCTTGGACAGCACCGCGACCAGATAGGCGGTCCCGTCCACCGTCACCCGCCCGATGCTGTTGACGTCCCACAGCCCGGTCGAACTCCGCGCCAGCCACCCGTTCTTCAGCGCGCACTCCGAACCGTCGGCGGCGGCCGAGACCCCCCACCGCTGGTCGGACTCGACCGTCTTCATCAGGCCCTGGAGATAGGCCTGCGAAGCCGAGCTCAGCTTCGAGTCGTCCCCGAACACCTGCTGCAGCAGGGTGATCTGGTCCGCCGCCGTGGTCTGGGTCAGCCCCCACAGCGGCCCGTCACCGCCCTCGGTGTCCGTCAGTCCGAAGCGCTTGTTCGCCGCGTTCAGACCCGCCGCCTCGCCGATGACGTCCCACAGCTCCGACGCGGACGTGTTGTCGCTGTTCTCGATCATCTTCGTGGCGTACGCCTTCTCCGTCGCCGTCAGATGCCGTCCCGCGTCCTGCGCCTGGAGCAACAGCGTCGCCAGGATGTCGACCTTGACGATGCTCGCGGTGTCGAACGCGGTGTCGCCGTGGACCGCGCTGTCGCCGGAGTCCAGATCGAGGACGGCCGCCGACACCTTCGCCCCGGACGGCACGGTCACCGCCTTCATCGCCGTGCTCAGCAGCGCGTCCCGGTCCACGGCCGGCTCCGTCACGGGTTCCACCGATGCCTCCCCGCTCGCCGAGGCCGAAGTAGGGGAAGAAGAGGAAGAAGAGGAGGGGGGCGTCGGCGGCGCAGCCGAGGATACGGGGCCGCCGTCGCGGGCGTGCGCCTTCACGTACACGGTCCCCGCCGCGGTGACGCCGAGGACGGCGACCGTGGCGAGGGAGACGGAGAGAAGAGCCCGGCGCCGGGGCCGGGCGCGGCGGCGGGCCCGCCGGGATCCTGGGGTGGCTCTGGGGGACTCCATGCCCGCGATGCTCGGGGCGGGGACTGTGCGCTCCGTTTGCCGGACGTTAGAAGGAGGTCAGGGATATCTGAGAATCCCGTGAAAGCGGTGTCGAACCGGTTTCGGGGGCCGCACAACCGCAGCAGCATCCCCCCGATAGGGTCGGGGACCGTGGCGAACAAGAACATTCCCGACTCCGGCTACTCCGCCGACGACGGTTCCGCGGACCCCCGGCTGGCCGCCGCGCTGGCCGCCTGGGCCGAGGACCGTACGGCCGTGGAACCCGTCCTGGCGGCCCTGAAGGGCGCCCGGCTGCTCGTCCCGGTGGTCGCCGTTCTCGGCGAGGTCGAGGAGGACGAGAACGGGCTGCGCCGCGAGAAGACCAGCGACATGGCCGTCCCCACCCTCAAGGCGGGTGCCCGCACCGCCCTGCCCGCCTTCACCTCCACCGAGTCGCTGGCCCGCTGGGACCCGGCGGCACGGCCCGTCGCCGTACCCCTGCACCAGGCGCTCCAGGCCGCCGCGCACGAGAAGGCGGACACGGTGGTGCTGGACCTGTCGGGGCCGGTGCCGTTCGAACTGACCGGGCCGGTGCTGCTCGCGCTCGCGGAGGGGCGGACGACGGCCGATCCGCTCGCCGACCCGGCCGTGATCGAGGCCGTCCGCAAGGTGGTGGCCGCCGAGCCCGCCGTGCGCCGTGCCCACCTCGGACCGGGCCGCACCGACGGCACCCTCGCCCTGGTCCTCGACCCGGCCGCGCCGCCCGCCGAGACCGCCCAGGCCGTCGCCGGGCGGCTCGCCGCCGACGAGACACTGCGGGCCCGCCTGGTACGCGGCGTCGACCTGGCACTGCTGCCGGCCGGGGCCACGCCGCCGGGCGAGCCCTTGTACGTGAGGAACTGACCGCTAGCCGTAGACCGGCCCGGTGTACTTCTCGCCGGGGCCCTGGCCCGGTTCGTCGGGGACGATCGAGGCCTCGCGGAAGGCCAGCTGGAGCGACTTCAGGCCGTCCCGCAGCGGGGCCGCGTGGAAGGAGCTGATCTCGGTCGCGGACGCGTCGAGCAGCCCGGCGAGGGCGGTGACCAGCTTGCGGGCCTCGTCCAGGTCCTTGTACTTGTCGCCCTCCTCGGTCAGACCGAGCTTCACGGCCGCGGCGCTCATCAGGTTGACGGCGACCGTCACGATCACCTCGACCGCGGGGACCTCGGCGATGTCGCGGGTCATCTCGTCGAAGTCGGGCTGACCGGCGTCACCGGTGCCAGGAAGGGGCGTTTCACTCATGACGCACACGATAGGCGCAGCGGGCGCGGGGCTCCGACCTAACCCCGGGACGCCCCAATTGGTCCTCTCTCGGCTTTGCTGCTAACCTTGTGTGACGACCGGCCGAACAGGTATGCCTCACGGCTCACCGACCCGGCCCACAAGTGGAGGCTTCGAACTCCCACCTGACCGCCCTGCCGGGCGGCGGGTCACCGGTCAGACGGTCGCTTTCGCCGCTACGGCGACGGCGTTCCGTCCGATAGTGCGCCCCGCGATCCCCGCGGCGGTGCTCCGGTAGTTCGAGGAGCCCTGCCTGTGATCGTCCGGGGCATTTTTTGTGCTTCGGTGCGGTTAGGTCTTACGAAAAGAGACGTTACGCGGCTGTCCGCCAGACCGTCGCGTGGTGCTACCGAGGAGGATCCATCAGCACCGAGCCCCGCATCAACGACCGGATTCGCGTTCCCGAGGTGCGACTTGTCGGTCCCAGTGGCGAGCAGGTGGGCATCGTCCCCCTGGCCAAGGCACTGGAGCTTGCGCAGGAGTACGACCTCGACCTGGTCGAGGTGGCGGCGAGCGCACGCCCGCCGGTCTGCAAGCTCATGGACTACGGCAAGTTCAAGTACGAGTCGGCCATGAAGGCCCGTGAGGCGCGCAAGAACCAGGCGCACACGGTCATCAAGGAAATGAAGCTCCGGCCGAAGATCGACCCGCACGACTATGACACCAAGAAGGGTCACGTCGTACGGTTCCTCAAGCAGGGCGACAAGGTCAAGATCACGATCATGTTCCGTGGTCGCGAGCAGTCCCGGCCCGAACTGGGCTACCGGCTGCTGCAGCGTCTCGCGGAGGACGTCCAGGACCTCGGTTTCGTCGAGTCGAACCCGAAGCAGGACGGCCGGAACATGATCATGGTTCTCGGTCCGCACAAGAAGAAGACCGAGGCGATGGCCGAGGCCCGGCAGGCGCAGGAAGCCCGCAAGGCCGAAGCCAAGGCCAACCCCGGCAAGTCGCAGAACGCCGCCGAGCTGGAGGCCGACGCCGAGGTCGAGGCCGAGGCGCCCGCCGAGGAGCCTGCCGAGGCGTGATCCCGGGGCAACCGCCCCAGGTCAGCACCCAGGGGCGCAAGCCTCAGGATGTAACCGATACAAGAGCGACGTTCCACCGTGCCCGGTTTCGCGACCGGGCACCGGAGCGCCATCGACGAGGAGATAACGGCGCTATGCCGAAGAACAAGACGCACAGCGGTGCCAGCAAGCGCTTCAAGGTCACCGGCTCCGGCAAGGTCCTGCGTGAGCGCGCCGGCAAGCGCCACCTGCTCGAGCACAAGTCGTCCCGCGTGACGCGTCGCCTCACCGGCACCGCCGAGATGGCCCCGGGCGACACCGCGAAGATCAAGAAGCTTCTCGGCAAGTGACGCACGGGCGCCGGCCGGCGCCCTGAAGTCAAGATCCGGGACCCAGTCGTTTCCGGGCCGCGTGAGTCCAACCGCGGCCCCGCTACAAGGAGTTAACAAGTGGCACGCGTCAAGCGGGCAGTCAACGCCCACAAGAAGCGCCGGGCGATCCTCGAGGCGGCCTCCGGCTACCGCGGTCAGCGTTCGCGCCTGTACCGCAAGGCCAAGGAGCAGGTCACCCACTCGCTGGTCTACAACTACAACGACCGCAAGAAGCGCAAGGGCGACTTCCGTCAGCTGTGGATCCAGCGCATCAACGCCGCTGCCCGCGCCAACGGCATCACGTACAACCGCTTCATCCAGGGTCTGAAGGCCGCGAACGTCGAGGTCGACCGCAAGATCCTGGCCGAGCTGGCGGTCAACGACGCCGGCGCGTTCGCCGCGCTCGTCGAGGTCGCGCAGAAGGCGCTGCCGGCGGACGTCAACGCGCCGAAGGCCGCGTGACGCTGACGCTGGCCTTGGCCGACGTGACTGAGGGACCCGCAGGCTGAATGGCTTGCGGGTCCTGTTGTTGCCGTCGCGAGTTCTTTGTTCGGCTGCGGGCCGGTGGGGGCTTGTCGCGCAGTTCCCCGCGCCCCTTACGAGGGCGCCTTTCGCCGCGTTTCTCGGAAAGTGATCCAGACATGCCCAGCCCCGAGCTGATCTCTCCCCGTTCCGTGCGTGTTGCCGCTGCTCGGCGGCTTGGCAAGCGGAACTTCCGGGGGAAGGACCGGCTGTTCCTCGCCGAGGGGCCGCAGGCCGTCCGGGAGGCGGCCGGGCATCGGGTCGACGGGGCGGCGACCCTCGTCGAGCTGTTCGCGACCGTCGAGGCCGCGGAGCGGTACGCCGACATCGTCGGGGCGGCCCGAGACGTCGGCGCCCGGATCCACCTCGCCTCCGAAGAGGTCATCGCCGACATCTCCACCACCGTCACCCCGCAGGGACTGGTCGGTGTCTGCCGCTTCCTGGACACCCCGTTCGAGGACGTCCTCGCCGCCCGCCCGAAGCTCGTCGCCGTCCTCGCCAACGTCCGCGACCCCGGCAACGCCGGGACCGTGCTGCGGTGCGCCGACGCGGCCGGGGCCGAAGCGGTCGTACTGACCGACGCGTCCGTGGACCTGTACAACCCGAAGGCCGTGCGCGCCTCCGTCGGGTCGCACTTCCATCTGCCGGTCGCCGTCGGGGTGCCCGTCGAGCAGGCCGTCGCCGGGCTGAAGGGCGTCGGTGTGCGCATCCTCGCCGCCGACGGCGCCGGAACGGACGACCTCGACGACGAGCTGGACAAGGGCACCATGGGCGGGCCCACGGCCTGGGTGTTCGGGAACGAGGCCTGGGGGCTCCCCGAGGAGACCCGCGCGCTGGCCGACGCCGTCGTGCGCGTTCCGATCCACGGGAAGGCCGAAAGCCTGAACCTCGCCACCGCCGCCGCCGTATGTCTCTACGCAACGGCCCGTGCACAGCGTGCCTCCGGAGGGTGCCGTTCCGTCACCGAGAGCTAGTAGGGTGACCAGCTCGGGGGCCTGCTGCGCCGTCTGAGAGGTGGAGTACGGGGATGAGTGTCGGCACCAGCAACGCGCCGGGCGGCCGTGGTACCGGACGTGTGCCCGCACCCCGGCAGGGCGACCTCACCGGGCTCGGCATCGACCCCGACGAACTGCCCGACGGCCTGGTGGTCGCCGACGAGCACGGCATCGTCGTCTGCTTCAACGCCGCCGCCGCCCGGATCACCGCCACCGCCCCCGCGGACGCCCTCGGGCAGCGGCTGGAGAAGGCCCTGCCCTTAGAGGACCTGGAGGGCAGGCGCTGGTGGCAGCTCACCGATCCCTACGGCGGCCTCGCCATCCGGGTCGGCCAGCCGGAGCGGAACCTCCTGCTGCCCGGCGGCCGGGAGGTGCTGGTGTCCGCCACGTACGTACGCGCCGAGCCGACCGGTCCGGTCCGCCGGGTCGTCGTGTCGCTGCGGGACACCGAGGCCCGCCGCCGCACCGAACGCAGCCACGCCGAGCTGATCGCCACCGTCGCCCATGAGCTGCGCTCCCCGCTGACCTCCGTCAAGGGGTTCACCGCCACCCTGCTCGCCAAATGGGAGCGTTTCACCGACGACCAGAAACGGCTGATGCTGGAGACGGTCGACGCGGACGCCGACCGGGTCACCCGGCTCATCGCCGAACTGCTGGACATCTCCAGGATCGACAGCGGACGCCTTGAGCTGCGCCGGCAGCCCGTCGACATAGGCGCCGCCGTCGGACGGCACATCCAGGCGTACGTCACCGCCGGTCAGCCCGCCGACCGCTTCCTGCTCCGCATCGAGCAGCCGCTGCCCGACCTGTGGGCCGATCCCGACAAGGTCGACCAGGTCCTCAGCAACCTCATCGAAAATGCCGTGCGGCACGGCGAGGGAACCGTCACCATTGACGTCACGCCGTCGGCTTCCCCCCGCGAAGGGGAAGACCTCGACAACACGGCCACGTCGGTCACCGTGAGCGACGAGGGGCCAGGCATCCCGGAGGAGTCCATGAACCGCGTCTTCACCCGCTTCTGGCGGGGCAGCAAGCGCGGTGGCACCGGCCTCGGGCTGTACATCGTCAAGGGCATCGTCGAGGCCCACGGCGGCACCATCACCGTCGGACGCGCCGCGAGCGGCGGCGCCGAGTTCCGATTTACGTTGCCCGTGAGCGCGCCGGCGTATCTCGCCTGACGGCCCACGGGCTCTTCGTATACCTCCACCCCGTTAGACTCGGCCTTTGGCACCTTTGTGTCCTTCTCACGGCCCACCAACGGTCTCGGGGACCATCCGCCAGCCAATCGGAAGCACGGGAAGAGATGTCGGCACCCAATAAGTCGTACGACCCTGTCGAGGTCGAGGCGTTGAAACCGGACGAGATCGAGCGCATGCGGGACGAGGCGCTCGCCGCCTTCGCCGCCGCGGACTCCCTCGACGCGCTCCAGGAGGCGAAGGTCGCCCACACCGGCGGCACGTCCCCGCTGGCCCTCGCCAACCGCGAGATCGGCGCCCTGCCCCCGCATGCCAAGGCCGCCGCCGGGAAGCTGGTCGGTCAGGCCCGTGGCGCCGTGAACAAGGCCCTCGCGGGCCGCCAGGAGGAACTGGAGGCCGAGCGTGACGCCCGGGTGCTGGTCGAGGAGGCGGTGGACGTCACACTGCCCTACGACCGTGTCCCGGCCGGCGCCCGCCACCCGCTGACCACCCTGTCCGACCGCATCGAGGACATCTTCGTGGCCATGGGCTACGAGGTCGCCGAGGGCCCACAGGTCGAGGCGGAGTGGTTCAACTTCGACGCCCTCAACATCGGCCCGGACCACCCGGCCCGCGGCGAGGCGGACACCTTCTTCGTACAGGGCCCCGAGGGCGGCACCGAGTCCGGCGTGGTGCTGCGCACCCACACCTCCCCGGTCCAGATCCGCTCGCTGCTCGACCGCGAGCTGCCGGTCTACGTGATCTGCCCGGGACGCGTCTACCGCACCGACGAGCTGGACGCCACCCACACCCCGGTCTTCCACCAGGTGGAGCTGCTCGCCGTCGACGAGGGCCTGACCATGTCCGACCTCAAGGGCACCCTGGACCACATGGTCCAGTCGCTGTTCGGCGAGGGCATGAAGACCCGGCTGCGGCCGAACTTCTTCCCCTTCACCGAGCCCAGCGCCGAGATGGACATGCTGTGCTACGTCTGCAAGGGCGAGTCCGTCGGCAACCCCGACCGGCCCTGCCGTACCTGCTCCTCCGAGGGCTGGATCGAGCTGGGCGGCTGCGGCATGGTCAACCCGCGGGTGCTCACGGCCTGCGGTGTCGACCCGGAGAAGTACAGCGGCTTCGCCTTCGGGTTCGGCATCGAGCGGATGCTGATGTTCCGCCACAACGTCGAGGACATGCGAGACATGGTCGAGGGTGACGTCCGGTTCACCCGGCCGTTCGGGATGGAGATCTGATGCGGGTCCCGCTTTCCTGGCTGCGGGAGTACGTCGACCTGCCGGCCACCGAGACCGGCCGTGACGTGCAGGCCAAGCTGATTTCGGGCGGTCTCGAGGTCGAGACCGTCGAGCAGCTCGGCGACGGCCTCAAGGGCCCCCTGGTCGTCGGCCGGGTGCTCACCATCGAGGAGCTGGAGGGCTTCAAGAAGCCGATCCGCTTCTGCACCGTCGACGTCGGCACGGCCAACGGCACGGGTGAGCCCCAGGAGATCGTCTGCGGCGCCCGCAACTTCGCCGTCGGCGACAAGGTCGTCGTCGTCCTGCCGGGGGCCGTGCTCCCCGGCGGCTTCTCGATCGCCGCGCGCAAGACGTACGGCAAGACCTCCCACGGCATGATCTGCTCCAGCGACGAGCTGGGGATGGGCTCCGACGGCACCCACGGCATCATCGTGCTGCCGCCGGAGACCGAGGTCGGCAAGGACGCCATCGAGCTGCTCGAACTGGTCGACGAGGTCCTGGACATCGCCGTCACCGCCAACCGCGGCGACTGCCTGTCGCTCCGCGGTGTGGCCCGCGAGACCGCCATCGCCTACGGCCTGCCGCTGCGCGACCCGGCGCTGATCGACGTGCCGGGACCGAACGCCTTCGGCTACCCGGTCCAGGTCGCCGACCCGCTCGGCTGCGACCGCTTCACCGCGCGCACCGTCACCGGGCTGAGCCCCGAGGCCCGCTCCCCGATCTGGCTGCAGCGCCGGCTCCAGAAGGTCGGCATGCGCCCGATCTCGCTCGCCGTCGACGTCACCAACTACGTGATGATGGAGCTCGGCCAGCCGCTGCACGCCTATGACCGCTCCCTGGTCCAGGGCACCATCGGGGTCCGCCGCGCGGCCGAGGGCGAGAAGATCGTCACCCTCGACGGCGTCGAGCGGAAGCTGCACGCCGAGGACCTGGTGATCACCGACGACCGCGGTCCGATCGGCCTCGCGGGTGTCATGGGCGGCGCCAACACCGAGATCGCCGACCACGAGGACACCGAGAACGCCACCTCCGACGTGGTGATCGAGGCGGCCCACTTCGACGCCGTCGCCATCGCGCGTACGGCCCGCCGTCACAAGCTGTCCTCCGAGGCCTCCCGCCGCTTCGAGCGCGGGGTCGACCCGCAGGCCGCGGCCGCCGCCGCGCAGCGCACGGTCGACCTGCTGGTGCTGCTCGCCGGCGGCACCGCCGAGGCCGGCGTCACCGAGGTCATCGCGCCCTCCGCGCCGCACACCATCACCGTCGCGGCGAACCACCCGGACAAGGTCGCGGGTGTCGAGTACGGCCGGGAGACCGTCGTCCGCCGTCTCCAGGAGGTGGGCTGCGACGTCTACGGGCAGGACGAGCTGATCGTCTCCGTGCCGTCCTGGCGGCCCGACCTCCTCGAACAGAACGACCTGGCCGAAGAGGTCATCCGCCTGGAGGGCTACGAGAACCTGCCCTCCACGCTGCCCAGGCCGCGGTCCGGCCGGGGCCTGACCCACCGTCAGCGACTGCACCGCCGGGTCGGCCGCGCGCTGGCCGGCGCCGGCTATGTCGAGGCGCTGAACTACCCGTTCGTCAGCGAGCAGGTCTTCGACCAGCTGGGTCTGGCCGCCGACGACCCGGCCCGCCGCGTCGTCCGGCTCACCAACCCGCTCAACGACGAGGAGCCCGCGCTGCGCACCTCGCTGCTGCCGGGGCTGCTCGGCGCGCTGCGGCGCAACGACGGGCGGGGCGTCCACGACCTGGCGCTGTTCGAGACCGGCCTGGTCTTCCTCCCGCGTGAGGAGCAGGGCGTCGCCGGTCATCTGCCGGTCGACCGCCGCCCGACCGACGAGGAGATCGCCGCGCTGGACGCCGTGCTGCCGGAGCAGCCCCGGCATGTGGCCGCCGTCCTCGCGGGCGCCCGCGAGCAGGCCGGCTGGTGGGGCGACGGCCGTCCGGCCGACTGGGCCGACGCGGTCGAGGCGGCCCGTGCGGTGGCCCGGGAGACCGGCACCGAGCTGATCGTGCGCTCCGGCCAGTACGGGCCGTGGCACCCCGGCCGGTGCGCCGAGCTGCTGGTCGTCGCCGACGGCACCGAGCGGGTCGTGGGCCACGCCGGTGAGCTGCACCCGCGGGTGGTCAAGACGTTGGGGCTGCCCGCGCGCACCTGCGCGATGGAGCTGGACCTGGACGCGCTGGAGCAGGCCGGCGACGGCACGCCGCAGGCGCCGAGCATCTCGACCTTCCCGGTGGCCACGCAGGACGTCGCCCTCGTGGTGGACAAGCCGGTACCGGCCGTCGAGGTCGAGGCCGCGCTGCGCGACGGCGCCGGTGAACTGCTCGAAGGCATCCGGCTGTTCGACGTGTATGTCAACGACGAGCAGCTCGGTGACGGGAAGAAGTCGCTGGCGTACGCGCTGCGGTTCCGGGCCGCTGACCGGACGCTGACCGTGGACGAGGCGTCGGCCGCGCGGGACGCGGCGGTCGCCCTGGCCGGGGAGCGTACCGGAGCGGTGCTGCGCGGCTAGGCGCCGTGGGGACTGCGCGTTTCGGCCGGGTGCGGGTTCCGTCGTGGCTGGTCGCGCAGTTCCTCCCCCAGCCTTCGGCCGGGGGTACCCCCAGCGCCCCTGAAGGGGCGCGTCCATGAGGGCGTTCACACGTCCTGCTACCTGCATAAATGCGGGTGTCCTGTGGATGGTCACTCATTTGGGTGAGATCCAACCCGGACATGGCCCTGTCGGGGCATGCCGTCGACAGAATCGGACCGGCCTTTCGGGGTCGGTCCGTCTGTTCTGTCAGGGCCTACTTGGGGGCCATCGGCATGATCCGCATCAAGGCTGGGGTTCCCCACAGAAGGCGGCCCCGGACCAGCTCTCGGCCCTCGCGCTGCGCGCTCACCATGGGGTTGCCCACGGTGTGGGGCGCCGTCGCGGTCTCGTACAAGTTCGGATGCCCGCTGGCCGAGCAGAACGGGCTCGGCGCGCGCATCGTCACCAGCGCCGTGTTCTTCGCGGTCGGCACCGGGCTGATACTCCATGTCCGGCGGGCCCTGCTCCGGGAGCTACGGCAGGTCCGCAAGGTGGCCGGCGCCGCGCAGAGCGTGCTGCTGCGGCCGCTGCCGCCCCGTCTCGCCGGGCTGAACGTCGCCGCCGCCCAGCTCTCCGCCGACCGGGGCGCGGCCATCGGCGGTGACCTCTACGAGGCGGTCGCCACCGAGCACGGCGTACGGGTCGTGATGGGCGACGTACGCGGGCACGGACTGGCCGCCATCGGCACCGTCGCCGCCGTCCTCGGCAGCTTCCGCGAGGCCGCCCACGACGAACCCGAACTCGGCCGGGTCCTCGGCCGGCTGGACCGCGCCCTGGCCAGACACCTACGAGAACGAGCCAGGGCGGAACACCCCGCCGGCGGCCAGGACCCGGACAACCCGGTCGCCGAGGAGTTCGTCACCGTACTTCTTCTGGAGATCACGGGAGACGGCGAGCTTCGGGCGATCAACTGTGGCCATCCATGGCCGTATCTGCTGAGCGGGCAACGGGTCACGCCGGTGTCCCGAGCCGAACCGCTGCCACCTCTCGGCCCGTTCCCCCTCCCGACGGATCTGGCCACCACCGACTGCGGCCACCTGCGCCCCGACGATTCCCTGGTCCTCTACACGGACGGCGCGGAGGACGCGAGAGACACGAAAGGCCGCTTCTTCTCCCTGCCGCAGGCCCTGACAGAGGCGGTACGAGACCGCCCGGTCTCCCCGCAGGCCATCCTCCGCACTGTCTTCACCGCTCTGCTCCACCACACCAACGGCCGCCCGACGGACGACATCGCACTCCTTGTGCTGAACAACGGACGCGCACAGCAACGCACCTGTCTGGGGGCGCGGGGAACTGCGCGAGCAACCACGACGCACCCGCAGCCGACGACGCACGGCTAGCCCCCGACGTCGGCCGAGCCGACGGCCAGGCCACCGCACTGTACGAGGGGGGAGCCGGCGGCCCGGCCGGCCTCTTGCGAGGCAGTTCAGTCAACCGGCCCGACACACTCCGCAACAGCGCGCGTACGCTGCGGATTCGCGCACTCCGTTCACACCCCGTGTGAACACCCACGCACTACGCTGACGGCACCAGGCCACTCGGGGGGCATCCATGCAGCCCAACTCTCTGCTCGACGCGATCCTGGACGAGGCGGGGATCTCGCACGCCGGGCTCGCCGCCCACGTCAACCAGGCGGGCCGGGCCCGCGGACTCTCGCTCCGTTACGAACACACCGCCGTGGCCCGCTGGTTGAAGGGCCAGCGGCCGCGCGGCCAGGTGCCCGACCTGATCTGCGAGGTGCTCGCCGCCCGGCTGCACCGCACGGTCACCCTCGACGACATCGGCCTCGGGGTGCCCGGCGAGCCCAGCGTCCCGCACACCACCTCGCTCTCCGGGTTCGTCGAACGGGCCACCGCGCTGTGGCGGTCCGACGAACAGCAGCGCCCGCACATACTCGGCGCCCCCGCCGTCACCGGCACACCCGCCGTGATGCCGGTGTGGGAGTGGGAGAACCCCCCTGAGGACGTGGACGTCTCGCGCGGCGGCCGGCACCGGGTCACCCCGGCCGATCTGGAGATGCTGCGGGCCGCCCGCGCCCACTACGAGCAGATGTACCGCAAGGCCGGCGGCATGGCGACCCGCACCCGGGTCGTCGGCTTCCTCAACGCCGAGGCGGCTCCGCTGCTGCGCGGCAGCTACACGGACGCGACGGGGCGTCAACTGCACCGGGCGACCGGTGGGTTGGTCGCCATCGTGGGGATCTGCGCCTACGACTCCGATGCGCACGGCCTCGCGCAGCGCTACTTCCATCAGGCCCTGCGTCTTGCGAAGGCGAGCGGCGACCGGGGGCTCGGTGCTTATGTCATCGCGCTCCTCGTCAACCAGGCGCTGTTCATGCGGGAGTTCCGGCAGGCCGTCGCGTTCGCGGAGGCCGCCCTGCGCGCCGCCGGCAAGCACATCACCCCGGCGCTCGCCTCCGACCTCTATGCGATGCAGTCCAAGGCGTACGCCCACCTCGGCGACGGTACGAGCGCGCTGTCCTGCATCCGGCGGGCGGAGGCGGCCGCCGAACGCATCCGGCGGGGCTATGAACCCGACGAGACCGGCTATGTCCAACCCGGTCTGGTCAACGTGCAGGTGGCCGAGGCGCTGCTCAGTCTCGGCGAGCTCGCCGCCGCCCGGGAGCACGCCGCGGCCGCCGTCGACAACCCGGCCCACGACCGGGGGCGGGTGCACCGGCTGGCCATGCTCAGCACCATCGAACTGCGCCAGGGAAACGCGGACAACGCGGTGGCCACGGCCGTGCAGATGGCCGAACAGGCCCGCGGAATGGAGTCCCAGCGACTGCGCGACAGACTCCGCGCGGTGCGCGAGCACCTGGTGCGCAGCGGTTCGGCCGGTACCGCCGAGGCCGCGGAACTCATCGACAGCGCACTGCGCGTACCGCTGTAGACCACACCCCCGTCGAGCGAGGCGCACTGTAGGCCTGAGGAGTCCCTGCTGCGATATTGCCACTTACTCGGCGGAAGGTGGCAGAACCGTGCAGTGGACGAAACTGAACGAACAAACTGTGTATGAAAACCGCTGGTTCAGCGTCAATCTCGCAGATGTCGAGCTGCCGGACGGCCGGCACCTCGACCACTTCCTGATACGGCTGCGGCCCGTGGCCGTGGCCACGGTGGTCAACGAGGCGGGTGAGGTCCTGCTCCTGTGGCGCCACCGTTTCATCACCGACAGCTGGGGGTGGGAACTCCCGGCCGGGGTGGTCGAGGACGGCGAGGACATCGCCGTCGCGGCCGCCAGGGAGCTGGAGGAGGAGACCGGCTGGCGGCCGGGAACCCTGCACCACCTCATGACCGTGGAGCCGTCCAACGGCCTCACCGACGCCCGGCACCACATCTACTGGTCCGACGAGGGCGAGTACCTCGGACACCCCGTGGACGACTTCGAGTCGGACCGCCGGGAGTGGGTCCCGCTCAAGCTCGTCCCGGACATGATCGCCCGCGGGGAGGTCCCGGCCGCCAACATGGCGGCCGCGTTACTCCTGCTGCATCACATGCGCCTCACCGGCGACTAGTGGGCCAGTGCCTGCCAGACGGTGACGACGAGGGCGCCCAGCGCGGTGAGCGCGGCGATCGAGGGCAGGGGCCAGCGGGCGTTCTCCAGCAGGGCGAGGCGGGTGTTCAGGTCGTCCAGCTCCTTGGCCGTCTCCTTGGTGCGGTGACTGAGCAGGTTCAGCCCGCCCTCGACCCGGGCGTAGGCCACATCGAGGCGGCGACGTAACTCTGCGAGTTCTCCTTGGACCACGGGATGCTCTGGTTCGGTGGCCACGGGTCCACTCCTTTGCGTAGTCGAAGATGTCGTTCCGCATCCCTTTGCATGCGCATGAAGAGTGAACTCGCCTGGTGAGCGCGTGGGGAGAGTGTGCGCAGGGCATATGCGTGCCCGGAGTGCACACGGTGTGTGAAAGACGCGGGCCCGGCACCGATGCCGGTGCCGGGCCCGTGGAGCATCGCTCCCTGTAGTCAGCGGGGGTGTGTTCAGCCGTACGTGTAGAAGCCCGAGTTGGTCTTCCGGCCCAGCCGGCCCGCCTCGACCATGCGCTGGAGCAGCGGGGGAGCGGCGTACAGCGGCTCCTTGTACTCGGCGTACATGCTGTTGGCGATGGAGACGATGGTGTCCAGGCCGATCAGGTCGGACAGCTTCAGCGGACCCATCGGGTGGGCGCAGCCCATCTCCATGCCGTTGTCGATGTCCTCGCGGCTCGCGATGCCGGACTCGAACATCCGGATGGACGAGAGCAGGTACGGCACCAGCAGCGCGTTGACCACGAAGCCGGAGCGGTCCTGGGCGCGGATCGCGTGCTTGCCGAGCACCTTCTCGGCGAAGACCTGGGCGCGGCTGATGGTGCCCTCGGAGGTGGTGAGCGCCGGGATCAGCTCGACCAGCTTCTGCACCGGGGCCGGGTTGAAGAAGTGGATGCCGATCACATGGTCGGGGCGGGAGGTCGAGACCGCCAGCTTCACCAGCGGGATCGAGGAGGTGTTGGAGGCCAGGATCGCGTCCGGGCGGCTCACCACCTGGTCGAGCACCTGGAAGATCTCCGTCTTCACCTGCTCGTTCTCGACGACGGCCTCGATCACCAGGTCGCGGTCGGCGAACTCGCCGAGGTCCGTGGTGAAGCTCAGCCGGGCCAGCGTGGCGTCCCGCTCCTCCTCGCTGATCTTGCCGCGCTCGGCGGCCTTGGCCAGGGAGTTGAACAGCCGGGTACGGCCGATCTCCAGTGCCTCGCCGGTGGTCTCGGCGACCTTCACGTCCAGGCCGGAGCGGGCGCACACCTCGGCGATGCCCGCTCCCATCTGGCCGCAGCCCACGACTCCGACCTTCTCGATGTCGGTCACATCGTCCCCTTCGCTGATCTACGGGCGGGCGGCAGCACCTCCGGATCCGGTGCCTGCTCCGTTCGTGCACGTTACCCGTAAGTATCGATGATCGATCGTGCGGGTGCGGGCATCCTGTGGCGCGGAGGCGATCCGTGACCGCGCGGATCCGGAGAGTTAGAGGGTCTCACGATGGCACAGGTGTCTCGCAGGGCGTTCGCGGTGGCGGCGCTGTCGACGCTGACCCTGGCGGCACCGGGGGTGACGGCCACGGCCCGGCCCCGGCGCGCGGCCACCGAGATGCGGGGCATGTGGCTGGCGACCGTCTCCAACCGTGACTGGCCCTCGCGGACCGGGCTGTCGGCCTCCGCTCAGCGCAAGGAACTGACCACTCTCCTCGACAAGGCGGTCGACTACCGGCTCAACACGGTGATGTTCCAGGTGCGGCCCACCGCCGACGCGTTCTGGCCCTCGTCCCACGAGCCCTGGTCCCAGTACCTCACCGGCACCCAGGGCAAGAACCCCGGCTGGGACCCGCTCGGGGTGGCCGTCCAGGAGGCGCACGCCCGGGGCCTGCACCTGCACGCCTGGTTCAACCCCTACCGGATCGCCAACAACACCGACCCGGGCAGGCTGGTCGCCTCGCACCCCGCCCGCAAGCACCCGGACTGGGTGGTGGCGTACGGCGGCAAGCTCTACTACAACCCGGGCATCCCGGCCGTGCGCGCCTTCGTACAGGAGGCGATCCTGGACGCGGTCGCCAAGTACCCCGTGGACGCCGTCCACTTCGACGACTACTTCTACCCGTACCCGGTGGCCGGCCAGACCTTCGACGACGACGACGCCTACGACACCCACGGCGCCGACTTCTCCTCCCGGGCGGCCTGGCGCCGGGACAACATCGACAAGCTGGTGACCGAGACCGCCGCCGGGATCAGGAAGCTCCGGCCCGGCACCCGGTTCGGGATCAGCCCGTTCGCGGTGTGGCGCAACGCCACCACCGACTCCCGGGGCTCGGACACCGAGGCGGGCGTGGAGACGTACGACGACCTGTACGCGGACACCCGGAAGTGGGTGCAGAAGAACTGGATCGACTACATCGTCCCGCAGGTGTACTGGCAGATCGGCAACACGGCCGCCGACTACACCAAGGTCGTCGACTGGTGGGCGGGGGTGGCCAAGGGGTCCGGCACCCGGCTCTACATCGGTGAGGCGCTGTACCGGGCCGGAGCCAAAGGCGAGCCCTCGGCCTGGCAGAACCCGGCCGAGCTGTCCAAGCACCTGACCCTGGCCGCCCAGTACCCGCAGGTCGGCGGGCACGTGTACTTCGCGGCCCAGGACGTGGCCGCCGATCCGGTCGGGGCGCTGTCACGGGTGGTCGCCGACCATTACCGGCAGCCGGCACTCCCGCCGAGCTGACCGGCACGCGGCCGGCGACCCCTCGCCGCGGCCTACAGTTGCGGATGGGTCTCCTGGTGCCTGACCTGGCAGTCGGGACCGGGGGACATGATGGCCTCGTGGCCGTCCTCGAAGCGGACCCGGTAGGGCGGATTGCCCTCGGGACCCAGTACCTGGACGACTTCCGAGACCTGGTCGTGCTGGCCGACCACCCTGCCGTGCTGGACAAGCTGGTCGCCCTCGGATGCACGCATCTCCAGGGCCTCCTCACGATCGCGATCGTTGGGTGACGGCGATGCACACGAGCACGGCGGCGGCCGTGAGTGGAGCGGCCGCGGTGAGGTGCTCGCCCAGCAGCAGCACCGACCACACCAGTGTGAGCAGCGGCTGGGCCAACTGCAACTGGCTGGCCTTCGGAATGCCGACCGCCGCCATGCCCCGGTACCAGACCACCAGACCCAGGAACTGCGAGCCCACCGCCACCCACAGCACACCGGCCACACCGTGGATGTTCCAGATGACCGGCTCGTACGACAGCGCGAGCACGGCGGCCGGCACGGTCAGCGGCAGGCAGCCCACCAGCGCCCAGCCGATGACCTGCCAGCCCGGCATGACCCGGGCCAGCCGGCCGCCCTCGGTGTAGCCGGCCGCGCACACCACCAGCGCCGCGAACAGATAACCGTCGGCGGTGGTGAGCGCCCCGCCGCTCTGGGCGACGGTGAAGGCCAGCACGGCCGCGGCACCCGCCAGGGCCGCCGCCCAGAAGGTGCGGGAGGGGCGGATGCCCGTGCGCAGGGCCGAGAAGAGGGCGGTGGTCAGCGGGAGCAGGCCCACCACGACGGCCGCGTGCGAGGTGGTGGAGGTCTCCAGGGCGAGCGTCGTCAGCATCGGGAAGCCGAGCACGACGCCGGCCGCGACGACCGCCAGCCCCGCCCAGTGCCGGCGCTCGGGCAGTCGTACCCGAAGGAACAGCAGGCAGCCGCCAGCCAGGGCCGCCGCGAGGACGCTGCGCACCGCCACCAGCGCCCAGGGCCCGAAACCCTCCAGGCCCCAGGCGGTGGCCGGGAAGGTGAGGGAGAAGGCGACGACACCGAGCGCGGCCTGCAGGGTGCCGGCCCGGTGGGAGGCGGGGGCGGCCGGGGGAGTGCCGACCGCTATCGAAGTCGGCTCGATAGCGCTACTCTGTACTCTCATGCAAGAGCGTAGCAGTGTCCTTGAGCTGGCGGAACAGCTGCGGCGAGACCTCGACCGCTACTCTCCGGGAGGAAAGCTCCCGTCGAGCCGGGCGCTCGTCGAGCGGTTCCGGGTGAGCCCGGTGACGGTCTCCCGGGCGCTGGCCCAGCTGGTCGCGGAGGGGCTGGTCGTCACCCGGCCCGGCGCCGGCGCCTTCAAGGCCAGGCCGCGTGCCACGGCCGAGCCCATCGGGGACACCTCCTGGCAGGAGGTGGCGCTCAGCGCCGACGGCGCCCTCGACGTCGTCCCGCGCACGGTCGACGCGTCCGGGGTCACGGTCTGTCTCGCCGTCCCGCCGCCCGGTGTGCTGGAACTCAGCGGCGGCTACCTGCACGCCTCCCTGGAACCCGAACGTGCGATGGCGGCGGCCCTGGCGAGGGCCGGCCGGCGGCCCGGCGCCTGGGGGCGGCCGCCCCTGGACGGGCTGCCGGAGCTGCGCGAATGGTTCGCGAGGGACATCGGCGGCGCGGTGACCGCCGCCGAGGTGCTGATCGCGAACGGCGGCCAGTCCGCCCTCGCCACCGCCCTGCGCGCGCTCGCGCCGCCCGGCGCCCCGGTCCTCGTCGAGTCCCCCACCTACCCCGGAATGCTCGCCATCGCCCGCGCCGCCGGACTGCGGCCGGTCCCGGTCCCGGTCGACCCCGACGGGGTGCGCCCCGCCCTCCTCGCCGACGCGTTCCGCGCCACGGGCGCACGGGTCTTCGTCTGCCAGCCCCTCTTCCAGAACCCGACCGGCGCCGTCCTCGCGCCCGACCGCCGCGCGGAGGTGGTGCGCATCGCGCGCGAGGCCGGCGCGTTCGTGATCGAGGACGACTACGTACGACGGCTGGTCCACGCCGACGCGGGCCCGCTGCCCCGCCCGCTCGCCGCCGACGACCCCGACGGAGTCGTGGTCCACGTCGGCTCACTGACCAAGGCCACCTCGCCGAGTTTCCGGGTGGCCGCACTCGCCGCCCGCGGACCGGTCCTCGAACGCCTGCGTGCCATCCAGATCGTCGACACCTTCTTCGTCCCCCGCCCCCTCCAGGAGGCAGCCCTCGAACTCGTCGGCGCCCCCGCCTGGCCACGCCACCTGCGCGCCCTGTCGGCCGCGTTGAAGACCCGCCGGGACACCCTCACCGGCGCCCTCTCCCACCACCTGCCCGAACTGGCCCTCCCGCACATCCCCTCCGGCGGCTACCACCTCTGGCTCCGCCTCCCCGAGGGCGTCGACGACGCGACCCTGACCGCCGCCGCCCTGCGCGCGGGCGTCGCCGTCACCCCCGGCCGCCCCTACTTCAGCGCCGAACCCCCGGCCGCGCACATCCGCCTGAGCTTCGCGGCGGTCGCCGGGACGGGGGAGCTCCTGGAGGGCGTACGACGACTGCGGACGGCCTGCGACGAGGTGCTGCGGCCCGGACCCTGAAAGCCCGACCCCGAGATCCAGGATCTGAAACCCGATCGACGCCGGTGCGGCCGACCGGCGAGGATCCCCCCATGAACGACGCACCCAGCCTCCCCGAGGGCTACGAGTTCTCCGCCGAAACCGACCGGCTGGACGTCGAACGCGTCCACCACTGGCTGTCCACCGACGCCTACTGGGCGACCGGCCGCCCGCTGGAGCAGCACCGGCGGGCGATGGCGGGCTCCCTCAACTTCGGGATGTACGACACGGTCACCGGGGCGCAGGTGGCCTACGCGCGCGTGGTGACCGACCAGGCGCTGTTCGCCTGGCTCGCCGATGTGTACGTCGACCCGTCGGTGCGCGGCAAGGGTGTCGGCACGGCGATGGTCGGGGCGATCCGCGAGCACCTGCGGCCGTACGGGATCCGGCGGGTACTGCTCGCCACGCACGACGCCCACGGGGTCTACGAGAAGCTCGGATTTGCCCCGCTCGAACACCCGGACCAGTGGATGGCGCTCTACTACGAAGCGGCGAAGTGACATTCCGGTTGACTTGTCGGACACCTCCTGACCATTGGGTAACGTTTCCCCCACCTCGCGCAATTCACGTATCAAGAGCCCTTGACCTGCGCACTTGAGCGTCACACCATCGCCGCATGTCACTTCGGGTCACGTTCGTCGCGGCCGCGCGCAGCTCACCGTTGCTCGCGGAGCGCTTCGAGGACGCCCGCCCCCTGGACCAGGCGGGCTGGGACGAGGTGCAGCGCGTCGCCGCCGACCTGCTACCGCTCGCGGCGGCCGAGCTGCGCTACTGTTCGCCGACTCCGCGCAGCCGCGCGACCGGCGAGGGTCTGGGGTACGCTCCGCTGGTCCAGCTCGCCCTGCGCGACTGCGACATGGGCCGCTGGCGCGGACTGACGCTGGGCGAGGCGATGGCCAGGGAACCGGACCAGGTGGACGCCTGGCTCTCGGACCCGCGCGCCACCCCGCACGGCGGCGAGTCGCTGCTGTCGTTCATCTCCCGGGTCGGCGGCTGGCTCGACACCCGCCCGGTGGACGACGGCGGCCGGATCGTCGCCGTCGCCGAGCCGTCGGTGATCCGCGCCGCGCTCGTCTACGCCCTCAAGGCGCCGCCGTCGACCTACTGGAACATCGACGTGCGCCCGCTGTCCACGACCACGGTCACGGGCCGCGGAGGCCGCTGGAACCTGCGGTTCGACGTGTCACCGGCTCAGGCCACACGCACCTGAGCGCTCCGCCGCAACCGCCGGACCACGCGGCCGGTCGTGCGTCGCGCTGTGGTGGCCGGTCGTGCGTCGCGCTGTGGTGGCCGGTCGTGCGTCGCGCTGTGGTGGCCGGTCGTGCGTCGCGCTGTGGTGGCCGGTCGTGCGTCGTGCCGTGGTGGCCGGTCGTGCGTCGCGCTGTGGTGGCCGGCCGTGAGCCATGCCGTGCCCATGTGACGATGGGCCGGTGCCGGTGCCGGTGCCGGTGCCCGTGCCCGTGTCGGATCCGCTTGTCCGGTCTCAGGCCCGGCGTACGTAGTCGGTGGTCAGGAGCAGGTCCTTCGCCGGGCCGCCGACCCGCCAGACCGTGCGCCAGTGGTCGGCGTCCCGGACGGTGAACTCGCCCCGGTAGAGGTCGGCCGCGCACGGGTGGTCGGCGACATACCGCCCCGAGGCCAGGTCCAGCTCGTGGAAGGGCCGCCCGTCGGCGAACCGCACGTCCGCCGTCCCGGGCCGCGACCCCGGCAGGAACCGCAGCGTGCGCTCGGCCGGCCGCGCCACCCCCTGCCAGGTGAACGTCCCCGACTCCTCGTGCAGCAGCCCGCCCCCCTCCAGCGCCCGGAACACGGTGGCCCCCTCGAACCACCCTTCGTCCCCGCTCGTCAGGTCCCGCACGGTCCGCTCGACACGCCACCGCCCGGCCAGATGCGCGAGCACATCCGCCACCGGCCAGAAATCATCCACGGTCATGTCTTCGGTCATGCCTTCGGTCATGGCTTCTTCGGGCGCGGGGAACCGGTCGGCGCCTTGCGCTCGGCCTGCTGCCGGATCTCGTAGTGCGAGGCGTGGCCGGTCGCCCGGAACGCCTCCTCGTACGCGGCCAGCGCCCCGCCCAGCCCGCCCCCCGCCGTGCCCCGGCGCCGGATGTACCGCGCGAGAGCGGTGAAAGCCGTGAGGACGACGGCCAGTCCGGCGATCACGAACAGGTACGGCAGCAGCGTCTGCATGCCCCGACCATACGCCCGCCGTGTCACCCGGCCCGGGGCCGGCCGGCGTCCGCCCCATTGACGCGCTCATGCCCCGTACCTATCTTTCCGTTCGAAGTGCTGACAGCTGCCCGATATTTCGAACCTGATTGACCTCGGTTGCGCCTGGCCCCTCCAGGCCAACCCCTCCACGAGCCGCGGAGTATCCATGTCACGCACCAACCGCACCCGGCTGAGACTCGGCCTCGGAGCAAGCGCTTTCCTGCTCGCGGCGGGCCTGATCCCGGCCCCCGCCCACGCCGAGGACGTCACCGACTACGCGATCACCGTCGACCCCGCGGCCCAGGGCGCCAGGATCGACAAGACGATGTACGGCGTCTTCTTCGAGGACATCAACCGCGCCGCCGACGGCGGCCTCTACGCTGAACTCGTCCAGAACCGGTCCTTCGAGTACACGGCCGACGACAACACGTCGTACACCCCGCTCACCGCCTGGACGGTCACCGGCACCGCCCGGGTCGTCGACGACTCCGGCCGTCTCGACGACCGCAACCGCGACTACCTCTCCCTGTCCGCCGGTTCTGCCGTCACCAACTCCGGCTACAACACCGGCATCCGGGTCGAGGACGGCAAGAAGTACGACTTCTCGGTCTGGGCCCGCGCGGCGGGCCGCACGACCCTCACCGTCGGCCTGTCGGACGCCGGCGGCACACTCGCCACCGCCCGCCGGGTGGCCGTGCGGAAGAACGGCTGGGCCCGGTACAGGGCGACCTTCACCGCGACCCGTACCAGCTCCGCCGGCCGCCTCACCGTGGCCACCCCGGACGCGGCCGCGCTCGACATGGTCTCCCTCTTCCCGCGCGACACCTACCGGCACGAGCCCAACGGCCTGCGCAGGGACCTCGCGGAGAAGATCGCCGCCCTGCACCCGGGCTTCGTCCGCTTCCCCGGCGGCTGCCTGGTCAACACCGGCTCGATGCAGGACTACAGCGCGGCCTCCGGCTACCAGCGCAAGCGGTCGTACCAGTGGAAGGACACCGTCGGCCCGGTCGAGACGCGCGCCACGAACGCGAACTTCTGGGGCTACAACCAGTCGTACGGCCTCGGCTACTACGAGTACTTCCGCTTCGCCGAGGACATCGGCGCCATGCCGCTGCCCGTCGTCCCCGCCCTGGTGACCGGCTGCGGCCAGAACAAGGCCGTCGACGACGACGCGCTGCTGAAGCGGCACATCCAGGACACCCTCGACCTCGTCGAGTTCGCCAACGGCCCGGTGACCAGCGAGTGGGGCCGGAAGCGGGCCGAGATGGGCCACCCCAGGCCCTTCCACCTCACCCACATCGAAGTCGGCAACGAGGAGAACCTCCCCACCGAGTTCTTCGCCCGCTTCACGCGGTTCCGGGCCGCCATCCAGGCCGCGTACCCGTACATGCAGGTCATCTCCAACGCCGGCCCGGACGACTCCGGCACCACCTTCGACACGGCGTGGCAGCTCAACAAGGACGCCAAGGTCGACATGGTCGACGAGCACTACTACAACAGCCCGCAGTGGTTCCTGCAGAACAACGACCGCTACGACTCCTACGACAGGAGCGGACCCAAGGTGTTCCTGGGCGAGTACGCCTCGGGCGGCAACGCATTCAAGAACGGACTCGCCGAAGCCGCCTACATGACCGGCCTCGAACGCAACGCGGACGTCGTCAGGCTCGCCTCCTACGCGCCGCTGTTCGCCAACGAGGACTACGTCCAGTGGAGCCCGGACATGGTGTGGTTCAACAACCACGCCTCCTGGGACTCGGCGAACTACGAGGTCCAGAAGCTCTTCATGAACAACGTCGGCGACCGGGTCGTCCCCTCCACGGCCACCGGCACCCCCTCCCTGCTCGCCCCGATCAGCGGAGCCGTCGGCCTGTCGACCTGGAACACCAGCGCCGCCTACGACGACGTCAAGGTGACCGACGCCGACGGGAACACCCTGCTCAGCGACGACTTCTCCGGTGACGCCTCCCGGTGGACCCACTCCGGCACCGGCAGCTGGAGCGTCGAGGACGGGCAGTACGTGGAGAGCTCGGACACGGCCGAGAACACCATGGTCTCGGCCGGCGACCCCTCCTGGCACGACTACGACCTGCACGTGAAGGCCACCAAGAAGTCCGGCAAGGAGGGCTTCCTCGTCGCCTTCGGCGTCAAGGACACCGGCACCTACTACTGGTGGAACATCGGCGGCTGGAACAACACCCAGACCGCGGTCGAGCAGGCCGTGGACGGCGGCAAGTCGACACTGGTCGCCAAGCCGGGGTCGGTGCAGACCGGCCGGACCTACGACGTCGACATCAAGGTGCGGGGGAGGCGGGTCACCCTCTCCCTCGACGGGCAGGAGTGGGGCGGCTTCACCGACGACAAGCCTGCCGAGCCGTTCCGGCAGGTCGTCACCAGGGACGAGAAGACCGGCGACCTGATCGTCAAGGTCGTCAACGCCCAGTCCGCGGCGGCCCGTACGGCCGTCGACCTCGGAGGTGCCGAGGTGTCGAGGAAGGCGAAGGTGATCACGCTCGCGGCGGCGCCGGACGCGGTGAACACCGAGACGTCCACCGCGGTCGCCCCGGTCACGTCCACCTTCACCGGAGTCGCCGACCGGTTCACGTACACCTTCCCGGCGAACTCCGTCACCTTCCTGCGGATCAGGCAGAGGTAGCCCCCTGCGCGGGCTGCTGCCCGACCGGCAGCAGCCCACGCTCGGCGAAGACCTTCTTGGCGACCAGGGTGGCGTTGAGCGCCTTGGGGAAGCCGCAGTACCCGGCGGAGTGCAGCAGCGCCTCGACGATCTCCTGGGGAGTGAGTCCCGCGTTCAGGGAGAAGTTGATGTGCACCTCCAGCTGGGGCTCGCAGCCGCCCAGCGCGGTGAGCATGCCCAGGGTCACCAACTGCCGGTCACGCGGCACCAGTTCGGGCCGGGAGTAGATCTCCCCGAAGCCCCAGGCGACGACCTGGTGGCCCAGCTCGGGGCTGATGTCGGCCAGCGACTCCAGGACCCGCTCCCGGAGCCCGCCGTCGACCTGGCTCATGACCTCCAGACCGCGGGCGAAACGCTCGTCACGGGTGGTGCTCTCGCTCGTGTCAGCTCGTGCGTCCATGGGGAGAACGCTAGGAGTTGGAGCGTGCTCCAGGTCAAGCCCGCTTCGCGATCAGCCCCTGACGCGGATGGTCTCCGCCGCGGCCCGCAGCTCGCCGAGCACGGTCCGTACCGCCCTGCGGGCCGTGCGCTCGGGGCGGTGGAGCGCGTCGATGTGGCGGTGGGCCTCGATGCCGGCGAGGGGCCTGAGGGTGACGCCCGGGTGCGGGCGGGACGTCCAGCGGGGCATCAGGGCGATCCCGCCGCCCGCGGCGACCAGCTCGGCGACGACCGAGATCTCGTTGACGCGATGGACGATGTCGAGCCGGTGCCCGGCCGCGGCGGCGATCGCCTCGACGGTCGCGAGCAGCGGAAAGCCGTCGTGCACGGTGATCCAGGGCTCGCCGGACACGTCCCGCGCGGTCAGGGCGGTCCGCGCGGCCAGCGGGTGGCCGGCCGGCAGGGCGATGTCGAGGGGTTCGCGCAGCAGCGGGGTGGCCGCGGCGGTCCGCGGCCAGGGCGGCGCGTGGTCGAGACGGTGGGCGAGGACCAGGTCGTAGGCGCGGGTCAGGGGCGGGAAGTCGGCCTGGGCCACGTCCTCGTCGTGCAGGGTGATCCTCGGGGAGCCCGGGCCGCGCACCTGCCGCAGCAGCAGCGGATAGAACGCGGCGGCCCCGCTGTGGAAGGCCGCCACCGACACCGTGCCCTCGGGCTCGTCGACGTACTCCTCGACGGTGTGGCGGGCCCGGGCCAGTGCCGTCTCCACCCCGATCGCCGCGTCGGCCAGGGCCTGCCCGGCCGCCGTGAGCACCAGCCGGCGCCCGGCACGCTCGGTGAGCGGTACCGGCAGGGACCGCTGGAGCAGGCGCAGCTGCTGCGAGATCGCCGAGGGCGTCACCCGCAGCGCCTCCGCGACCGCCGTGACGCTGCCCAGTTCGCCCAGCTCCCGCAGGACGCGCAGCTGCCGTTCGTCCATGGCGTGAGTGTAGCTCTACTACAGGGTTGGTTGAGCAGGTCGTCGTTTACTTCAAAGTCCTGGCCAGGGATCGTGAACGGCATGCCGCACACCCGTCGTACCGATGGGGTGCTCCTGGCTCTCGCCGTCGTCTGGGGCTCCAGTTACCTGACGGCGAAGACGGCCACGGACACCCTCCCCGTGCTGATCGTCCTGTTCCTGCGCTACGCCATCGGCGCCGTCGTCTGCCTCGTCGCACTGCGCGGGTTCGGCTCGCTCACCCGGGACGAGAGGCGGTACGGGTCGCTCCTCGGCCTCACCCAGGCCGCCGTCCTCGTCCTGGAGACCTACGGTGTCGCCCACACCAGCGCCGGGAACGCGGGCCTGATCATCAGCCTGACCCTCGTCCTCACCCCTGTCCTGGACCGCGGGCGGCTGCCGGGGAGGTTCTTCCTCGCCGTCGGAGTGTGCGTCGTCGGCGTCGGGCTGCTGGTGTCCGGCAACGGGCTGCGCGCCCCCGGCGCCGGTGATCTGCTGATGCTCGGGGCCGCGGTGGTCCGGGCCGGTCATGTGGTGCTGGTCGGGCGGGTGACCGCGGGCCGGGCCGTGCGCCCGTTCCCGCTGACGGCCGTGCAGACCGCCGTCGGCGCGGTCCTCTTCCTGGGGCCGGCGGTGCCCGGACTGCCGGCGCTCGCCAGGACCGGCGCCGTCACCTGGGCCGAGCTGGTCTACCTCGCCCTGTGCTGCGGCCTGCTCGCGTTCCTCGCCCAGACCTGGGCGGTGCAGCGCACCTCCGCCACCCGGGCCAGTCTGCTGCTGGGCACCGAACCGGTGTGGGCCCTCCTGGTCGGCGTCGGCCTCGGCGGCGAACGCCTCACCGCCCTCGGAGTGCTGGGGGCCGTGCTGATCGTCTCGGGGACGTACTGGGGCCAATCCGTCGAACGCGCCCATCGGGCGGACTCCCCGGAGGCGGTGCGCGATACGGCCCTTCCTCACGCCGACACAGGCCTGCCACAGGCGCGTTAACCAGAAAAACATCTTCCAGAAATCTTTAGTTCCCTTTGAAGTCGCGAATTCTTTCCGCACTCGCACGCGGATTCGGAATTCGACGTATTACTTCATAGGTGAGGCACAACCATCAGGTACATCTACCCGTCTAAGTCGGCGAAACACCGACCAGCGGGGAGTAACACCCCCCGTTTTTCTCTGGGGGCCGCACACAATGAATCGCACGACCCTGACCGGGCGCGAACAGGGGGTGAAACCGGCGGGGGGCGAAGAGCGGGAGTCCGGACCCGCGCGACGGCCCGACGCCGATCCGCGCCGGGCGGCAGCCCTGCTCGCGGCGCTCCTCACCGCCGTCACCCTCTGCGCGGCCGACGTCGTGGCCCGCAGCTACCCCTTCGGCGCCCACACCCGCGACGTCAACGACCTCGGCAACCAGTACGTGCCCTTCCACGCGCACCTGTGGGACCTGCTGCACGGCAGGGCCGACGGCGGGATCGTCTTCAACTGGCAGTCCGGTTACGGCTCCAGCTTCCTGCCGGACATCGGCACCTATGTCAGCAGCCCGTTCGCCCTGCTGGTCGGGGTGTTCCCGCGCGACGAGATCGACCTCGCGGTGTATGTGATCACCGTGCTGAAGACGGCGGTCGCCGGTGCCGCCATGGCCTGGCTGCTGCTCACTCTGCGCCGGGGCCGCTGGTGGGGAGCCGGGATCCTGGGCGCCTCCTACGCCCTGTGCGGCTGGAGCCTCGCGCTCGCCTCCTTCAACCCGATGTGGCTCGACGGGCTGATCGCACTGCCGCTGCTCTGCCTGGTCGGCGAGTGGGCCACGGCCGGCCGGCGCCCGCTGCTCAGCGTGCTGATCGTGGCACTCGCCTGGACCGCCAACTTCTACACCGCCTACATGGCCACCCTCGGTGCCGCCCTGGTGCTGCTGCTCCGGCTGGTCCTCGCCGAACTGCCGTGGCGGCGGGCACTGGCGGTGGTCGGCCGGGCCGCGGTCGTGGTCGGGCTCGGGGTCGGTCTGGCCGCGCCGCTGGTGATCGTCGTCTACTCCGGCACCAAGCACGCCTACCCGGGCCGCGAGGGCCACTTCGCCCCGGTGGGGGCCGACGACCTGTTCGCCCGGCTGCTGCCGACCACCTACAGCTACAGCTCCCCGGCCCTCTACGTCGGCATCACCGCGCTGGTGCTCGCCCTGGCCCTGCCCTTCCACCGGAAGGTGCCGGTCCGGGTGCGGGCGGGCTGGACGGTGCTGGTGCTCGCCGTGGGCCTGTCCCTGCAGTGGGCGCCGACCAGCCTGGCCTGGCACGCCTTCGCCGCCCCCAACGGCAGCTCCTACCGGCAGGCCTTCGTGTTCTGCGCCCTGCTGGTCATAGCGGCTTGGCACGCCCTTGCCTACGGGCTGCCGGACCGGCGTGCCCTGGGTGCGGCCGCCGTGCTCCTGGCCCTGGTCGGCGCCGTCGCCAGCCGCAGCGCCCTGACCCAGCAGCACTCCCACCACACCTGGCCGGTGGTGCTGCTCGCGGTCGCCGGTGCCCTCGGCGGACTCGCGCTCCTGAGTCTCAGGGACGGCCGGCCCGTCCTCGCCGCACTCGCCGCGGTGCTGCTGGTCGGCGCCCAGTTCGGCGAGGCCGCCGCCACCTCCGCCGTGGCCACCCACATGCGCCTCAGCCAGATGGACGACTACGCGCCCTGGGGAGACCGCCAGCAGCGGGAGGCGGACGCCGTGGCCGAGGCCGACGCCTGGCCGAAGTACCGCACCGAACCCGGCCGCGAACAGACCGTCGCCAACGACCCGATGATGGTCGGCGGCCAGGGCTCCCAGTACTACAGCAGCCTCACCTCCGACGTCCTCAGCCGTACCCTCACCGCGCTCGGCGGCGGCTGGACCTCGCGCGGCCGCAGCCTGCAGAGCCTCGACAACCCGGTCACCGACGCGGTCTTCTCGGTGGGCGCCCGGGTGCACAACCCGCCGGACCCGCACCAGAAGTGGCTGCCCCAGGGCGGCGGCCCGTCGACCGTCACCCGCGAGGACGTCCCGCCGCTGGTGACCGTACGGCCCACCGCCCCGCGCACCACCCCGGCCTCGTTCGGCCCCTCGCCGTACCGCAACCAGGAACTGCTGCTCGGCACCCGTGTCTACACCCTGCCCCGCACCACCCTCAGCGGTGCGCGCAAGGGCGACGAGGCGCGCGGGCTGCTGGTCGACGGAGCGCAGACGCTCACCGCGCGCTGCCAGGCCGGCACCGAGGCGTTCCTGTGGGCGCCGCACTACTCCGGTACGGCACAACTGGCCAGCGGCGGGGAGCGGCGGCTCTACCGGTCCGACGCCCAGGGCACGAAGATCGCCGCGATGCAGCCGCTCGGCACGGTACGCGCCTCGGGGCAGGTGCGGATCGACCTGAAGCCCGACCGGCTCGGCCGGGTCCCGGCGCAGGGCGCGGTCGGCTGCCTCGACACCGGCGAACTACGCGCCGCCGTACAGCGGTTGAAGGCCACGGGGGCGACCGAGGTGACCGTCTCCGGCGGCACCCTGCACGCCCGCCTCCCCGCGGGCAGCACGGGAACCGCCGTCGTGGCCGCCCCGCGCATCGCCGGCTGGCGCTGCTCCGCCGGGGGCGACGAGGTCGCGGCGGGCGAGTTCCACGGCCTGATCGCCGTCCCGCTGGGCGCCTCGGCCACCAGTCTCACCTGCACGTTCCACCCGCCCGGCCTGCGCCTGGGCACGGCCGTCGGCGGCGCCTCGCTGCTGACCCTGATCCTGCTCGGCATCTTCTCGGCCGTGCGCCGCAGAACCGCCGTCCGCTCCGGCGAGCGCACGACCACCGCCCACTGACCCGTCCCCAGGGGAGAAACCCATGCTGATATCGATCGTCGCGCCCTGTTACAACGAGGAAGACGTCATCGAGCGCTTCCACGAGCAGGTCCAGAAGATCGCCAACGAGCTTCTGCCGCTCGGTCACGACATGGAGTTCGTGTACGTCGACGACGGCAGCCGGGACAGGACGCTGTCCCTGCTCAGCCAGATCGCCGACGGCGACTCGCGCGTCCGGTACGTCTCCTTCAGCCGCAACTTCGGCAAGGAGGCCGCCCTGCTCGCCGGCCTGAAGCACGCCACCGGCGACGCCGTGATCGTCATGGACGCCGACCTCCAGCACCCGCCGTCGCTCATCAAGCGCATGGTCGAACTGCGCGGCGAGGGCTACGACCAGGTCATCGCCAAGCGCACCCGGCAGGGCGACCGCTTCACCCGCACCTTCACCGCCCGCCTCTACTACCGGCTGATCAACCGGCTCGTCGACGTCGAACTCGTCGACGGCGTGGGCGACTTCCGGCTGATGTCGCGCCGGGTGGTGGACGCGATCGTGGACCTCACCGAGTACAACCGGTTCTCCAAGGGCCTGTTCGCCTGGGTCGGCTTCCCCAGCACCACCTTCGAGTACGAGAACGCGGTGCGCGAACACGGCTCCAGCTCCTGGTCGTTCCGCAGCCTGCTCAACTACGGCCTCGACGGGCTGCTCTCCTTCAACAACCGCCCGCTGCGCGCAGCGCTCTACCTCGGCATGACCCTGCTGGCCCTGGCCGGCGTGTACACGGCGTGGATCGTGGGCGGAGCGATGATCAACGGCGTCCAGACGCCGGGCTATGTCACCATCATCACAGCCGTCACCGCCCTGGCCGGCGTACAGATGATCATGCTCGGGGTCATCGGGGAGTACACCGGCCGGATCTACTACGAGGTCAAGGGGCGCCCGCACTTCCTGGTGAAGGCGACGAACGTGCACCGAACGGAAGACCGCACCCGCGGCACGACGAAGGACCTCATCCCCTGATGCCGAACGCCCTGACGACCACCGGACCCACCCGCCCGATATCGGGCCAGATCATCACCTTCGCGGTGATCGGGGTCATCAACACGGCGACGTACTACGGCCTCTACCTGCTGTTCCTGATGTATTTGCCGTACCTCGCCGCGCATATTCTCGCGTTTCTGCTGAGCATGATCGGTTCGTTCTTTCTCAATGCGAAGTTCACTTACCGAATACGGCCCACCTGGCGTAAGTTCCTGCTGTTCCCGCTGACCAACGCGACGAATTTCGTGATCACCACGGTGGGGGTGTACGTGATCGTCGACGTCCTGCACGCCGGCAGCAGGTTCGCTCCGCTGATGGCGTCGGCGGCGGCGATTCCGGTGACTTTCGTGGTGTCGCGCTGGGTCATGCTCCCGAAGGTGGAGGCGGCATAGGGAGGGCGAGCGCCTCCTCGACGAGGACGCCGAGACCGCGGGTATGCGGTGGCTCCGTTGCATAAAAGTGCAGAGAACCGTATAGTCATGCCATCCAGAGGAGGATGGACATGGCGGTACGTGCGGCGGTTGCCGGAGCGAGCGGATACGCGGGCGGAGAGGTCCTGCGACTGCTCCTCGCACACCCCGAGGTCGAGATCGGTGCCCTGACCGGCAACTCCAACGCCGGGCAGCGCCTGGGCGGGCTCCAGCCGCACCTGCTGCCGCTGGCCGACCGCGTGCTGGCGGAGACGACCCCCGAGGCCCTCGCCGGGCACGATGTCGTCTTCCTCGCCCTGCCGCACGGCCAGTCCGCCGCCGTCGCCGAGCAGCTCGGCCCCGACGTCCTCGTCGTCGACATGGGCGCCGACTTCCGCCTCGAGGACCCGGCCGACTGGGAGCGCTTCTACGGCTCCCCGCACGCCGGTACCTGGCCCTACGGCCTTCCCGAACTGCCGGGTGCCCGCGCCGCGCTGGAGGGGTCCAGGCGCATCGCGGTACCCGGTTGCTACCCCACCGCCGTCTCGCTCGCCCTGTATCCGGCCTACACGGCCCAGATCGCCGAGCCCGAGGCGGTGATCGTCGCCGCGTCCGGCACCTCCGGCGCCGGCAAGGCGGCCAAGCCGCACCTGCTGGGCAGCGAGGTCATGGGCTCCATGTCGCCGTACGGCGTCGGCGGCGGCCACCGGCACACCCCCGAGATGATCCAGAACCTCAGCGCGGTCGCGGGGGAGCGGATCGCCGTCTCCTTCACGCCGACCCTCGCGCCGATGCCCCGGGGCATCCTCGCCACCTGCAGCGCCGCGGCGAAGAGCGGCGTGACCGCCGAGTCCGTCCGGGCCGCCTACGAGAAGGCCTACGCCGACGAGCCCTTCGTCCACCTGCTCCCCGAGGGGCAGTGGCCCGCCACGGCGTCCGTCTACGGTTCCAACGCCGTTCAGGTACAGGTCGCATACGACGAGGCCGTCGGCCGCATCATCGCGATCAGCGCCATCGACAACCTGACCAAGGGCACCGCGGGCGGTGCCGTCCAGAGCATGAACCTCGCCCTGGGTCTCCCCGAGACCACCGGGCTGACCACGATCGGAGTTGCGCCGTGAGCGTGACGGCAGCGAAGGGATTCACGGCCGCGGGCATCGCGGCCGGGATCAAGGAGAACGGCAACCCCGACCTGGCCCTCGTGGTCAACAACGGACCCCGCCGTGCCGCCGCGGGCGTCTTCACCTCCAACCGGGTGAAGGCCGCGCCGGTGCTGTGGTCCGAGCAGGTCCTCAAGAGCGGCCAGGTCTCGGCCGTCGTCCTCAACTCCGGCGGCGCCAACGCCTGTACCGGCCCCAAGGGCTTCCAGGACAGCCACGCGACGGCCGAGAAGGCCGCCGAGGCACTGGGGCGCGGTGCCATCGAGGTGGCCGTCTGCTCGACCGGTCTGATCGGCGTCCTGCTCCCCATGGACAAGCTGCTCCCCGGCATCGACACCGCCGCCGCCCAGCTGTCCGAGCACGGCGGCGAGAAGGCCGCCATCGCCATCAAGACCACCGACACCGTGCACAAGACGTCCGTGGTGACCGACGAGGAGGGCTGGACGGTCGGCGGCATGGCCAAGGGCGCCGGCATGCTCGCCCCCGGCCTCGCCACCATGCTGGTCGTGCTCACCACGGACGCCGTCGTCGACAGCGAGGTCCTGGACAAGGCGCTGCGGGCCGCCACCCGGACCACCTTCGACCGCGTCGACTCCGACGGCTGCATGTCCACCAACGACACCGTGCTGCTGCTCGCCTCCGGCTCCTCCGGGATCGCCCCGGGGTACGAGGAGTTCGCGGAGGCCGTACGGCAGGTCTGCGACGACCTCGGCCAGCAGCTGATCCGGGACGCCGAGGGCGCCAGCAAGGACATCAGGGTCGAGGTGGTCAACGCGGCCAGCGAGGACGACGCCGTCGAGGTGGGCCGCTCCATCGCCCGCAACAACCTCCTCAAGTGCGCCATCCACGGCGAGGACCCCAACTGGGGGCGGGTGCTCTCCGCCATCGGCACCACCAGGGCCGCCTTCGAGCCGGACCGGCTCAACGTCGCCATCAACGGCGTCTGGGTCTGCAAGAACGGCGGCGTCGGCGAGGACCGCGAGAAGGTCGACATGCGCTACCGCGAGGTGCACATCGTCGCCGACCTGGCGGCCGGCTCCGAGACCGCCACCATCTGGACCAACGACCTGACCGCCGACTACGTCCACGAGAACAGCGCTTATTCGTCATGAGTACTACGCGCAAGCACACCGCGCTGCCCAAGGCGCAGACCCTCATCGAGGCGCTGCCCTGGCTGGTCCGTCACAACGGCAGGACCGTCGTCATCAAGTTCGGCGGCAACGCCATGATCGACGAGGACCTGAAGGCCGCCTTCGCCCAGGACGTCGTCTTCCTGCACCACGCCGGCCTCAAGCCGGTCGTCGTGCACGGCGGCGGCCCGCAGATCAGCGCCGCCCTCGACAAGCACGGCATCGTCAGCGAGTTCAAGGCCGGGCTCCGGGTCACCACCGAGGACGCCATGGACGTCGTACGGATGGTGCTCGCCGGGCAGGTCCAGCGCGAGCTGGTCGGCCTGCTCAACCAGCACGGACCGCTGGCCGTCGGGCTCACCGGCGAGGACGCCCACACCATCACCGCCACCAGGCACCGGCCCGAGATCGACGGCGAGTTCGTCGACATCGGGCGGGTCGGCGAGATCACCGCGATCGACACGGGCGCGATCGAGGCCCTGCTCGCCGACGGCCGGATCCCGGTCGTCTCCTCGATCGCCCGCTCCCAGGACGACAGCGATTCGAGGCATGTCTACAACGTCAATGCTGATACGGCGGCTGCGGCACTCGCTGCTGCGCTGGGCGCCGAGACCCTCATGGTCCTCACCGACGTCGAGGGCCTTTACGAGGACTGGCCGAACTCCGACGAGGTGATCAGCCGTCTCACCGCTTCCCAACTGGAGAAGCTGCTGCCGGAGCTGAGCTCCGGCATGGTGCCGAAGATGGAGGGCTGCCTGCACGCCGTACGCAACGGCGTCACCACCGCCCGCGTCATCGACGGCCGGGTCCAGCACTCGATCCTGCTGGAGATCTTCACGGACGAAGGCATCGGCACGATGGTCGTGCCCGACGAGCAGGAGGGGAAGCAGTCGTGAGCAACCAGGAACTGGCCACCCGGTGGCAGGGCGCGCTCATGAACAACTACGGCACCCCGCGGCTGCCCCTGGTGCGCGGCGAGGGCGTCAAGGTGTGGGACACCGAGGACCGGCAGTACTACGACTTCGTCGGCGGTATCGCCACCAACGCGCTGGGCCACGCCCACCCGGCGATCGTGGAGGCCGTCAGCGGGCAGATCGCCGCCCTCGGCCACATCTCCAACTTCTTCATGGCCGAGCCCACCGTCACCCTCGCCGAACGGCTGCTGCAGCTCTTCGGGCGCGACGGCAGGGTCTTCTTCTGCAACTCCGGCGCCGAGGCCAACGAGGCCGCCTTCAAGATCGGCCGGCTGACCGGGCGGACCCACATGGTCGCCACCGACGGCGGCTTCCACGGCCGTACGATGGGCGCCCTCGCGCTCACCGGGCAGCCCGCCAAGCAGGACCCGTTCCGCCCGCTGCCCGCCGACGTCACGCACGTGCCCTACGGCGACGCGCAGGCGCTGGCCGCCGCCGTCACCGAGGACACCGCCCTGGTCGTCATCGAGCCCGTGCAGGGCGAGAACGGCGTGATCGTCCCCCCGGCCGGCTATCTCAAGGCGGCCCGCGCGATCACCGCCGCCACCGGCGCGCTGCTCGTCCTCGACGAGGTGCAGACCGGCATCGGCCGGACCGGCACCTGGTTCGAGTACCAGGCCCACGAGGGCGTGCTGCCCGACGTCGTCACCCTCGCCAAGCAGCTGGGCGGCGGACTGCCGCTCGGCGCGACGGTGGCCTTCGGCCGGGCCGCCGACCTCCTCCAGCCGGGCCACCACGGCACGACCTTCGGCGGCAACCCGGTCGCCTGCGCCGCCGGGCTCGCCGTTCTCGACACCATCGAGAACGAGGGATTGCTGGAGAACGTCAAGCGGCAGAGCGAGAAGTTGCGGGACGGAATCGAGGGCCTCGGCCACCGGTTGATCGATTATGTCCGGGGCGCGGGTCTCCTCCTGGGTATCGTGCTCACCGAGCCGCTGGCAGCGCAGGTGCAGCAGGCGGCTCAGGAGGCCGGGTTCCTGGTGAACGCGCCCGCCCCGGACGTCGTTCGGCTGATGCCCCCGCTGAACCTCCGCGACGACGAGGCGGACGCGCTGCTCAGTGCCCTGCCCGGCATCCTCGACGCAGCGAGCGGGGACGGACGATCCGGAGAATGAGACGACGATGAGCCACGCGCAGGAGTTCGACCAGTCCGGCGGGGCGGGGCCCGCGGTACCGCAGACCCGGACCGCCCGGCACCGCCGGATCGTGGACATCCTCAACCGGCAGCCGGTGCGCTCGCAGAGCCAGCTCGCGAAGCTGCTCGCCGACGACGGGCTGACGGTCACCCAGGCGACGCTCTCCCGGGACCTCGACGAGCTGAACGCGGTGAAGATCCGCAACACCGACGGGGAGCTGATCTACGCGGTGCCGAGCGAGGGCGGTTTCCGTACCCCGCGGGCGCCGCTGGGGGAGTCGGCGAAGGAGGAGCGGATGCGGCGCCTCTCCCAGGAACTCCTGATCTCCGCGGAGGCGTCGGCGAACCTGGTCGTCCTGCGGACCCCTCCGGGGGCGGCGCAGTTCCTCGCGTCCGCGATCGACCAGGCGGAGCTGCAGGACATCCTGGGGACCATCGCGGGAGACGACACACTGCTGCTCATCAGCCGTGAGCCCACCGGCGGACAGGCCCTCGCGGACCACCTGCTGCGCCTGGCCCAGAACGGCCACTGACCCGCGTGCGGGGCCCGGCCCGCCGACGGACAATGGGCATGTGATCTTCCGCGACGGGCGGACAGGCGGGAGAGCAATCCCCTGGCGGCCGTCGAACGTATACAGAGGTGTGTCGGGATTCCGGTTCCCTGTCGGCCGCCTCCCGGACGAGGCTCTGCTGTCCGGGCTGGCCACCGGAGATCCGGAGCTCGCTGTGATCTTCGTACGGAGGTTCCAGCACCGGGTCTTCGGCGTCGCCATGGCCGTCACCGGGGACCAGCAGCTCGCCGAGGACATCGCCCAGCAGACCTTCGAGCGCGCCTGGCGGCATGCCCAGATCTACGACTCGCGCCGCGGCTCGGTCGCGACCTGGCTGACCACCATCGCGCACAACCTCGCCGTCGACGCCGTCCGCGCACGGCGGACCGAACCGATGGCACCCGAGGACCTCGACCCCCTCCTCGACGCCGTCACCGAGACCCCCGAGCGGTGGGCGCTGGCCGACGAGGCCTCCACCCAGCTCCGGGCCGCACTGGCACGGCTGCCGCGGGAACAGGCCAGGGCCCTGATGATGGCAGGCATATACGGCATGACCGCCCAGCAGATCGCCGACGTGGAGAAGATCCCGCTGGGCACCGCCAAGACGCGGATCAGAGCGGCGATGGCCAAGCTCCGCACCGCACTCGCGTCTCCGAAGCGAGGCGACCATGTCCAGTGACGCGCACTGCGAGAAGCTGCGGGAGGTCGGCGCCGAGCTGGCGCTGGGCGTACTGCCCGGCCGCGAGCGGGCCGAAGCCGTCGCCCATCTGGACGGGTGCGCGGACTGCCGGGAGTACGTACGCCAACTGACCGGGATCGGCGACCGGTTGATCGGCCTGTTGCCGGACGGCACACCGCCGCCCGGCTTCGAGACCCGGGTGGCGCGCAGCCTCACCGAGCAGGCGGCGGGACCCGAGGGGCAGCGGCCGACCGCCCGCGCCCCCCGCAGCTGGCGCAGCCACGCCCGGCGGGCCAGGCTGCGGCTCGCGGCGGTCGCCGCCACCCTCGCCGTCGCGGTCGGGTTCGCGGGCTGGGCGATCGGCAGCGCGGTCGAGGGGGCCGTCACCGCTTCGCCCACCGTCGAGTCCGAGCCCGTACTGGTCGGGGACATGACCCCGGCCGGCGGCGGGCAGCCCGTCGGCGAGGTGTACGCCCACCCCGGCAGCCCCGGCTGGATCTTCATGTCCGTGGCCCTCACCGGCACCCCGTACACCGGCAAGGTCACCTGCCTCCTCGAACGTGCCGACGGCGCCACCGTCAGGGTCGGCGAGTTCCCGCTGCGCGCCGGACGCGGCAACTGGGGCGTGGCGGTACCCGTCGACCTCACCCAGTACACCGGCGCCCGTCTGACCTCCCCCGCCGGCACCGTCCTGGCCACCGCCGAGCTGCAGAAGGGCAAGGTGGTGGCCCCGCGGACGTGAACCGCCCGCCTCGAGTACGCACCGGAAGACCCGCACCGGTACTCGAGGCGCCGTGCATGCCGAGCCGGCCGGTGGGCGTGAGCTGCGCCGGCGCGAGGTGACCGGCGACCGGCCGGGCGCCCGGCACCGGCCGCGAAGCTCCGCCCGTGAAGGTTCATGTCAGCGCGGCGCCCGCGCAGTGCCCGCGGGGTTCACGGCAGCGCACCGCCCGTGCTCGTGTCCGCGGGGTTCACGGCAGCGCGCCGCCCGTGCTCGTGCCCGCGGGGTTCACGGCAGCGCGCCGCCCGTGCTCGTGCCCGCGGGGTTCACGGCAGCGCGGCGCCCGTGCTCGTGTCCGCGGGGTTCACGGCAGCGCGGCGCCCGCGCTCAGCCGGTGCAGCCGGGCGTATGCCCCCTCCCGTCCCAGCAGATCCGCGTGGGCGCCGTCCTCGACGACCCGGCCGCGGTCGAGCACCACGATGCGGGTGGCGTCGCGGACGGTCAGCAGGTTGTGGGAGATGACGACCGTCGTCCGTCCGGCCATCAGCCGGCGCAGCGGGTCCATGATCCGTCGGCCCGACCGCACGTCCAGCCCGGCCGTCGGTTCGTCGAGGAGGAGCACCGGCGCGTCCCGGATCATCGCCCGGGCGATCGCCAGCCGCTGGCACTGTCCGCCGGAGAGCGTCCGGCCGCGCTGCCCGACGAGCGTGTCGTAGCCCTCCGGCAGCCGCTCGACGAACTCGTGCGCGTCCGCGGCCCGCGCCGCCGCGACGATCTCCGCCTCCGTGGCCCCCGGCCGGCCGTAGGCGATGTTGTCCCGCACGGTGCCGTGGAAGACCAGCGTCTCCTGCAGCACCACCGCCACGCTCTCCCGCACGCCGGACAGACTGAGTTCGCGCAGGTCGGTCCCGTCCAGGCGGACCGCGCCCCGGTCGGGGTCGTAGAACCTCAACTGCAGCTTCGCGAGCGTGGACTTGCCCGCTCCGCTCGCCCCGACCAGCGCCAGCGTCTCCCCGGGCGCCACGTGGAAGGAGACGCCGGACAGCGCCCAGGCCGCCGTACCGGGATAGCGGAACCACACCCCGTCGAACTCGACGTCACCGTGCGCCCGGCGGATCCGCCGGGCCCCCGGCGCTTCGGTCACCTGGGGCCGCTGGTCCAGCAGTTCGATGATCCGTTCCGCCGATGCGGAGGCCGCGTAGAAGGTGGTGCCGAGCCCGGACAGGCCGTGCACCGGGCTGTACAGCTTGCCGATCAGGGCGAGGAACACCAGCAGGCCGCCGAGGGTGAGCTGGCCCTGCGCCAGCTTCCAGGTGCCGAGGCCCAGCACCGCGAGACTGCCCGCCACCTCGATGAACTCGACGACGGGTCCGTACACGGCACGGATCCGTGCCGAGGCCATCGCGGCCCGGAACCTGCCGACGTTCTCCCGGTCGAACCGGCGCCCCTCCCACTCCTGCCGGTTGTACGCCTGCACCAGCACCACGTTGCCCAGCGACTCCTCGGCGATCGCGCTGAGCGAGCCGCCGCGCCGCCTGCGCTCCCGTGACGCGTCCTTGATCAGCCGGGAGAAGTGCCGGGCGGAGCCCCAGAACAGCGGCACGATGACGAGGGCGAGCAGGGTCAGGTCCCAGCGCAGGTAGAACAGCAGACCGACGAAGACACCGAGGCGGATCACGTAGTACAGGGCGTCCGCCACGCCCGAGAGCAGGAACGTCTCCACGGCGTCGACGTCGCCCGTGACCCGGGAGAGCACGTCCCCGAGCCGCCGGCGCTCGAAGAAGCCCAGCGACAGCCCCTGGACGTGCCGGAAGACATCGGAGCGCAGCGACAGCAGAAACCGTTCGCCGACCCAGGTGGACGTCACGTCGTCGGCGAAGCCCAGCACGCCGGAGCAGACGACGAGACCGAGACAGGCCGGTACGACCCACAGGAACGGGCGCAGATCCCGGGGGACCAGCACGTCGTCCACGACGATCTTGAACAGCCAGAGTTCCGCCGCGTCGACGACCGGGGCGGTCAGGCTCAGCAGGACGACGGGCACCAGCCAGCGGCGGCCACCGCGGGTGTACGGCCAGAACCGCCGGAACACCTCGCGTGGGGAGACCGGGGGAGCGGCCGCGACCACGATGCCGGAGGGATCGCCGGCCGGCAGCGGACGCCGTGGCACGTGCGCCATGACAGGGTTCCTCGGAAACCGCCGGCGGAGCGGACCGGCTGACCCGGTTTCCGGTCCGCTCCGCCTTCAGGTGTGGTCAGTAGTGGTCGTGCCCGTGCCGGTCGCCGTGGTCGTGCCGGTCACCGTGGCGGTCGTGGCGGTCGCGATCGTGGTCGTGGTCGTGCCCGTGGTCGTGGCCGTGCCGGTCGTTGTGATCGTGGTCGCGGTCCCGATGGTTGAACGGCATGAGGTTGCTGAAGACGGCCATGGTGTTCCTCCTGAAACTTGCTTCACAGGGGGTACGGCCGGGAGGGGCGTTGGGATGGCGTTTTACGGGACGAATCTGAAATACCTCGCGGCGGAGTCCGACTGTCGATCGGCTGCGGGTGGTTCGTGGCTGGTCGCGCAGTTCCCCGCGTCCCTACGGGGCGCTGCCCAGTCGCCCCCTTCCCCGGCTGCTCGGCTGCCGGCGGGCGTGCCGCAGGGCGGCACGGGCGGGCGCGGCGGCACCCGGCAAGCGCCGGTGAGCGCCGGTGAGCGCCGGTGAGCGCCGCGGCGAGCGTCCCTACCCCCCACCTCAGCCCAGACGGGCGGCCAGCCCCCCGGTGCAGCGCACCTCATCGCCCGCGGTGATCAACAGCCCCTCCACACCCGGCAGCGACTCCAGCCAGGCCAACCCGGCCCGCGACCCCATCGCGAACGCCGCCGTGGCCCAGCAGTCCGCCCAGGTCAGACGGGGGCCGACCACCGTCACCGCCACCAGGTCGGTCACCGCCGACTTTCCGGTCCGCGGGTCGACGATATGGGCGCCCCGCTCCGCCGTACCGGACGTCGCCACCGCCAGCTCGTCCACCCCCGCCGCCGTGATCACCGCCGCCAGCCCGCCCGGCCTGAGCGGATCGGCGATGCCCACCCGCCATGCCCGGGTGGGCTCGGGTGCGCCGAACATCTGGACGTCGCCGCCCCCGTTCACGCTCACCCCGGTCACCCCGGGCACCCGCGCCAGCGCCCGCGCCGCCCGCTCGACGGACCAGCCCTTGACGATGCCGGTGGGGTCCAGGCTCCCCCGGTAGCGGGTGCTGAACCAGTCGTCGCTCACCCGCTCCGCCTCGGCGGCGAGCTCCAGCACCTCGGACACCGAGGGGTCGCACTCCGCGAGGCCGATCTCCTCCCGCGCCAGCCTGGAGACCTGGCTGTCCTCGCGGTAGGTGCTGAACACCTCGTCGACCCGGTGCAGTCCGGCGACCGCCTCGTCGAGGGCGGTCCGTACGGCATCGGGATTCCCGCCACGGACGTCGAAGGAGAAGACGGTCCCCATGACCTCCTCCGCATGACGTACCGCGGCGTGAGCCTCCGCGTCCGCCACCGTCTCAGCCACCGGCCTGGTCCAGCGCCGACTGCAGCGACTGCTTGTAGCCGGTGCTGGTGTAGGTGGCTCCGGAGACCGAGTCGATGTTCGCGTTCCCCGCCGCCACCGCCTCCTGGTTGAGCTTCGGTACGGACAGCGCGGTCTTCTGGTCGCTGGTGCCGCCCTTGGGCGCCTGGACGGCCTCCGCCTTGGTGATCTTTCCGCCGGAGACGGTGATCCGGACCTGCACCGGACCGTACTGGGTCTGCGCGACCTGCCCGGTCACCGTCCTGGCCTGCGCCTGCGCGGAGCCGGAGGAGCCCGACGAGGAGCCGGAGGAACCCGACGAGGAGCCGGTCGCGCCCGCCGTCGCCTTCATCCTGTCCAGCGCCGACTGCAGGGACTGCTTGTAGCCGGTGCTGGTGTAGGTCGCGCCGGAGACCGAGTCGATGTTCGCGCTCTGCGCGGCCACCGTCTCCTTGTTCAGCTGCGGCACCGACAGCGCGGTCTTCTGGTCGCTGGTGCCGCCCTTGGGCGCCTGGACCGCCTCGGCCTGCGTGATCTTGCCGCCCGCGACGGTCAGCCGCACCTGCACGACCCCGTACTGGGTCTGGGTCGCGTCACCGGTGACGGTGGTGGCGCCGGCGGCCCCGGTGCCGCCCTGCGGCGACTCCTGGCCCGCCGCCGCGGCCGAGGGGGCCGCGCCCGCCGCCGACGCGGACGCCGGGTCGGACGACGGCTTCAGCGACAGCAGCAGCACGACACCGGACACGGTCGCCGCGGTGGCCAGCACCACCCGCCGGATGGGGTGACTCTTCCTCATCGTTTCCGAACTCCCGATTCCCTGGATTCCGTGGTCCCGTCGCTCACATCTCGAACGACTCGTGATGGATGCGGCGGGCGGGAACCCCCGCGCCGCGCAGCGCTTCGTACACTCCCTGCGCGAACCCGGGCGGGCCGCACATGAAGACGTCGTGGTTGTCGATGTCGGGGATCTTCCGCTGGAGGTTCTCCGCGGAGATGTCCGGCCGCTCGCCCTCCGGGCTGTTGACCGCGTACATCAGCCGGGCCCCGCGCTCGTTGGCGATCTTGGCCAGTTCGTCCCAGAGCGCCAGGTCCTGCGTGGTGTTGGCACGGTAGAGCAGCGTCAGGTCGCCGGCGGCGCCGGGCAGCGTCTCGAACAGCGCCCGCATGGGCGTGATCCCGACGCCGCCCGCCACCAGCAGAACCTTGCCGCGGCTGCGCCGGGACGCGGTCATCGCCCCGTACGGCCCCTCGGCCCACACCTTGGTTCCGGGCCGAAGTTCGCGCAGCCGCGCGCTGTGGTCGCCGATCGCCTTGACGGTGATCCGCAGCATGTCGGGGCGGGGCGCCGCCGACAGCGAGTACGGGTGCGAACTGAACCGCATCCCGGGGGCCATGAACCGCCAGCGGAAGAACTGGCCGGACTGCGCGCCCATCCGGTGCAGCTTGCGCCCGCCGATCAGCACCGACACGATGCCCGGCGTCTCCTCGATGACCGCCTCGACCCGCATCCGGTGCCGCAGGTTGAGCCGGATCGGGGTGAGGATCCGGTACCAGACGACCAGCGCGGTGACGGCGCCGTACAGGCCGTACCAGAAGGTCTTGGCGATCGGCGTGAGGGCGAAGTCGTTGCCGGTGGTGATCTGGTGCCAGAAGGTCAGGAACACCGCCGCGTACGTGAGCAGGTGCACGTGGTACCAGGTGTCGTACGGCATCCTGCGCCGGACCGGGCCGACCGAGGTGAGGCCGATGACCACGAACAGGCCGGTGCCGATGGCCGCCTTGCCCATGTCGGGGAGCTGGTTGATGGAGTCGATGGTCTGCTGGACGATGTCGTTCAGCGTCTTGCCGGCCTGCAGGGCATAGCCCCACATGATGAGGAAGACGTGCGCGAAGACCAGGCAGAGGGTGTAGCGGCCGCTCATCGCGTGCCAGCGGGCGACGCGGTCGGAGCCGACCCGCCGCTCCAGCGCCGGCACCCGGGCCATCTGCAGCACGACGAGCGCCATCAGGTACCCGGCCAGCAGCCCGGTGATGCGGCCGGCGTTGAGGATCTTGCCGTTCTGGTCGGCGATGGACGGGGTGTTGTGCCACCACAGCCACAGCACGGCCGCCGCGCCCGCCCATACGGCGAGGAGCAGCGGTACGGCCGGGGAGCGGCGCGGGCGGATGCGGCGCATCGTCTGGCGGCGGGCGGCACGTCCGCCTGCGAGCGTGGTGGTCACGGTTCCTCCGTGGGGACTTGACCCTTGGCCCACAGATACGTGCGGCACAGCCTGAGTGTTCAGAGACCCGCCGAGTCCAGCGCGGACTGGAGTGACTGCTGGTAACCCTCGCTGGTGTAGGTGGCCCCGGAGACGGTGTCGATCCGCGCGCTCTGTGCCGTCAGCGCCTCGCTGCGCAGCTGCGGCAGGGCGTAGTCGTTGATCTGCTGGTCCCGGGGGTTGTCCTGCGGGTACTGGAGCGCGGTGACGTCGGTGATCTTCCCGCTCTTGATGGTCACCCGCACCTGGACGGGGCCCCAGCGGGTCTGGACGGTGTCCCCGGTGACCGTCCTGGTACCGGTGGCGCCGCCCGACCCGCCGGGTGCGGCGCTCGCACTGCTCGACGGGGCGGGCGCCGCCGACTCCGTGACCACGGTCGGGGCGGTGTGCGGCTTCAGCGCCAGCAGCATCACCATCCCGCAGACGGTGGCGGCGCTCGCCAGCGTGATGCGGCGCAGGGGCCGGTTCTTGCTCAGTGCGTGCACGGCGGGGGCCTCACAGCTCGAAGGACTCGTGGTGGATACGGCGGTCGGGCACCCCGGCGGCGCGCAGCGCCCCGTACAGCTCCTCGGCGAAGCCGTGCGGACCGCAGAGGTACACGTCGTGTCCGGCGAGACCGGGGACGGCCGCCCGCAGTGCCTGTGCCGTGAGGGCGGGGCGTTCCCCCTGCGGGCCGTTGAGGGCGTACAGCACCTGGGCCCCGCGCCATCGTGCGATCGCCTCCAGCTCGCCGCCCAGCGCGAGGTCCTGCGCGGTACGTGCCCGGTAGAGCAGCGTGACCTCGCCGGGCAGCGTCTCGAAGAGCGCCCGCAGCGGGGTCACGCCGACGCCGGCCGCGATCAGCAGGGTCCGGTGGCCGGTGGCCCGGTCGGCGGTGAGGGAGCCGTACGGGCCCTCCGCCCACACCCGGGTGCCGGGGCGCAGCAGCGACACGGCCGCGCTGTGGTCGCCGAGTGCCTTGACGGTGATCCGCAGCAGATCGCCGCGCGGCGGCGCCGAGAGCGAGTACGGCGTCGACGTCCAGCCCATGCCGTCGCCGCCGAGGAACCGCCAGCGGAAGAACTGCCCGGCCCGCGCCCCGAGTTCGTCGATCCGCCGGCCGCCCACCACGACGGAGTACACGCCCGGCGCCTCCTGCCGCACGGACTCCACCCGAAGCCGGTGCCGGAGGTTGAGCCGTACCGGAGCCAGGATCCGGAACCACCCGACCAGGCCCGCGACCCCCAGATACAGCGCGTACCACAGGGCGGTGGCGACCGGCTTGCCTTTGAGGTCGTTGCCGAGCGCGAGCTGGTGGCCGAAGGCCAGGAAGACGGCCGCGTAGGTGAGGAGGTGGACGTAGTACCAGAACTCGTGACTGGTACGGCGGCGCACCGCCCGCACCGAGGTGACCCCGACCGCGAAGAGGATCACCGTGCCGGCCGTGGCCTTGAGCATCTCCGGGTAGTGAAGGACGACATCCACCGTCTCGTGGACGAGCGAGGCGTGGTCCTGGGCGGCGTACCCGGTGAGGATCAGCGCGACGTGGACGACCAGCAGACAGACCGTGTACCGGCCGGCCATCGCATGCCAGCGGGCGACCCGGTCCGAGCCGATCCGCACCTCCAGCAACGGCACCCGGGCCATCAGGCCGACGAGCACCGCACAGGCGTACCCGCACAGCAGCCCGGCGATCCGGCCGGCCCCGGTCAGCCAGCCCGCCGCACCGACGACCGAGCCGGTGTCCGACCACCACAGCGCGAGCACGGCCGCCGCCCCCGCCCACACCACGGCGAGCACGGCGGCGGCGGGGGAGCGGCGCGTGGCCACGGGCACGGCCGGGGCCGTACGCCGTTCGTCCACGGTCGTCATGAGTCGGGTCCTTTCTCCGTCCGGTGCAGTCACTGTGCAGGCCGAACCTCTGAGCGACCTCTCAGTGGCCCCGGCTCAGCCGACTCAGAGCAAACTCAGAGGACCAGGGGTCACCGCTCCCCGTCCGCAGGGGTGATGCTGGTAGACGCGATGAACACCACCCGTTCCGGCCGCCCCGCCCTCACCCGACCCGACGGCACCCCGCTCCGCGTCCTCGTCGTCGACGACGACCCCGACCTGGCGGAGGTGCTCACCGGCGCCCTGCGCTACGAGGGCTGGGAGGTCCGCGAGGCCGGCGACGGCGCATCCGCGCTGGCCGCGGCCCGTGAGCTGCTGCCGGACGCGGTGGTCCTCGACGTGCTGCTCCCGGACACCGACGGCTTCGCCGTGCTCCGGTCGCTGCACCGGGTCAAACCGGACGTCTGTGTGCTCTTCCTCACCGCCCGGGACGCCGTGGAGGACCGGATCGCCGGTATCACCGCGGGTGGCGACGACTACGTCACCAAGCCCTTCAGCCTGGAGGAGGTCGTCGCCCGGCTGCGCGGACTGCTGCGCCGCGCCGGCATGGCCCGCCAGCCGGACGAGGGACCCCGGCTCGTCGTCGGTGACCTGACCATGGACGAGGAGGCCCGTGAGGTGAGCCGGGCCGGCGAACTGATCGAGCTCTCCCCGACCGAGTTCGAACTCCTCCGCTTCCTGATGCGCAACCCGCGCCGCGTCCTCAGCAAGGCACAGATCCTGGACCGGGTGTGGTCCTACGACTTCGGCGGCCGCGCCCATGTCGTGGAGCTGTACATCTCCTACCTGCGCAAGAAGGTGGACGCGGGCCGCGAGCCCATGATCCACACGGTCCGCGGCGCGGGCTACGTCCTCAAGCCGGTGACCAGGTGAGACTCGTACGACAGCTACGACAGCTACGACAGCTACGACAGCTACGGCAGCTACGACAGCTACGACAGCCAGGCCGGCTACGGCGCCTGCCCCGCCCCCGCACCCTGCGCGCCCGCCTCACCGCCGGCCTGGTCGTCCTGCTCGCGCTGAGCTGCGCGGCCGTGGGCGTCGCGGCCGTGGTCGAGCTGAACGGCTTTCTCACCGGGCGCCTGGACCAGCAGCTCCAGCAGACCGGGCCGAGTTTCCCGCAGTCCCTGGAACACGGCACGTACAAGCCCAGTGACCGCGACGGCGACGAGCACGGCGACACCCGGCGCCAGGCCGCCGGCACCTTCGGCGCCCGCCTCCTCAACGGCCGGGTCACCAACGCGGCCCTGATCCCGTCCGGCGCCGACCCCGACCTGACCGTCGGCCTCACCGCGGCGGACCGCGCGGCCCTCGCCCGGCTGCCGGTGGACGGCAGGGCGCACACGGTCCCGCTCGCCTCGATCCACGACTACCGGCTCCTGGCCTGGACCGGCCGCGACGGCGACGTCCTGATCACCGGGCTCCCCCTGGAACCGGTCCGGGCCACCGTGCACCGCCTGGAACTGGTCTGCGCCGCCGTCTTCGGCCTCGCCCTGGCCGTGACCGGGGTGGCGGGCGCCCTCTGGGTCCGCTGGTCCCTGCGTCCCCTGAGCCGTGTTGCGGCGACGGCCACCCGGGTCAGCGAACTCCCGCTCGCCAGCGGCGAGGTGGCCCTGCCGGCCCGGGCGCCCGGCTCCGATCCCCGAAGCGAGGTCGGGCGGGTCGCCACCGCCTTCAACCGCATGCTGGGCCATGTCGAGGACGCGCTGACGAAGCGCCACGCCAGCGAGGAACGCCTCCGCTCCTTCGCCGCCGACGCCAGCCACGAACTGCGCACCCCGGTCGCCTCGGTCCGCGGCCACGCGGAACTGGCGCTGCTCCATCCGGGCCCGCTGCCTCCCGAGATCACCCGGGCCCTGGAGCGCATCGCCGCCGAGTCCTCCCGGATGGGCGAGATGGTCGACGATCTCCTCCTGCTGGCCCGCCTGGACGCGGGCCGCCCGCTGGAACGGCACCCGGTCGACCTCACCCGCCTGACCCTGGACGCGGTGACGGACGCCCGCGCCACGGGCCCGGACCACCGCTGGACCCTGGACCTGCCCGAGGAACCGGTGACGGTGCCGGGGGACACGCACCGCCTGCAACAGGTGCTGGCCAACCTGTTGGCCAACGCGCGTCTGCACACGCCCGTGGGCACCAAGGTGACGGTGACGCTGGAGACGGACGGCGGGACGGCGGTCCTCCAGGTCCACGACGACGGCCCGGGCATCCCGGCAGACATCCAGCCGGGCGTCTTCGAACGCTTCACCAGAGCAGAACACCGCCGCCGCGCGGACGCCTCCGGCGGGGGAGCGGGCCTGGGCCTGTCGATCGTGGCGGCCGTGGTGGAGGCGCACGCAGGGACGGTCGCCCTGGCAAGCGCCCCGGGATCAACGACGTTCACGGTCAGGCTCCCGCTCGGGTGAGCCGGTCAGGACCGGTTCCCCGGTGCTACCGCGGGCCGTCGCACCCATCGACGGGCACCACGGGCACCACCGTCGTCAGTACCGGGTGATCGCCGTGGCCCCGCTCGCGGTCCCGATGGCGATGTGCGGCGCCCGGGAAGGATCCGCCCACCGCAGGATCTCCCGCATCGTGTCCAGGGGTACCGACACGCAACCGGCGGTGGCGCCCTGCCCGTTGACATGCAGGAAGATCCCGGCACCCCGCCCCCGCACGGGCCGCTCGTAGTTGAACCCGATCACCAGCGCGTGCGCGTACGGCGTGGTGTACGACGACAGCTGTTCCGACTCGGCGGCACGGCAGTCGGCCGGCAACGGTTCGACCCAACGGTTGTAGGAGGTCGAGTCGTTGTCCTCGCACCACCACGAATCGGCCTTCACCGCCCGGTAGTCGACGGAAGTCCCGGCCGGCGCCGGCTGGATGCCGAACCCGAAGGGAACGTCGTACAACCCCGTCGGGGTCGTGTTCGTACCCTGCTGCCGCTGGGCTCCCTCGACCAGACCCTTCGCCCCGAACCGGGCCGGGGCCGACCCGGCCTGCGCCCACTGCCCGTCCCGGCGCTCCCACCAGGTCAGAGTCCCCGAGACCGAATTCAGCGCGGAGGCCTCCGCGGTGATCAGCTGGTCGCCGCCGCCCGTGTCGGCCATACGCGCGGGCAGCGGCGCGGCGTCCCCGCCCCCCGGTGCCGCGCCGAGCAGCAGCAGGGACGCGGTGACAAGGGTGACGACGATGCCTGGACGCATGGCTCAGACGCTAGACGGCGGCAGCGGCAACGGCAGCCCGGGTAGGCCATCCAGGCTCACCGCGATGTGGTCCTTCTTCTCGAAGTACGCGCTCAGCGAGGCGTCGTCCTCGCGCGCGAAGCGCCTCCCGTGCAGGTCGCGGTCGGCGTCGTACGCCATGTAGGGGACGGCGTAACCGCAGGTGTCCCGGACGAGTTCGGCGTGCACGACGATGATCGCGCGCAGGCCGTGCGGGGTGGGGTCGATGCCGGGGAAGCGGGTCAGCAGTTCGCCGAAGCGCGGATCGTCGCGGAAGACCGGCTCGCCGCGGCCGTGCACCCGCACGATGTTCGGCGGGCCCTGGAAAGCGCACCACATCAGGGTGATGCGGCCGTTCTCCCGCAGGTGGGCGATGGTCTCGGCGTTGGAGCCGGCGAAGTCCAGGTAGGCCACGGTGTGTTCGTCGAGCACCGCGAAGGAGCCCTTGAGGCCCTTGGGGGAGAGGTTGACCGTGCCGTCGCCCGCGAGCGGGGCGGTGGCGGTGAAGAACAGGGGCTGTTCCTCGATGAACGTGCGGAGCCTGCCGTCGATGCGCTCGTAGGTCTTTCCCATACCAGGGAATTATCGGCGCGTTTCCTTCGGGCGGCCGAGCAATTCCGGCATCCGGACGCCACGGTCGGGCCCAGGCCTTCGGACACCACTGTGGCCGCCCCGGCCGGCGCTGTACACGGGGCGGCCACAGCTGCCTGTCACGTCACTTGGTGAGCGTGCAGGCGGCCAGGGAGTCGAGACCGGCCGGCTTGGCCGACGTACGGCCGATCGCGATCGCGATCCGGTCGATGGTCGACTTCCGCTTGTCCGCCAGGGGGCCGAGGATCGCGTTGTTCACGAAGTTCGGGCCGCCCTGGCCGACCGTGGTCCGAAGCCGGTTGTCGGCCTCGTCGATCTGAGTCTGGAGCAGGGTGAGGTTCCGGTCGACCTCCGCCTGCGCGGACGCGGGGATCGCCGGCAGCCGCGAGGCGACGTCCGGGCAGCTGATCGTGCCCACCGCGGAGCCGCTCGTGCCGGTGCCGCCGGTCGACTGCTGCTGGGTGGCCGCCGTGCTCGGCGTGGCCGAGGCCGTGCCCGCCGCCGTACCGCTGCCGGTGTTCGTGCCGCTGCCGGTGTTCGTGCCGGTCCCGCTCGCGTTCAGGGCGCAGGGCGCCAGCGCGTCCAGGCCGGTCGGCTTGGCGGCCGTCCGGCCGATCGCCGTCGCGATCCGGTTGACGGTCGCCACCCGCTTGTCCTTGAGGGGGCCGAGGATCGCGTTGTTCACGAAGTTCGGCCCGCCCTGGCCCACCGTGTCGGCGAGCCGCTTGTTTGCCTCCTGGATCTGCGTCTGGAGGAGCGTGAGGTTGCGGTCCACCTCGGCCTTCGCGGAGGCGGGCACCGCGGGCAGCCGCGAGGCGACGTCCGGGCAGGTGATGGTGGAGGGCGAGGCGGCGAGGGTGCGCGCATTGCTCGTGCCACTGCTCTTGTCGGGCGTACCGGCGAGGGCCGAACCGGCGATGACCGCACCGGACAGCGCCACGGCGGCGGCACCGCCGATGAGTGCGACGCGACGCTTGTTGTACTTCGGAAGAGCCCTGGACATGCGGATGCCTCACTTGGGTCAGAGGTGGGTTTACAAAGGCGGCGCCGGCGTTCAGGCATGGGTACGAGAAAGCGGTTTCGTTTGTTCAAACCCCTTTCATAAATCTCCGATGCGGCCCGGAAGGGCGCCGTGACCGGAGCGGGCCGGATTGACGAATCATGCAGAGCTCTGCATACTCATGCATAGCCAGAAGATGTACGTGAGGAGGGACCCATGACCGAGCGCGTCGTACTCGCCTACTCGGGCGGGCTGGACACCTCCGTCGCCATCGGCTGGATCGCCGAGGAGACGGACGCCGAGGTCATCGCCGTCGCGGTGGACGTCGGCCAGGGCGGCGAGGACCTGGACGTCATCCGCAAGCGCGCGCTCGCGTGCGGCGCGGTCGAGGCCGAGGTCGCCGACGCCAGGGACGAGTTCGCCGAGGAGTACTGCCTCCCGGCGATCAAGGCCAACGCCCTCTACATGGACCGCTACCCGCTGGTCTCCGCCCTCTCCCGGCCGGCGATCGTCAAGCACCTGGTCGCCGCCGCCCGCAAGCACGGCGCCACCACGGTCGCCCACGGCTGCACCGGCAAGGGCAACGACCAGGTCCGCTTCGAGGCCGGCATCGTCGCCCTCGCCCCCGACCTGACCTGCATCGCCCCGGTCCGCGACTACGCGATGACCCGCGACAAGGCCATCGCCTTCTGCGAGGCGAAGCGCCTTCCGATCGCGACCACCAAGAAGTCCCCGTACTCCATCGACCAGAACGTCTTCGGCCGCGCCGTCGAGACCGGCTTCCTGGAAGACATCTGGAACGGCCCGATCGAGGACATCTACGAGTACACCCAGAACCCGGCCGTCCCGCGCGAGGCCGACGAGGTGGTCATCACCTTCGAGGCGGGTGCCCCGGTGGCGATCGACGGCAAGCCCGTCACCGTGCTCCAGGCGATCCAGGAGCTGAACCAGCGCGCGGGCGCCCAGGGCGTCGGCCGCATCGACCTGGTCGAGGACCGGCTCGTCGGCATCAAGTCCCGCGAGGTGTACGAGGCGCCGGGCGCCATCGCGCTCATCACGGCCCACCAGGAACTGGAGAACGTCACCGTCGAGCGTGAACTCGCCCGCTACAAGCGGCAGGTGGAGCAGCGCTGGGGCGAACTCGTCTACGACGGCCAGTGGTTCTCCCCGCTCAGGCGCGCCCTGGACGGCTTCGTCGACGAGGCCAACCAGCACGTCACCGGCGACATCCGGATGACCCTGCACGGCGGCCGCGCGGTCGTCACAGGCCGCCGCTCTGCGTCCTCCCTCTACGACTTCAACCTCGCCACCTACGACACCGGCGACACCTTCGACCAGGCCGCGGCCAAGGGCTTCATCGACATCTACAGCCTGTCGTCGAAGATCGCCGCGCAGCGCCGACTGCGGGCGTAGCCCGACGCGGCCTCGCCCGAGCAGTAGCGTGACAACCGCCTCCCCGTTCATGGCCGGGGAGGCGGCGCCACATCCGTATCTCTCTAGGAGCAACGCAAGTGAGCAGCAACAGCGGTGACGTTCGGCTCTGGGGCGGCCGTTTCGCCGACGGTCCCGCCGAGGCCCTGGCGAAGCTGTCCGCGTCCGTCCACTTCGACTGGCGGCTCGCGCCCTACGACATCGCCGGTTCGCGTGCCCACGCGCGCGTGCTGCACAAGGCGGGCCTGCTCACCGAGGACGAACTGACCCGGATGATCGAGGGCCTCGACCAGCTCGAAGCCGACGTCGCCGCAGGCACCTTCATCGGCACGATCGCCGACGAGGACGTGCACACCGCCCTGGAACGCGGCCTCCTGGAGCGCCTCGGCCCCGACCTCGGCGGCAAGCTGCGGGCCGGCCGCTCCCGCAACGACCAGGTCGCGACCCTCTTCCGGATGTACCTCCGGGACCACGCCCGGGTGATCGGCGGCCTGATCGCCGACCTCCAGGACGCCCTGACCGGCCTCGCGGAGGCCCACCCGGACGTGGCCATGCCCGGCCGCACCCACCTGCAGCACGCCCAGCCGGTGCTCTTCGCCCACCATGTCCTGGCCCACGTCCAGTCCCTGTCCCGGGACGCGGAGCGGCTGCGCCAGTGGGACGAGCGCACGGCCGTCTCCCCGTACGGCTCCGGCGCCCTCGCGGGCTCCTCGCTCGGCCTGGACCCGGAGGCGGTGGCGAAGGACCTCGGCTTCGAGCACGGCAGCTCCGCCAACTCCATCGACGGCACGGCCTCCCGCGACTTCGTGGCGGAGTTCGCCTTCATCACCGCGATGATCGGGGTCAACCTCTCCCGGATCGCCGAGGAGATCATCATCTGGAACACGAAGGAGTTCTCCTTCGTCACCCTGCACGACGCCTTCTCCACGGGCTCCTCGATCATGCCCCAGAAGAAGAACCCGGACATCGCGGAGCTGGCGCGCGGCAAGTCCGGTCGCCTGATCGGCAACCTGACCGGCCTCATGGCCACCCTCAAGGCCCTGCCCCTCGCCTACAACCGCGACCTCCAGGAGGACAAGGAGCCGGTCTTCGACTCCTGCGACCAGCTGGAGGTCCTGCTCCCCGCCTTCACCGGCATGATGGCCACCCTCACCGTCAACCGCGAGCGCATGGAGGAACTGGCCCCGGCCGGCTTCTCCCTGGCCACCGACATCGCGGAGTGGCTGGTCAAGCAGGGCGTCCCGTTCCGCGTGGCGCACGAGGTGGCGGGCGAGTGCGTCAAAGCGGCCGAGGCCGAGGGCAAGGAGCTGGACGAACTGACCGACGACCAGTTCGCGAAGATCAGCGCCCACCTGACGCCGGAGGTGCGGACGGTCCTCAACGTCCCGGGCGCCCTGGCCTCACGCAACGGCCGGGGCGGCACGGCGCCGAGCGCGGTGGCGGTGCAACTGGCGGAGATCAAGGTGAACGTGGCGGCCCAGCACGAGTGGGCCTCCGCCAAAGACAAGCGGTAGGGGTCGCCCCGTCAGGGGCGCGGGGGACTGCGCGATCAGCCCCCACCCACCCGCACTCGCCGACGCACCGCACCCCCCGAGCTGAACGGCGAACCAAAGGTCATCGCGGGTTACGTTGGTCGACAGCACGACGCAGCCGACCGAAACGGAGCCCGCGATGCCCTTCGCCCGACTGGCAACAGCAACAACTCCCACCTGCCACATCGGCCTCGGCCTCGCCGCGGTAGGTCGCCCCGGCTACATCAACCTCGGCCGCGAGGAGGACCTCGGCGAGGACCGCAGCGTCGACGCGCTCCGCACCCGCACGCACGAACTCCTCGACGCCGCCTACGCCCAGGGCGTCCGCTACTTCGACGTGGCCCGCTCCTACGGCCGCTCCGAGGAGTTCCTCGCCGACTGGCTGAACGCCCGCCCCGACGCCGTCGCCGACGTGGTCGTCGGCAGCAAATGGGGCTACACCTACACCGCTGGCTGGTCCGCGGACGCCGAGACGCACGAGGTCAAGGACCACAGCGTCCAGACCTACGACCGCCAGCGCGCCGAGACCGCCGAACTCCTCGGCGACCACCTCGACCTCTACCAGATCCACTCGGTGACCCCGGACAGCCCGGCCCTCACCGACAAGGAACTGCACGCCCGCCTCGCGGAAGCGGCGGCCACCGGCCTCACCGTCGGCTTCTCCACCAGCGGCCCCGCCCAGGCCGACGCCATCCGTGCCGCCCTCGCCGTCACGGTCGACGGCGAGCCCCTCTTCCGTACCGTCCAGTCGACGTACAACGCCCTGGAGACCTCGGCCGGACCCGCCCTCGCGGAGGCGCACGACGCCGGACTGACGGTGATCGTGAAGGAGGGCATGGCCAACGGCAGGCTGGCCGCCCCGCACGCCCCCGACACGCTGCGGGCCGTGGCCGAGGAGACCGGTCTCGGCTCCGACGCCGTGGCCCTCGCCGTCGTACTGCGACAGCCCTGGGCCGGAGTGGTCCTGTCCGGCGCGGCGACGCTCACCCAGCTCGTCTCCAACCTGCACGCGGCCGCCGTCGACCTCGACGAGGACCAGCTGACCCGCCTCGCCGCCCTGGCAGAGGAGCCGCACGCCTACTGGGAGCGCCGCGGCAGCCTGCCCTGGCACTGACGCGAGACCACCCCTGACCAGCCTCCTGTGACTCACGCATGCCCAGGATGAGACAGAGGTGTCTCACATGGGTTAACCTTGTCTCATGGCCCTCGATCGTGAGCAGGTGCTGCGCAGCGCAGCCGCGTTGCTGACCCGCAGATCCACCGCGACCATGGACGAGGTCGCCAAGGCCGCCGGGATCAGCCGGGCCACCCTGCACCGGCACTTCGCGGGCCGGGACGCGCTCGTGCGCGCACTGGAGGCGCTCGGCATCGAGGAGTGCGAGGCGGCCCTGGACGCGGCCCGCCTGGACGAGGGCCCGGCGGCCGAGGCCGTGCACCGCCTGGTCCGCGAGATCGAACCGGCCGCCGGGCTGCTGGCCTTCCTCTACACCGAGAACCAGCTGTTCGAGGGCGAGCAGCAGAACCAGGGCTGGACCCGGATCGACGACCGCATCGCGGCCCTCTTCCGGCGCGGCCAGCAGAGCGGCGAGTTCCGTATCGACCTCACCCCCGCCTGGCTCACGGAGGCCCTGTACGGCCTGCTGGCCTCCGCCGCCTGGGCGGTGACGGAGGGCAGGGTCGCCCCCAAGGACTTCACCCACATGATCGTCGAGCTGCTGCTCGGCGGTGCACGACGAAGAGAGGAATCATGACCAGCACCGTGCGGCCGGCGTTCGCCACGGAGACGGAGGAGAAGCGGCCGGGCCGCTGGCTCGCGCTCTCCGTCCTGGTGCTCGCCGTGCTGCTCGTGGCCGTGGACGCGACCGTCCTCGGTCTCGCTACCCCCTACATCAGCGAAGACCTCGAGCCCTCCGGCACCCAGCTGCTGTGGATCGGTGACGTCTACTCGTTCGTCATCGCGGGACTGCTGGTCTCCATGGGCAGCCTCGGCGACCGCATCGGCCGCAAGCGGATCCTGCTCGGCGGCGCGACCGCGTTCGGCGCGATATCCGTCCTGAACGCGTACGCGACGACCCCCGGGACGATGATCGCGGCCCGCGCCCTGCTGGGCGTCGCAGGCGCGACCCTGATGCCCGCTACCCTCGCCCTGATCCGCAACCTCTTCCACGACCCGCGCGAGCGCAGCCTCGCCGTCGGCATCTGGGGCGCCACCGCCTCCGCCGGTACGGCCGTCGGCCCGATCGTGGGCGGTTTCCTGCTCGAACACTTCTGGTGGGGCTCGGTCTTCCTGATCAACCTGCCGGTGATGGTGGTCCTGGTCCTCGTCGGCATCAGGACGCTCCCCGAGTCCCGCAACCCCGACCCCGGTCCCTGGGACCTGATCAGCGTCGTCCTGTCGCTGGTCGGCATGATCGCGGTCGTGTACGCGGTGAAGGAGGCCGCGACCCACGGCCTCACCGGAGTCACCGCGGCCACCGCCCTCCTCGGCACCGCGGCCCTCTACGGCTTCGTCCGCCGCCAGCTCACCCTGCCCAAGCCCCTGCTGGACATGCGGCTGTTCCGCGGGCGCGGCTTCAGCGGCGCGGTCCTCGCCGACCTGCTGACCGTGCTCGGCATGTCGGGCCTGGTGTTCTTCCTCTCCCAGTACCTGCAACTGGTCCAGGGCAGGCATCCGTTCGAGGCGGGCCTGGCCGAACTCCCGGCGGCCGTCGGCGCGGTGGCGGCGGGCCTGGTGGCCGGCCGGGTGGCCCGCCGTCACTCGGTGCGCGCGGTGGTCTCCGGTGGCCTGGCCGCCGTCGGCGTGGCCCTGGCGGCCCTGACCACGCTCTCCCAGTCCACCGGCTATCCGGTCCTCGGCGCGGCCCTCCTGGTGGTCGGCGTCGGCGCCGGCTTCTCCTTCACGGTCACGGCGGACGTGATCCTCTCCAGCGTCCCGAGGGATCAGGCCGGCGCCGCCTCGGCGGTCTCCGAGACGGCGTACGAACTGGGCGCGGCCCTGGGCATCGCCCTGCTCGGCTCGATCGTGATGGGCGTCTACCGCGGCTTCCCGGGCCCGGCGGGCACCCCGGCCGCCGCCCACGAATCCCTGGGCGCGGCGGTGCAGGCGTCGACGGGCATGCCCCCGCAGACGGCGGCCGAGATGCTGGCGGCGGCCCGGGACTCCTTCGTCCACGGCCTGCACCTGGCCTCGGGCGCGGGCGCCGCGGTCCTGCTGGCGACGGCGGTGGCGGCCTGGTTCCTGCTGAAGGGGCAGAAACTGGAAGGCGCTTTGTCGGCGTGAGGCCTCACTTCTGGTAACCGAGCACCGTCATCATCCCGCTCTCCGAGTGGTACTGGTTGTGGCAGTGCAGCATCCACAGCCCGGGGTTGTCGGCGTCGAAGTCGAGCACCAGCTTGCGGTGCGGCAGCACGATCGTGGTGTCCTTCCGGGCTCCCGCCGAGTTCAGCCCGGTGACCGAGAACGTGTGCCCGTGCAGATGCATCGGATGCCACATGTCGGTGGCGTTGATGAGCGTCAGCCGCACCCGCTCACCGGCCCGCACCGCATGCCGCTGCCGCACGTCGTACGTCTTGTGGTCGAACCCCCAGTCGTACCTCTCCATCGTGCCCGTGATCCTGATCCGCAGGTCGCGGTCGGGCTTCCGGTCGTCCATGCGGACGGACTCGGCCGGCAGCAGGCGGCGGGCCGGCACGATCTCCCGGTCCAGCTCGTTCGGGCGGACATCCGGCGACGGAAGGTTTCTTCCGTTGTTGGTGCGGAGGAGCGCGAGCGCCTTGCCCTTCTTGCCCTCGGCGAGTGCGACGAGCGGGAAGACGCCGTCCTTGGCGGTGACGAGGACGTCGTACCGCTCGGCCATGCCGACGAGCAGGGCGTCCGTCGTCTTGTGCTGCACCGGGTAGCCGTCGGTGTGGGTGACGGTCATGGGGTGGTCGCCGAGCGCGACCCGGAACGCCGTCTCGGAGCCCGCGTTGATGATCCGGATCCGGATGCGGTCACCGGGGCGGCAGCGGAAGACGGAGGGGTCGGTGCGCAGCCGTCCGTTGGCCAGGTAGTGGGGGTAGGCGACGTTCCCGCCCTCGCCGTGCAGCATGCTGCTGTGGGAGTCGCGCAGCACCCGGTCGGGGCCCGTCCGCGTCTTGGTCTTGGTCTTGGACTTGGACGGTGCCGGGGACGTGCCCGCCGACCGGCGCGGGCTCGGGCTGCCGGGGCCGGGCCCCATGCCCATCCCCATGTGCATCGCCATGGAGCCGCCGGGCTTGAGCTGGTCGAGCACCTGCTCGGGGTTGGAGCCGTCGATGTCGTCCACCCAGTCGTCCAGGACGACGACCCACTCCTTGTCGTAGGCGAGGGGCTCCTTCGGGTCGTCGACGATGAACGGCGCGTACAGGGCACGGTCGGGCTGCATGCCGACGTGCGAGTGGAAGAGATAGGTGCCCGGGTGGGCGGCGACGAAGCGGTAGACGAAGTCCGTCCCCGGCGCGATGGCCGGCTGGGTCAGGTCCGGAACGCCGTCCATGTCGCAGCGCAGCCGCACCCCGTGGGCGTGCAGCGTGGTCTTCTCGGTCAGCCGGTTGCTGACGGTCAGGCTCAGGACGTCACCGGTGGTGACACGCACCAGCGGACCCGGAACCGACTCGTTGTAGGCCCAGCTGTGCACCGACCGCCCGCCCAGGTCCAGCATGCTCTCGGCGGCCGTGAACGTGACCATGCGGACGGGGCCGGAGCCGCGCTTCCGCTCGGCCGCGAGCACCTCTGGATCCGACGGGTTGACGAACCCCTTGGGTCCCTGCGGGACGAAAGCCGCGGTCCGGGCCGTGTGCTGCGGGCCCGGACGCGAGGGGGAGTCGGAGTCGGAACAAGCAGCCAGGAGCCCCGCGCCGGCGGCAGCGAACGGAGCACTGAGCAGGGTACGCCGAGAAGGTTTCTGCATGTCTGAATAAGACATGCTGTGTGCTCATATGGCCGGTAAATGCGGCGGAATGACCGGAGTGTCGGGCCAGATTCCACCGCCAGGCGGACGTGGACAGATGTCAGGCGGATGGCAGACAGAAGGGCACGGACCTCAGGTCCGTGCCCCTGCGCCGAAAGAGTGTCAGGCGGCCTTCGCCTTCGTGGCGTACATGTCCACGTACTCCTGCCCGGACAGCCGCATGACCTCGGCCATCACCGAGTCGGTCACGGCCCGCAGTACGTAGCGGTCCCGGTCCATCCCCTCGTACCGGGAGAACTCCATGGCCTCGCCGAACCGGACGGTGACCTTGCCCGGCCGCGGGATGCCCGCGCCGCCCGGCTGCAGCTTGTCGGTGCCGATCATCGCGAACGGCACCACCGGCGCGCCGGTCATCAGCGTCAGCCGCGCGATGCCGGTACGGCCCCGGTACAGCCGGCCGTCGGGGGAGCGGGTGCCCTCCGGGTAGATCCCGAAGATCCGGCCCTCGTCCAGGACCCGCTTGCCGGTCATCAGCGCCGCGACACCGCCGCTCGCGCCGTCCCGGTCCACTGGGATCATGCCGACGCCGGTGAAGAACCAGGCCATCAGCCGGCCCTTGAAGCCCTTTCCGGTGACGTACTCGTCCTTGCCGATGAAGAACACCTGCCGCTTGCTCACGAGCGGCAGGATCATCGAGTCGATGAACGTCAGGTGGTTCCCGGCGAGGATCACCGGACCGTCCCCCGGGATGTGCTCCACGCCCTCCACCTGGGGGCGGAACATCAGGCGCATGATCGGTCCGAGCACTGCCTTGATGAACGCGAAGCGGGACAACGGGTCCTCCGATGTCGAGGGGCGGTATGAGTATGTGCAGGTGAGGACATTACTCGCGGCTCCCTGGGGAGCGCACATCGAGGACCGCCGGTTCACCGAGGTCTTACGCACTGTTGACGCGGGTTTACCTGCGGTGCCGCCCGGGAGACAGCTTGCGGCGCGGCCGCGACGATGTGACGGAAGTCGCCGACGGACCGTCATGACGCGCCGTCCATCAGCCATACGGAGTCATCCGGCAGTTGGGCCGGCGGTCTCCCTTCGGTCACGTCCGCAGCCCTACGATCAGCCGGCATCGAAGGGCGAAGGTCAGGAGAGCGCTCATGGACACGAACGGCTCGAACGAGCGGACACAGGTGAACGGCATGACCGGACGGCGGGCACTGCTCGGCGCCGCGGTGCTCGGCGCCGGCGGGGCGGTCCTCGGACTGCCCGGCGCCGCCAGAGCGGCCGAGGCGAGGCAGTCCGGCCACGGCGGCCTGAAGAGCCTGCCGAAGCCGACGATCATCGGCCACCGCGGCGCCAGCGGCTACCGCCCGGAGCACACCTTCGGCTCCTACAACCTGGCCCTCGACCTCGGTGCCGACATAGTCGAGGCCGGCGACCTCGTCCCCACCAAGGACGGCCACCTGGTCTGCCGCCACGAGCCGGAGATCGGCGGTACCACCGACGTCGCCGACCACAAGGAGTTCGCCGACCGCAGGACCACCAAGGTCCTGGACGGCATCCCCACCACCGGCTGGTTCACCGAGGACTTCACGCTCGCCGAGCTGAAGACGCTGCGCGCGATCGAGCGCATCCCGGCCAACCGCCCGCACAACACGCTCTACAACGGCCACTGGGAGATCCCCACCTTCGAGGAGGTCCTCAAGTGGCAGGACGAGCAGACCCGCAAGCGCGGCAAGCAGGTCTGGATCTACCCCGAGACCAAGCACCCCACCTACTTCCGCAGGCTGGGCCTCGGCCTTGAGGAGCGGGTCGCCAAGCTGCTGCGCAAGTACGGCAAGGACAAGCGGAACTCGCCGGTCATCCTGCAGTCCTTCGAGCCGACCAGCATCCAGCGCCTGAACACGCTGCTCGACAACCCGCTGGTCGTCCTGCTCTCCGCGGCGAACACCCAGCCCTACGACTTCGTCGCGACCGGCGACCCGCGCACCGTCGCCGACCTGATCACGCCGAAGGGCCTGCGCGAGATCGCCGGCTACGCGCAGGGCATCGGCCCGACCCTCGACCTGGTCATCCCGAAGGACGCGAGCGGCAACTTCACCGCGCCGAGCACGCTGGTCGCGGACGCGCACAAGGTGGGCCTGGTCCTGCACCCCTACACCATGCGCAACGAGAACCCCTTCCTGCCGCCGGCCTACCGCAAGGGCGGCGACGTCACCGCGTACGGCGATGTCTTCCCGGTCTTCCGCACGTACTTCGAGACCGGTATCGACGGAGTCTTCTCGGACAACGCCGACACCGCGGTCCTGGCCCGCGACGCCTTCGTCAACGGCTGAGCCCCCGCACCCCGTTCGGGGTGACTCCCGGCCGCCCCGGCAACCTGTCCCGGGGCGGCCGCGTCGTTCCGCACATGACGGACGACCTGGTTGCCGCCCTGGGCCCCCTGCTCACCGCCGAGGCCTCGGCCGAGGCGTATGCCTGCGGCAGCGACCCCGGCGACCTGGAACAGGCGGTCTGGCTCCGCCTCCTGGAGCGGCTGGCGGCCCACGGGCCGCCCCGGGCCCCCGAGGACTGGCTGCGCAGAGCCGTCCGTGCCGAGTCCCGCCGCACCCGCCGTACGACACGCCATGAACGCCCCGACGGCACCGATCCCGCCGACCACGCCACCCCCACGCCCGAACAGCGCGTCCTCACCGCCGCCCACCGCCGTGCCGTGCGCGAGGCGGTCGCCCGCCTCCCCGGCCGCTGCCCCCGACTCCTGCAGGCCCTGCTCTCCCCGAACGACCTGACATACCGGGAGATCGCAGGGGAGTTGGGTATCTCACAGGGCAGTCTGGGACCGGAACGTTCCAGATGTCTGGGATGTCTGCGCCGTTTGTTGACGCCGGAGGTTGCGCCCCGCGAAGCGCGGGGATAGGAGTGAGAACGACAGGCGATCAGGTGAGCGGGAGGCGTGCGCACATGGGCATGAGCGTGACCATCTCGGTGGCGACCGAGCAGGACGCAGAGCAGATCTTCAGGCTCCAGTACCTGTGCTTCCAGAGCGAGGCGGCGCTGTACGGCAACTACCGCATCGACCCGCTCGTCCAGAGCCTCGACTCGGTCCGCCAGGAGGTCGCGTCCGACTGCGTCTTCGTCGCCCGACTCGGCGAGGAGGTCGTCGGCTCGGTCCGCGGCTCGGTCACCGAGGACGGCGCCGCCGCCATCGGCAAGCTCTGCGTCCACCCCCGTCTGCAGGGCCACGGCATCGGCGCGCGGCTGCTGCGCGCGGCCGAGTCGGCGCTGGTCGAGGAGCGCGGCGCCAAGAGGTTCCGCCTCTTCACCGGCCACCGCAGCGAGGGCAACCTCCGCCTGTACCGCCGCGTCGGCTACGAAACGGTGGGCACGTCGAAGGGCGCGGACGGCGTCCCGATGATCGTCCTGGAAAAGCCGGCCGGCACCTATGCAACGACGGCTTGACAGCTGACCCAGGGGCGCGAGGAACTGCGCGACCGGCCACGATGCACCCGCGGCCGCGCACGTTCCTCAGGCCGGGTCCCCCTTGGCGCCCTTCCGCAACCAGTACAACGCGGAGATCGGCAACAGCACCGGAATGAACACGTACCCCATCCCGTAGTCCGACCACACGGTCGCGTCCGGGAACGCGGAAGAGTCGACCAGGGTCCACGTGCCCACGATCAGCACCCCGGCCAGCTCGGCGGCGCAGCACGCCTGCGCCACCCTGCGTGCCGTCTCGCCGCCCCGCACCAGCGTGTACGTGATGAACCCGTACACCACCCCGGCGACCGCCGACAGCGAGTACGCGAGCGGCGCCCGGTCGAACCCGGTCGCGATCTGGTACGCGGATCGCGACACCGCCCCGACGACCATCACGCCGTAGAACCACACCAGAAGCGTGCCCGGCCCACTGGTGAGCCGCTTCGGCCTCTGCTCCACGGTCGTCATCTCACCCTCCCCAGATGTCATAGAGCCGCACCTCCAGCACGGCCAGCACCACACCGCCCGCGGCGACCGTCACGGAGCCCCACCGGGTCCGCTCGGCCAGCGACATGAACCCCGCCGCCGGGACGCACGCGAACGCGCCCAGCAGATACGCCACGAAGATCGTCGTACCCTGCGCCGGCTTGTCGCCCCGGGCCAGCAGCACGATCCCGGCCGCCAGCTGGATCACCGCCAGCACCGACACCACGGCCATCCCGATGAAGTGCCAGTCCTTCGTCGGCTGGTCCCGGTACGCGGCCCAGCCGCACCACGCGGCGAGCAGCAGTGCGGCGACTCCGGTCACCAGCAACAGGGCATTGAGCATGCGGTGACCTTATTACGGCGGAAACGGCCGCACGCCGTCGCCCCTGCCGTACACCGTAGGGTCTAGACCATGACGATCCACGCACAAGCCCTGCTTTTCGACAACGACGGCACCCTGGTCTCCTCCCTCGACTCCGTGGAGCGCTGCTGGACCCGCTGGGCGGCGGAGTACGGCGTCACCGAGGAGTTCGCCCGAGTCGAACTGCACGGCCGGACCGCCGCGGACATCGTCGCCGACCTGGTCCCCGCCCACCTCGTCCCGGAGGCCGTCGCCCGGGTCGAGCAGCTGGAGGTGGAGGACGTCCCGGGCGGCGGCGTCCGGCTGCTCCCCGGCACCACCGCCCTCCTCGACTCCCTCCCCGCCGACCGCTGGGCCGTCGTCACCTCGGCCACCCGCCGGCTCGCCGAGGCCCGCCTCGACGCGGTCGGGATACGGCCCAAGACGCTGATAGCCGCCGACGACATCACCCGCGGCAAGCCCGACCCCGAGCCCTACCTCCTCGCCGCCCGCCGGCTGGGCGTCGACCCGGCCCGCTGCGTGGTCTTCGAGGACGCCCCGGCCGGGCTCCAGGCCGGCCGCGCGGCCGGGATGACCACCGTGGCGTTGGCCACAACCCACCCCGCGCGGGAGCTGGACGCGGACCTCGTGGTGGAGGACCTCTCGGCCCTGTCGGCGCTGGTCACCGACCACCTCGTCGAGATCTCCGGGCGCCGCTGACGGGCGTCCGCCGCTGTCCAGCATGCGGACAGCGGCGGCCTGTCAGGACCGTAGGTCTGGTTTACTGATCGCATGACCACGACGAGCGACCGCACCCCTGCGACCGAGGCGACCATGACGCCCGGTGCTCGTTGTATGTGTCGAATGTGCGCCTTCTAGAGGGCCCCCGCACCACCCCAGAGCCTCGCGCCCCGAAGCGAGCCGCCGCCGTGGCCTGTCCGTACGCCCCGCGCCGTATGTGACCCGGCTGCCCCGCGCACATTTTCCCTCCCGTACCAGGGCACACCCACGCCCGCGTACTCAACAGTGATGGAATCCCAGTGATCACCACAACGGGCCTGACGAAGATCTACCGGTCCCACCGCTCCCACGGCCGCGAGGTCACCGCCCTCGACGGCGTCGATCTGCACGTCCGCGAGGGCGAGGTGTACGGCGTGATCGGCCAGTCCGGCGCCGGCAAGTCCTCGCTCATCCGCTGCGTCAACCTCCTGGAGCGCCCCACCGCCGGCACCGTGACGGTCGACGGCCAGGACCTCACCGCCCTCGCCGGGCGCGGCCCCCGGGCCGGCCGGGAGCTGCGGCAGGCGCGCAGCCGTATCGGCATGGTCTTCCAGCACTTCAACCTGCTCTCCACCCGGACCGTCCAGGACAACGTCGAGCTGCCGCTCGAAATCCTCGGCACGTCAGGGAAGGAACGTTCCCGCAAGGCGCTGGAGCTGCTCGACCTGGTCGGTCTCGCCGACAAGGCGAAGGCCTACCCGGCCCAGCTCTCCGGCGGCCAGAAGCAGCGCGTCGGCATCGCCCGCGCACTCGCCGGCGACCCCAAGGTGCTGCTCTCCGACGAGGCCACCAGCGCCCTCGACCCGGAGACCACCCGCTCCATCCTCCAGCTGCTGCGCGACCTGAACCGGCAGCTGGGCCTGACCGTCCTGCTCATCACGCACGAGATGGACGTGGTGAAGTCGATCTGCGACTCGGCCGCCCTCATGGAGAAGGGGCGCATCGTCGAGTCCGGGACCGTCAGCGAGCTGCTCGGCACCCCCGGCTCCGAGCTGGCCGCCGCGCTGTTCCCGGTCGGCGGCGAGGCCTCCGGCGACGACCGTACCGTCCTCGACGTCACCTTCCACGGCGAGGCCGCCACCCAGCCGGTCGTCTCCCAGCTCTCCCGCACCTACAACATCGACATATCGATCCTCGGTGCCGCCATCGACACCGTCGGCGGCCTCCAGATCGGCCGGATGCGCATCGAACTGCCCGGCCGCTACGAGGACAACGTGGTGCCCATCGGCTTCCTGCGTGAACAGGGCCTGCAGATCGACGTGGTGGGCCAGGAGCCCGCGCTGGTGAAGGAAGGTGCCAAGTGAGCTGGTCCGAGATGCAGCCGCTGCTGTCCCAGGCGTGTTGGGACACCCTCTACATGGTCGGCTGGTCCACGCTGATCGCCGTCGTCGGCGGACTCCCGCTCGGCGTCCTGCTCGTCCTCACCGACCGCGGCGGACTGCTCCAGAACGTGCTGGCCAACAAGGTCATCGGCCAGATCGTGAACATCGCCCGCTCGATGCCCTTCATCATCCTGATGGTCGCGCTGATGAACTTCACGCGCTCGATCACCGGGACGACCATCGGCCGTGAGGCGGCCATCGTGCCGCTCGCCATCGGCGCGATCCCGTTCTTCGCCCGCCTGGTCGAGACGGCTGTCCGCGAAGTGGACGGCGGGCTCGTAGAGGCCGTGCAGTCGATGGGCGGCAACACCTGGACCGTCGTACGCAAGGTCCTCGTGCCCGAGTCGCTGCCCTCGCTGATCTCCTCCACCACGACCACGATCGTCGCGCTCATCGGTTACTCGGCCATGGCCGGCACGGTCGGCGCCGGCGGGCTCGGCGACATCGCGATCCGCTACGGCTACCAGCGCTTCGAGACCGAGCTGATGTGGATCACCGTGGCGATCCTCGCCGTCGTCATCTCGCTCATCCAGTTCGCCGGCGACTACGCGGCCCGCTCCCTGCACCGCCGCGGCGGTGCGTCCGGGCCCGTGCCGAAGCTGCGGCTGCTGAAGGCCGCCACGGCCACCGGCAAGTCCGTCTGAGCCCCTTCCGCACCCCTTCAGATTTCCCCGCACCACCCATCGCGGGGTCGCTCCACCCTTAAGGAAAGGCACTTTTCGTGCGTAACACCGCCAAAATCACCACCGCCGTCCTCGCCGCCGGAGCCCTCACCTTCGGGCTCACCGCCTGCGGCTCGGACAAGGACTCCGCCTCCGGCTCCGCCGACTACAGCGGCCCGCTGGTCGTCGCCGCGAGCCCGACCCCGCACGCCGAGATCCTGAACTACGTCAAGGACAACCTGGCGAAGAAGGCCGGACTCGACCTGGAGGTCAAGGAGTTCCAGGACTACATCGTGCCGAACACGGCGACCGAGGACGGCTCGGTGGACGCCAACTACTTCCAGAACCAGCCGTACCTCGACGACTTCAACAAGAAGCGCGGCACCCACATCGTGCCCGTCGTCACGGTGCACCTGGAGCCGCTCGGCCTCTACTCCCACAAGGTCAAGAGCGCCGACGCGCTGAAGAGCGGTGCGACCGTCGCCGTCCCGAACGACGCGGTGAACGAGGCGCGTGCCCTCAAGCTGCTGGCCGCCAACGGGCTCATCACCCTCAAGGACGGCGCCGGCACCGAGGCGACCCCGCAGGACATCGCCAAGAACCCGAAGAACCTCCGGTTCAAGGAGGTCGAGGCGGCCCAGACCGCACGCTCCCTGGACGACGTGGACGCCGCGGTGATCAACGGCAACTACGCCATCTCCGCCGGTATCAAGCCCGCCAAGGACGCCCTCGTCCTGGAGTCCGCGAAGAACAGCCCCTACGGCAACTTCCTCGCGGTGAAGAAGGGCAACGAGAAGGACCCGCGGGTGAAGAAGCTCGCCAAGCTCCTCACGTCGCCCGAGGTCAAGAAGTTCATCGAGGACAAGTACCAGGGCTCGGTCATCCCGTCCTTCTGATCGTTCCTCCGGTCGGCTTCACGACGGCTGATAAACGTCTTTCCGACGGCACGTATACGGCGTATCGCCACGCACGGGGTCCACTCGCTCACCGCGGGTGGGCCCCGTCGTGCCGTTCAGTGGTTTCATGCTGCATGCTGGGCAGTTCGCACGCCCTGAAGGATTTCCGAAGGTTACGGAGTGGCGCATGACTAGCACCTTCCCCAACATCTCCATCAGCACGGAGCGGTTGGTGCTGCGTCCTCTCGACGAGGACGACGTGCCCGCCCTGGCCGAGATGATGAACGACGAGCAGGTCGCGGCCTGGACCGACGTGCCCCAGCCGTTCACCGAGGACGCGGCCCGGAACTGGATCACCGAGTACGCCCCCGCCGAACGCACCGACGGCCGGGGCCTTGACCTCGCGGTCACCGAGTTCCTCACCCAGCGCCTGGTCGGCGTCATCCAGCTCTCCAAGACCAACTGGCACATCCGGTCGACCGAGTTGTCGTACATCATCGCCCCCTGGGCCCGCGGCGAGGGCTACGCCTCAGAGGCCGCGCTCGCCACCGCCCACTGGCTCCTGGGCGACCAGAAGCTCGAACGCATCGAGATCCGCACCGCCGCCGACAACACCGCCTCCCAGCAGGTGGCCCAGAAGATCGGCGGTATCAGCGAGGGCGTGCTGCGCAACGCCTGCATAGTCCACGTCCGCACCGAGGACGGCACCTGGGCGGACGTGCGCACCGACTTCATCGTGTGGAGCCTGCTCCCGGAGGACCTGGAAGGCGCCGGCGAGGAACTCGCCGAGAGTGGCGGCTTCACCTCCTGGAACTGACGCCGACGGGACTCGCCCCGTCGCGCGCCGGACAGCTCCACCAGGTACTCTCACTGAGCCCGTCCGCGGGCCCGGACCCTGACGACCTGCGAAAACCCTGGAGACTGACGACGATGGCCGACCGGGTCACGGTGATCGGCTGGGACGGCTCGCCGCTGACGGCCGCGGGACGAGGCGCGCTCGGCGCCGCCACGCTCGTCGCGGGCGCGGCCCACCATCTGGCCCTCCCCGAGGTGCCACCGACCGCCGAACGCATCCGCCTCGGCAGCGTCGCCCTCGCCGCCCGCCGCATCGCCGGCCACCGCGGCACCGCGGTGGTGCTCGCCGACGGCGACCCCGGCTTCTTCGGTGTCGTACGGACCCTGCGCGCGCCCGAGTTCGGCCTGGAGGTGGAGGTCGTCCCCGCCGTCTCCTCGGTGGCCGCCGCCTTCGCCCGCGCCGGCATGCCCTGGGATGACGCGCAGGTGGTCGTCGCACACCCGCGCACCCTGCGACGCGCCGTGAATGTGTGCCGCGCCCATACCAAGGTCGCCGTCCTCACCTCACCCGGCGCCGGCCCCGCCGAACTCGGCCTGCTGATGGAGGGCGTCCACCGCACCTTCGTCATCTGCGAGGAACTCGGCACCGACCGCGAGCAGGTCAGCGTCGTCACCTCCGACAAGGCCGCCGACCACACCTGGCGCGACCCCAACGTCGTCATCGTCATCGGCGGGACTTCCGCACCGGTGCCGGCGGGTGAGGGCGGCGGCTGGATCGCCGGCCGGGACCCGTCGGCCGGCCCGCGTGGCTGGGTCCAGCCCGACGCGGAGTACGGCGAGGGAGTCGCGCTCGGCGAAGGGGAAACGGATCTGCTGAGGTCCGCCCAACTCGCCCGGCTGGGCCCCCGGGTGGGGGACCTCGTCTGGGACATCGGCTGCGGCAGCGGCGCGTTCGCCACCGAGGCGGCCCGCGCCGGGGCCGCCGTCATCGCCGTCGACCGGGACCTCGCGGCCTGCGTCCGCAGCGATGCGGCCGCCCGCAAGTTCGGGGTCCAGCTCCAGATCGTGCACGGCGGCGCGCCCCACGTGCTGGAGAACCTGCCCGAACCCGACGTCGTCCGGGTCGGCGGCGGGGGAGCGGCCGTGGTCAACGCGGTCGCCGACCGCCGCCCGCAGCGCATCGTCACCCACGCCGCCACCAGAGACGCTGCCGAACTCGTCGGACGCGACCTGACCGAGCACGGATATCAGGTCGAATGCGCCCTGCTGCAGTCCGTCGAACTCGACACCAGGGCCTGGACGGAGACCGAGCGGAACGTCGCTTTCCTGCTCAGCGGCGTCCTGCCCGAGCGCGCCCCGTGATCCTGTTGTCATACTGCGCGCGGTAGGCTGGCCGATCGCTGCACCGCACCGGTGGCCCGGAAATTCGTTCGTCAATATCCGGAAAACGCGCCCCTTTTGGGACGGGTGTGGTACGGCAGAACCGGGGACGCGCAACGTGGCGCAGTCCACAGCGGGCTGTCGCGGATCACGCTGTCGCGACGGTCGAACGGCCGGGACAATGCCACTGAATGGCTTTGTCGCCTTTTCCGGCGGGTCGTTCGTGCCGCTGGGCACGCACGCTCGTTCTCACTGTGGGGCGGTCGGTGCGCCGCCCCGAGTGAGCTGGTCGTAGAAGGCACTAACCGATGGGCGAGGGGTACGCATGACGGACACCGGCCAGGTCCCGGGCGAGGGACTGCCGGAGAGCGCAGGCATGGTGGAACAGCCGGGCGTTCCCGCGCACGGCGCGTACACCTACCTCTCCGAGTCGCCCGCCGAGGACGAAGACCTGCTGCTCCCGGGCGCCCAGGGCGCCTGGGGCAACGAAGTGCCGCCGCCGGCCCCGGAACCGGTCGTCGAGACCGTCCACGAACCCGGCCCGCACGAGACGGACGGCCGGGACAGCGGCTCGGTCGACCTCACCGCCGTCCGGCTGCCCAGCTCGGTACCGGCGTCCCCGATCCTCTCCGTGCCCCACGACCCGGCGGCCGCCCCGGCCCCACGCCGACCGCTGCACCTCGGTCCGCCGATCCCCGACACCTCCGCGAGCCCGGTCCGCTCCCTCGCCGACCGGGGCCCGGCCGACACGCCGGCGTCCCGGCAGCCCGGCCTGCCGACGGCCGGACCCGAGTACCTCGACGCCCAGCCGCCGCGCGAGGCCGCGCCGCAGTCCGCCGCGCCCTGGGGTGCGGCGCAGGCGGTCCCGCAGGCGGCGCCGGTGGCACAGGTGGCCGCACAGGCCCCGGCTGCGGAAACGGTTGTTCCGGCACCGGAGACGGTTCCTTCCGCGACCTCCGCCGCCGTTGCGGCTCCCACGGCCTTCGCGCCGGGGTCCGCGCTGACGGACGTCGCGGGTGTCGCGGCCGAGCAGCAGGCGCCGGCGGGTCTCGGGATGTGGCCCGAGAACGCGTACGGCCCGGAAGGCGTGGCCCAGCCGGTCGACGGGGGCGTTCCGGTGCCCGTGGCCGAGCCGGTGGTGCCGCAGGTCGCCGAGGCTCCGGACGGTGCTCAGGGGACCGTGACGAGTGCGGTGCCGGAGGCCGCGCCGGTGGTCGCGGAGGTTCCGCAGGGGGTGCAGGTTCCGCACGCTTCGGGGGCCCCGGACGCCCGGGAGATTTCGCAGGGGCAGGACACGGTGCCCGCGCCCGGTGCCGGGCCGGTTCCCGACGCCGTGGCCGAGCACGAGGCCGTGCCCGTGGCGGAGGCCGCGGGTCCGCTCATGGCGGCGACGGTTCCGGAGCCGGCCGCCCAGGCCGAGCCGGTGCGCCCCGAGCCGGTGCACCCCGAACCGGTGCACCCCGTGCCACCGGTCGCGCCGGAGCCGCAGGTCGCGGAGCCTGTCGTGCCCGAGCACGTCGTGCAGCCCGTCGTGCCCGCGCAGGTCGTCGAGGCCGCCGCGCCCGAGCAGGTCGTGGAGACCGCCGTGCCCGAGTCCGTTCCGGCGGCGGAGGCGGTCGCCCCCGAGCCAGCCCGCACCCCGGAAGCCGTCCTGGCCGAGGCCGGTCAGCCGGTGGCCACCGCGACGCCCGTGCCGGTGCAGCCCGAGGAGGCCGTCGCCGAGGCGCCGGCCCCGGCATCCCCGGTCGCCCCCGCGGCAGTCGCCGAGGCCCCGGAGCCGCTCGCCTCCGCCACCCCGGAGCCGCTCGCTCCCGCCGCCCCGGAGCCGCTCGCTCCCGCCGCCCCGGAGCCGCTTGCTCCCGCCGCCCCGGAGGCCGAGCACCTCGCGCCGTCCGCGCCGGACGCCGTGGCGCCGCCGGTCCCGGCCGAGTTCCCCGCGGCAGCCGTCGTACCGCCGATGGAGACCGCCACCGCCCTCGAGGTCCCGGAGATTCCCGAGCCGCTGCCGGTCCAGCCCCTCGCCGGCCCCCAGACGCAGGGCACCCCGCCCACCCCCGCGGCTCAGCCGGAGGAGACCCCGGCGGCCCAGGGGGAGTCCCTCGCCCCGGCCGTTCCGACGGAGCCCGCGCCGGCCCAGCCCCTGGGCGAGTTCGTCGCCGTCGACGGCCAGGTGCCGACCACCCCGCACCTCGCCCCGACCCCGCCGCACCCGCTGATCCTCCCCGCCCAGGACCAGGGCGAGAACACGCCGGAGCAGGTCGCCACCGTCCCCGCGCCCCGCGAGGCCGAGCCCGGCCCCGTGGCGGAGCACCACCCCGATGTCGTACAGCACGCGGAGGACCTGGAGACCAGGGCCGCCGACCAGGAAGAGAGCACGGCCCCCGTGGCAGAAGCACGTCAGTCCACCGGCCCGGCCGCGCCCGCCTACGACGACGCCGAGCGCGAGGCGGTTCTCAAGGTCATGCGCGAACGCCGTGACATCCGCAACGGCTTCCGCGGCGACCCCATCCCGCACGAGGTGCTGCTGCGGGTCCTGGAGGCCGCCCACACCGCGCCCTCCGTCGGCCACTCCCAGCCCTGGGACTTCGTCGTCATCCGGTCCGCCGACACCCGGCGCAGCATGCACGAACTGGCCATGCGCCAGCGCGACGCCTACGCCAAGTCCCTCCCCAAGGGCCGTGCGAAGCAGTTCAAGGAACTGAAGATCGAGGCCATCCTCGACACCCCGGTCAACATCGTCGTCACCGCCGACCCGACCCGCGGCGGCCGCCACACCCTCGGCCGGCACACCCAGCCGCAGATGGCGCCGTACTCCGCGGCCCTCGCCGTCGAGAACCTCTGGCTCGCCGCCCGCGCCGAGGGCCTCGGCGTCGGCTGGGTCAGCTTCTTCGACGAGCGGGAGATGGTCCGCGCGCTCGGCCTGCCCGAGCACCTGGAGGTCATCGCCTACCTCTGCGTCGGATACGTCGACGAGTTCCCGGACGAGCCCGAGCTGATGCAGGCCGGCTGGTCCAAGCGGCGCCCGCTGTCCTGGGTGGTGCACGAGGAGACGTACGGCCGCCGTGCCCTGCCCGGCGAGGACCCGCACGACCTGCTTTCCGAGACCGTCGCCGGGATCCGCCCGCTGGACGCCAAGGCGCTCGGCGAGGCCTGGGAGCGGCAGAAGCGGATGACCAAGCCGGCCGGTGCGCTCGGCATGCTGGAGATCATCTCCGCCCAGCTGTCCGGCCTGTCCCGGCAGTGCCCGCCGCCGATCCCGGAGCCCGCGGCCGTCGCGATCTTCGCCGGCGACCACGGGGTGCACGCCCAGGGCGTCACCCCCTGGCCGCAGGAGGTCACCGCCCAGATGGTGGCCAACTTCCTCGGCGGGGGAGCGGTCTGCAACGCGTTCGCGTCCCAGGTGGGCGCCGAGGTGTGCGTGGTGGACGTCGGCGTCGCCTCCGAACTCCCGGCGACGCCCGGCCTGCTGCCCCGCAAGGTCCGCGCGGGCACGTCCGACATGACGACCGGCCCGGCCATGACCCGCGAGGAGGCCAAGCAGGCCATCGAGGTGGGCATCGAGACCGCCCGCGATCTGGTGGCGGCCGGCAACAAGGCCCTGCTCACCGGTGAGATGGGGATCGCCAACACCACGGCGTCCGCCGCGCTCATCTCCGTCTACACCGGGGCCGACCCCGCCGAGGTCACCGGCCGTGGCACCGGCATCAACGACGAGACCCTCGCCCGCAAGACCGAGGTCGTCCGCCGCGCCCTGGACCTCCACCAGCCGGACCCGGCCGATCCCATCGGCGTCCTCGCGGCGATCGGCGGCTTCGAACACGCGGCGATGGTGGGCCTGTTGCTCGGTGGCGCGTCCCTGCGCACCCCGGTGATCCTGGACGGCGTCAGCGCGGGCGCCGCGGCCCTGGTGGCCCGCGCGATCGCGCCCGAGGTGCTGGCCGCGTGCATCGCGGGCCACCGCAGCGCGGAGCCCGGCCATGTCGCCGCCCTCAACAAGCTGGGCCTGCGCCCCCTGGTCGACCTCGACCTCCGCCTGGGCGAGGGCACGGGCGCCCTGCTGGCCCTCCCACTGGTCCAGAGCACGGCACGGGCGATGCACGAGGTGGCCACGTTCGACTCGGCGGGCGTGACCGAGAAGTAGCGGGACCGTCCTGCGCCGACGGAAAGCGAACGGCGGCCTGCGCGGCGCCGCCCGGACAGGGACCCACCCCTGCCCGGGCGTCCGACCACACCCCACCCGGTCCTCCCACACCGACAACATGCCGCCGCGGCCCGGACGCGCCGTCCCACGGGGACATCAACCGGGTCGTGGTCCGGGCGGTTGGTCTTGTGGGGCGTCGGCTGGATCGTGGCCTGGAGGGTTCGTTCTGTGGGGGCGTCGGCCGGGTCGTGGTCCGGGCGGTTGGTCTTTTGGGGCGTTGGCTGGATTGTGGCCTGGAGGGTTCGTTCTGTGGGGGCGTCGGCCGGGTCGTGGTCCGGGCGGTTGGTCTTGTGGGGCGTTGGCTGGATTGTGGCCTGGAGGGTTCGTTCTGTGGGGGCGTCGGCTGGATCGTGGCCTGGACGGTCCGTCCTGCGGAGGCTGGCACTTCGTCCTGCGCGGGTGTTGACCGCACGGTGGTCTGGGCGGTTCGTCGCGCGGGGGCACGAACCGGATCGTGGTCCTGGCGGTTCGTCGCGCGGGGGCGCCAACCGCTTTGTGGTCCGTGGGCAGGCGTTCCGCAGGGCGGAACGGGTGGGCACGGACCACGCACCCGCACCCGGCCACCCTGCCCAGCCCCCGGACACCTGAGTCGCCGCAACTCAGCGCCCCGTAAAATCTGCACGTCAGGGCATCGAACCGCCGCCACACCTGGGAGTCGCACCCTCATGGCCGAACACCCCGCCTACCCCGTAGGCCTCCGCCTCACCGGCCGCAAGGTGGTCGTCCTCGGCGCAGGCCAGGTCGCCCAGCGCCGCCTCCCCGCGCTCATCGCGGCCGGCGCCGACATCACCGTCGTATCCCCCGAGGCCACCCCCTCCGTCGAGGCCATGGCGGACGCCGGCGAGATCACCTGGGTGCGGCGCCCCTACCAGGACGGCGACCTCACCGAGGCCTGGTACGCCCTCATCGCCACCAGCGACCCCGACGCCAACACCGCCGCCTCCGCCGAAGCGGAACGGCACCGCGTCTGGTGCGTCCGCTCCGACGACGCCGACCGGGCCACCGCCTGGACTCCGGCCACCGGCCACAGCGAGGGCGTCACCGTCGCCGTGCTCACCACCGACGCCCGGGGCCGCGACCCCCGTCACACCGCCGCCATCCGGGACGCGGTCGTGGAGGGCCTGCGCGACGGCACCCTCGTCGCCCCGCACCACCGCACCCGTCACGCGGGCGTCGCTCTGGTCGGCGGCGGTCCGGGCGACCCCGACCTGATCACGGTGCGCGGCCGCCGCCTGCTCGCCGAGGCCGACGTGGTGATCGCCGACCGCCTCGGGCCCCGCGACCTGCTCGCCGAACTCCCGCCGCACGTCGAGGTGATCGACGCCGCGAAGATCCCGTACGGCCGCTACATGGCCCAGGAGGCCATCAACAACGCCCTGATCGAGCACGCCAAGCAGGGCAAGTCGGTGGTACGACTCAAGGGCGGCGACCCCTACGTCTTCGGCCGGGGCATGGAGGAGGTCCAGGCGCTCGCCGAGGCCGGGATCCCCTGCACGGTCGTGCCCGGCATCTCCAGCTCGATCTCGGTGCCGAGCGCGGCCGGCATCCCGGTCACGCACCGGGGCGTCGCACATGAGTTCACCGTGGTCAGCGGCCACGTCGCGCCGGACGACGAGCGCTCGCTCGCCGACTGGCCGTCCCTCGCGAAGCTCACCGGGACCCTGGTGATCCTGATGGGCGTCGACAAGATCGGGCAGATCGCCCAGACCCTGGTGGCCCACGGCAAGTCCCCGGACACCCCGGTCGCCCTGGTGCAGGAGGGCACGACAGCCGCCCAGCGCCGGGTCGACGCGACCCTCGCCACGGTGGCGGCGGTGGTCCGCGCGCAGGACGTGAAGCCCCCGGCGGTCATCGTCGTCGGCGAAGTCGTGAACGTCGGCCCGCACCCGTCCGCCGGAGAGCAACCGCACCCGTCCGCCGGAGAGCAACCGCACCCGTCCGCCGGAGAGGCACCGCACCCGTCCGCCGGAGAGGCACCGGCGTAACCCCGGGTAACACAACCCGTTCCAGCCCGTTGGCACCACACCCAGGACAAGGCAGTATCACCCTGTGGCCGATCTCATCACCGTCGAGGATCCCGACGACCCGCGCCTGCGTGACTACACGGGCCTGACCGACGTCGAGTTGCGCCGCAAGCGCGAACCGGCCGAAGGCCTGTTCATCGCCGAGGGCGAGAAGGTCATCCGCAGGGCGAAGGACGCGGGCTACGAGATGCGTTCGATGCTGCTGTCCGCCAAGTGGGTCGACGTCATGCGCGATGTCATCGACGAACTCCCGGCCCCCGTCTACGCGGTCAGCCCGGAGCTCGCCGAGAGGGTCACCGGCTACCACGTGCACCGCGGCGCGCTCGCCTCCATGCAGCGCAAGCCGCTGCCGACGGCCACCGAACTGCTGCGTACCACGCGCCGGGTCGTGGTCATGGAGTCGGTCAACGACCACACCAACATCGGCGCGATCTTCCGCTCGGCGGCGGCCCTCGGCATGGACGCGGTGCTGTTGTCCCCCGACTGCGCCGACCCCCTCTACCGCCGCAGCGTGAAGGTCTCGATGGGGGCGGTCTTCTCCGTGCCGTACGCCCGTCTCGACACCTGGCCCAAGGGGCTCGACTCGGTCCGCGAGGCCGGGTTCACGCTGCTCGCCCTCACCCCGGACGAGAAGGCCCGCAGCCTCGACGAGGCCGCGCCGCACCGGATGGACAGGGTGGCCCTGATGCTCGGCGCGGAGGGCGACGGCCTCTCCACGCAGGCGCTGGTCGCCGCCGACGAATGGGTCCGCATCCCGATGTCCCACGGCGTCGACTCCCTCAACGTCGGCGCGGCTGCCGCGGTCGCCTTCTACGCGGTGACCACCGGCCGCCCGCAGGCGTAGGAGCTGTCACTCCCTGAGGGCGGCCGACTTCGCGGGTACGCCCCCACCGGGCACGCCCATTCCGTGCGCGGGTCCGGAGCAGCCCTGGGCCAGCGCGATCCCCAGCGCCACCAGCAGGGTCACCACCACGAACACGAAGAGCCGCTGACGCAGCAGCCTCGGGTTGGCCGGACGCCGTCCGGTGCCCGTGGGGCGCGGCGCCGGTCGCCCGGTACCGCTGCGCGGCCCCGGCCGGTTCCCGTTGGTGTTCCCCGGCCGGGTGCCGTTGCCATGGCCGCGCGGAGCCGGCATGGGGCGCGCGCCACCCGGACGGGACGGCACACCGCCGTTCGCCCGTGGGCCGCTGCCGCCGCGCGAGGGCGCGTTGCCCCGCACCGGCGTGCCCGGCGAGGACTGCGGCGGCCGCCGCTGGGCGCGCTGCGGCTCCGGGTAGGTCTCGGCGAGCCGTCCGGTGGGCCGGTCCGCCTCCGCGGCTCGCGGCGCCGGCGGCCGTACGTCCGGCAGGCCCTGCGCCTCGCGCGCGGCGATCTCCTTCAGCCGGAGCGACAGCTGCAGCGTGCTCGGCCGGTCCTCCGGGTCCTTCGCCAGGCAGGCCCGCACCAGCGGGGCGAGCGCGTCCGGCACCCCGTACAGCTGCGGCTCCTCGTGGACCACGCGGTAGAGCATCACCTCGGAACTGCCGTGCCCGAAGGGCGAGTCCCCGGTCGACGCGTACGCCAGGGTCGCGCCGAGCGAGAACACGTCGGTCGCCGGGGTGACGGCCGCGCCGCGCACCTGCTCGGGCGCGAGGAACCCGGGGGAGCCCACCGCCGTACCGACATGGGTGAGGGTGGAGGCCCCGGTGGCCCAGGCGATGCCGAAGTCGATGATCCGCGGCCCCTTCGGGGACAGCAGGATGTTGGACGGCTTGAGATCCCGGTGGACGACGCCGGCCTCGTGCACGGCGACCAGGCCCTCGGAGAGCGCCGCCCCGACCGCCGCCGCGTCCGCCGCGCCCAGCGGGCCGTCGTCGGCGACCTTGTCGTGCAGCGAGGGACCGGGCACGTACTGGGTGGCGAACCACGGCCGCTCGGCCTCCAGGTCCGCGGCGACCAGCCGTGCCGTGCAGCCGCCCCGGATCCTGCGGGCCGCCGAGACCTCACGGGCGAAACGCGACCGGAACTCCTGGTCCTCCGCCAGATCCGGCCGGATCACCTTCAGCGCGACCCGCTGCCCCTTCTTGTCGGAGCCCAGGTAGACCACGCCCATCCCGCCGGCGCCGAGCCTTCTGTGAAGCCTGAACGAGCCGACGACGCGCGGGTCCTCGCGCCTCAGGCGCATCATCGCCATGTTCATCCCCGCTGCCCGGTCCGTGTGACGTGGCACAGCTTACGTTTCCACGGCCGCCCGCGCGCAGAGGCCGCGCCCTCTCGGCCCGACGGATTGTCAGTGCCGGGTGCGAGACTTGAGGAGTGGTCAGGAAGGCGCCGGTATCGGCTCCTTTGAGCATCCGTCTGCGCCAACAAGCCGTCACAGAAGGGGGATTGAAGCTGTGAAGGGTGACCGAGTGGAGATAGTCGTCGACGCCGGCGACACGACCCGTACGTACGAGGTGGTGGCCAGCAGGGCGGGCCGCCGGGTGGAGACGGCGGTACGACGAGGGGTGGTGGAAGTGAGCGAAGTCACGCGAAACGGCAGTGTTGTCCGTACGGCCCGTTTCATGGCGACCCGGGTCCTGGCCCTCGTCGAGCAGCCGGTACCCCGCGAGGACAGCTCGGAAAAACCGGGAAGGACCGGGCACCCCCTCCGGGAAGACCCGGAGGCCTAGGACGAGGTGTAGGACCCCGTCTCCACCCAGGGGAGTAGACCGCAGGTCACGGCTCATCCTCTCGGAGGCCCGTGATTCGGTACGAGGGCATGACGTCCCCGAGGTGGCCCGCGCCTAGATTTGAGGTCAAGCGGCGGGTGCAGCACTCGTCCCCCGAGGTCAGACACCCGCCGCTGCCAAGACAACTGAACGGTCAGGAGAGGGACCATGGCTCTTACGGCACAGCGGACACACACCACCCGCCCCCGCCGGCAGGGCCGCCGCCACCCCCTGGTGGCGACGCTGATGGCCCTTCCCCTGGCGGCCCTGCTCCTGCTCGTCTTCGACGGCTGGGAGACGGTGGCCACACAGGCGTCGTCCGTGGGAGTGATGCTGGGGCGCTGAGCGGCGACCCCAGGCCCGGAAGAGCGGTTCGGGCGGGGACATCCACCCATGAAACCCCGTGGGGACGGGGGTGCGGCGGACGGCAAAAATGCCGGCGCAGCTGGGGAGCTGCGCCGGCATTGCTTTTTTTGCGGTGCGCACGGCTTTTGCGGTGCGCACGGCCGAAGTGCACCTGCGGCCCGGCGGGGACCGATCGCGCAGTTCCCCGCGCCCCTTACGGGGACACAGCTGCGGGCAGACGTGCCGCGGGGCGGCACGGGTGGGTGCGGCGGCACCCCCGCAAGCGTGGGCAAGCGGCACCCCGGTACCCCGGCCTCCACCCCGCCCGACCATGAACCCCGCCCCAGCACACCCGCGTACGCTCGGGGCAGCATCCGCACCCCCGGGGGACCCTTGACCACCGCAGACGTCATACCGCAGCTGACCGTCAAGGTCAGAGCCGCCGCCCACCCGGACGCGACGCCCTGCCACTGCGGCGCCACCACCACCCTCGCCCACCGCCCCGACACCACGGTCCTCCGGCACGCGGAAACCGTCGCCAAGGCCCACGCCCCCGGCACCGACCCCACCGCCCTGGCCCGCCGCCTGGCCACCGCCGCCCATCTCCCCGACGTCTTCCTCGCCCCGCTCACTCCCGTCCCGGCGACCGTGCTCGGCACCCGCCCGGTCACCCTCTGGCCGTACGGCCGACCCGTGGACCCCGACGCCCCGGAGGCCGCCCCCTGGGAGGCCGCCGCCACCCTCCTCGCCCGTCTCCACCGCACCCCACCCCTCCCCGGCACGCCTCCGATGCGCGGCCCCGCCAAGGCGACCCAGGCGACAGCCCGCCTCCGCGAGGCGCTGGCCGCCGCTCCGGGCCACCCCGCCGCCCCGCCGGTCCTCCGCGCCTGGTCCGCGCTGCCCGCCTGGGCCCGCGCGGAGGCCCCGATGCCCGGCACCCGTACCCTCTGCCACGGCGATCTGCACCTCGGCCAGCTGGTCCGGCACCCGGCGCCGGACGGCCCGTGGCGGCTCATCGACGTCGACGACCTGGGCGTCGGCGTGCCGGCCTGGGACCTCGCCCGCCCGGCCTCCTGGTACGCCTGCGGCCTCCTCCCGCCCGAGGACTGGACCCGCTTCCTGACCGCCTACCGCGCGGCCGGCGGCCCGGCCGTACCGGAGGGCGGTGATCCCTGGCCGGCCCTGGACGTTCCGGCCCGCGCCCTCACCGTCCAGACCGCCGCCCGCTACCTCGCGAAGGCTCTCGCGGCGGACCGCGCCCTGGACGAGGTCGAGCAGTCCTTGATCGACGCTTGTGCCCGGATGGCCCCGGAATGACCCCCTTGTCGCTCCCGACCGACCCCGCTCCCCGCCCGGTTGGCCCTCGATTTCCCGAAGTAGGGTGCAACCGACCGGGGTCGGACGGAGTCTGTCCTGGGAGAACGCGAAGCATTTTTCACCGGCGAGGAGTTGAGCCGACCATGCAGTGTCCGAAGTGTCATGCGCCGATGCACACCTACAACCGCAACGGCGTCCAGATCGAGCAGTGCAGCGGCTGCCGGGGCATCTTCCTCGACTACGGCGAGCTGGAGGCGCTGACCCAGATGGAGGCCCAGTGGTCGAAGCCGGTCCCGCCGGCCCCGCAGGCCTACCCGGCACCGCCCGCGCCGGCCTGGGGCGCCCCGCAGCAGCACCATGGCGGTCACTACGGCGGCCACGGCGGGCACCACGGCGGTCACCACGGCCACAACAAGAGCTGGGCCCACATGCTCTTCTCCAGCTGAGCCCGACGCGCCCGGCACCTGTGCCGGGCGCAACGCGCAGCCCCTGGCACACGAAGAAGCCCCGACCGTCGCAACGGTCGGGGCTCTCTGCGGTGTGGACGATACTGGGATTGAACCAGTGACCTCTTCCGTGTCAGGGAAGCGCTCTCCCGCTGAGCTAATCGTCCTCGGGACCGCGATCCGAAGATCACGGGCACTGCGTGCGCGATACTGGGATTGAACCAGTGACCTCTTCCGTGTCAGGGAAGCGCTCTCCCGCTGAGCTAATCGCGCGGGGTCAGATCCCCGGTCCTTCGACGAGAGCGACGAAGGGGGCGAAGATCCAGTGGACGATACTGGGATTGAACCAGTGACCTCTTCCGTGTCAGGGAAGCGCTCTCCCGCTGAGCTAATCGTCCTTGGAGGTGGAGACGGGATTTGAACCCGTGTAGACGGCTTTGCAGGCCGTTGCCTCGCCTCTCGGCCACTCCACCAGGAGTGTAGGGGATCGGGAAGATCCCTACTTCCTTCGAGCGGACGACGAGGCTCGAACTCGCGACCTCAACCTTGGCAAGGTTGCGCTCTACCAACTGAGCTACGTCCGCCTGTCGTTTCGGTCCGCTCTCGCGGCCCGGCGACGTGTTGAACTCTAGCGGATTCCCGGGCCAGTACAAAAACGCGTTTGCGCAGCGTGCTGCGCCGGTCCCGGCGGACGACGTGGTCAGGGCCCCCTTGACGACATGCCCGGGCCACCCCCACGACACCCGCCATAGACTCGACGACGTGCTCCATCACCCTCCTCTGGCCCGCTTCGGCACACGGCTCGCCACCGGTCTCCTCGATGTCACCAGCGACCCCACGGCTCTCGACAGCACCGGTTTCTGGGCCGTCTGCGCGGACTTCGAGGGCCGGCTGACCTGCGCCCGGTTCGGCGACGTACGCGAGGAACCGGTGCCCGCGCCGGTGCCGGGGCGGTGGCGGGGTCCGGCCGCCGGCGACTGGACGTCGTCCCTCGACCGCGCCGCGTACACGAGGGCCGTGGAGCGGATCCGTACGCACATCGCGGCCGGCGAGGTGTACCAGGCCAACCTGTGCCGTGTGCTGTCCGCGCGCGTCGCCCCGGACGCCGACGTCGACGCCCTGACCGCGCTGCTCGCCCGCGGCAACCCGGCGCCGTACGCCGGAACGATTCGGCTGCCGGAGCACGGCGTGGAGATAGCCACCGCCTCGCCCGAGCTGTTCCTGCGCCGGGCGGGGCGGAGCGTGGAGAGCGGGCCCATCAAGGGCACCGGCCGTACCGAGGCGGACCTCCTGGAGAAGGACTACGCCGAGAACGTGATGATCGTCGACCTGGTCCGCAACGACATCGGGCGGGTCTGCGTCGCCGGCACGGTGACCGTCCCCGACCTGTGTGCCGTCGAGAAGCATCCCGGGCTCGTCCATCTGGTCTCCACGGTCCGGGGCGAGCTGCCCGTGGAGGCCGGCTGGGCCGAGTTGCTCGCCGCGGCCTTCCCGCCCGGATCCGTCACCGGCGCGCCGAAGTCGAGCGCCCTGCGGATCATCGAGGACCTGGAGACCGCGCCCCGCGGCCCGTACTGCGGCGGCATCGGCTGGGTCGACGCCGACCGGGGCGTCGGTGAGCTGGCCGTGGGCATCCGGACCTTCTGGATCGACCGGGACGCGGGCGAACTGCGGTTCGGTACCGGGGCCGGGATCACCTGGGGGTCCGACCCCGAAGGTGAATGGCGGGAGACCGAGCTCAAGGCCGCCCGGCTGCTCGCGGTAGCGTCGGGTACGTACGACGTGAACGAAGGGGAACCCCGGTGAAGATCTGGCTGGACGGCGGGCTGCAGGACGCCGAGTCCGCGCGTGTCTCCGTGTTCGACCACGGGCTGACGGTGGGAGACGGCATCTTCGAGACGGTGAAGGCGACCGAGGGCCGGCCCTTCGCGCTCACCCGGCACCTCGACCGGCTGACCCGGTCGGCCCGCGGCCTGGGCCTGCCCGACCCGGACCACGACGAGGTGCGCCGGGCGTGCGAGGCGGTGCTGGCGGCCAACCCGATGCCGCTGGGCCGGCTGCGCATCACCTACACCGGCGGCCACGGCCCGCTCGGCTCCGACCGCGGTGACCGCGGACCCACCCTCGTGGTCGCCGTGGGGGAGACCGGCCGCCGCGCCGACTCCACCGCCGTCATCACGGTCCCCTGGACCCGCAACGAACGCGGCGCGGTCACCGGCCTGAAGACCACCTCGTACGCCGAGAACGTCCTGGCCCTGGCCCGCGCCCGCGAACACGGCGCCTCCGAGGCGCTGTTCGCCAACACCGTCGGACAGCTCTGCGAGGGCACCGGCTCCAATGTCTTCGTCGTCCTCGACGGCGAGATCCACACCCCGCCGGTCGCCTCCGGCTGTCTGGCCGGCATCACCCGCGCCCTGACCGTCGAGTGGGCCGGCGCCAAGGAGACCGACCTGCCGCTGGACGTCCTGGAGCGTGCCGACGAGGTCTTCCTCACCTCCACCCTGCGCGACGTCCAGGCCGTGCACCGGGTGGACGACCGCGCGCTCCCCGGCGCCCCCGGCCCGGTGACCGTCAAGGCGATGCGGATCTTCGACGAGCGGTCGGGCGAGGACCTGGATCCGTAGGAGCCCCCTCTTAATTGGGCTGACGCGGGAGTCCGCGGCGGGTAGAACACCTCTGATGACCACCACCCTGCGGCCGACCGAGCCGCTTCAGCACGAAGCCGACGGGACGCGTTCACGCCGGTACCAGGTATGTGTGAACAGCCGTCCCGTCGGCGCGATACACCTCGGCGTCAGCCCCCGCTTCGGCAACTCGGTGGGCCGGATCCTGGACCTGCGCATCGAGGAGCCGGACCGCCGACGAGGCCGGGGCACGGTCGCCGCGCTCGCCGCGGAGGAGGTGCTGCGCGGGTGGGGGTGCACGCGGATCGAGGCATCGGTGCCCGCGGGGGCGGAGGCGGCGCTGCAGGCGGCGACCGTCCTCGGCTACCTCGTACGCAACCGCCACATGGAGAAGCCGCTCGGCGACACCGCGCCCGGACTGCCCGCGGGGAGCCGGGGGCGGCCCATGAGCCCGGCGGAGTTCGGCTCCTGGCAGGAAAAGCACGCGGAGGACTACGCGCGGAGCTGGATCGAGCGCGGGGTGCCCGAGGCCGAGGCCAGGGCCAAGGCTCTGCGGGACACCGCCACCACGCTGCCCGACGGCCTGGTCTCCCCGGGAATGGTCTTCAGCGTCCTGGAGCACGAAGGGACCGCGGTCGGCACGCTCTGGACGGGCACCCGGGAGGACAGGGCCTTCGTCTACAAGGTCGAGACCGACGCGCGCCACCGGGGCAGGGGGCACGGCCGCACGCTGATGCTCCTGGCGGAGGCGCAGGGCGTTGCGGCCGGCCGCTCCGCCATCATGTTGAACGTCTTCGCGGGCAACACCCCCGCCGAGCGGCTCTACGAGTCACTCGGCTACGAGACGATCACCTACCACCTGTACAAGAATCTGCTCTGAAAGCCGCTCCGGCACCGGCTGTGGGGTCGCGGCCGTGGGGTCACTCCCGCTCGGCCAGCAACCGGTCCGCGATCTCCGTCACCCGCTCGCGCAGGCCCTCCTGGCTCTTGCCGCCGTCGAGGCGTTCGCCGCCGATGACGTAGGTCGGGGTGCCGGTCACGCCGATGGCCTGCCCCTCGGCCTGGTCGGCGTCGACGATCAGGATGTGCCGGCCGTCGACCAGTGCGGTGTCGAACTCCTCGGCGTCCAGGCCCAGTTCACGGGCCACCTCGACCAGGAACGGCTCGCCCTCGCGGTCCAGCTCCGCCACTCGGCCGAGGACCGCCTCGACGTACTCCCAGCCCTTCCCCTGCTCCAGAGCCTCCTCGGCGGCCTGTGCGGCGGCGAAGGAGTGCTTGTGCTTCTCCAGCGGGAAGTGCCGCAGCCGCAGCTCCAGCCGGTCGCCGTACCGGGCCCGCAGAGCGCGGAGGTCGTCCAGGGCGCTGCGGCAGTCGGGACACTGGAGTTCGCACCAGACGTCGAGGACCGGGGCGTCGGCGCGCGCGGGGGAGTCGTTCATGGCGACCAGTCTTCCAGGCCGGACTCCGTCGACCCAATCGTGACGGTGGGCGGCGGCCGGTGGCCGGCTGTCATCACCGCTCGTACCTGGGGTGGAGACGACCCGGAGAGGACCCCGAGATGCCCCTGATTGTCGGGCCTGGGCATGGATCGCACGGGCCGGGCGGTGCACGATGGAGGGGGCGCGACGCAGCGCGTGTCCGTCGCCCCGCCCGATCGAGCCCGCCAGGAGGACCGGATGATCGCCGAGACAGTCTGTTCCGCCGCGTCCGCCGCGGGCCTGGGCATCGCCGTGGTGACCGCCTACCGCAAGCGGTACCTGTCGGCGGCCCGTATCGCCGCCTACTCGCTGGTGCCCGTCGGCCTGGTCATGACGGGAGTGGTCGGCTGGCTCGCCGACACGGCGTTCAGCCCCACCGCCTGGGCGGGCTTCGGCGTGCTCGGTGCGGCCTGGGCCCTGTTCGCCTCCACGCGTGCCGTGGAGCGACGGCGTGGTTCCACCCGGGCCGAGCGCAAGGCGGCCGCCCGGGGCGAGCGACGGGACGCCGTCGCCCCCACCGCCTCGGCACCGTCGCTGGCTTCCGCCACCCGCCCGGCGGCCAAGCCCGCGGGGGCGCCCCGTGGTACCGGCTCGGGTGAGGACTTCAGCGACATCGAGGCCATCCTCAAGAAGCACGGAATATGACGCTCCGCGAGGGCGGGCCCCACGCGGGCTTCCGTACGGCGGCCGGCGCCGCGTCGCGCCGGTCCGACGCTGTTCAGACGGGTCACGGGCGGATGCGTATGACAATCGCATGAGGCATTGAAACGACACAGTACGGCTACGGCGCGCGCGGAAGCGTTCAGTGTGCGAGCGCAAGTGAACCGGACATCACGGAATTCGGCGAACTCCCGCCCATTCCGGGCGTGTTGATCGCGCGGCGGATGCTCGCTGGGTCATCATCGCCGCGAGATGCTGGACACGAAACAGAGCGAGGCCGTGCCGCCGAAGGACGAGCCGCGCGGTTGCCTTTTCGCCCTTTCCCAGCCACCGCTGATGATCTTCCTTGCGGTGATCGGGTGTCTGCTCCTCATGGCTGCGCTGCACGACCTGCTGTGGCTGTGAGCCGTACCCGCCCGTCCCGGCGCCACCCGCCGGGACAGGCGTCGGCATCGACGAACCCCGACGGCGGACCGTACGACCGGCCCCTGGTCTCAGCCCTTCCGGGCTTCGGGCCTCCGTCGGCACCTGCCCCGGGGATCAGCCCGCCGCCTCCTTGCGACGTGCCCGGTAGGCGGCGACATGCAGCCGGTTTCCGCAGGTCCGGCTGTCGCAGTAGCGGCGCGAGCGGTTGCGGGAGAGGTCGACGAAGGCGCGCCGGCAGTCCGGGGCCTCGCAGCGCCGCAGCCGCTCCTGCTCCCCGGCGACGACGAAGAACGCGAGCGCCATCCCGCAGTCGGCGGCGAGGTGGTCGGCCACCGAGGCGCCCGGCGCGAAGTAGTGGACATGCCAGTCGTAGCCGTCGTGGTCCGTGAGCTGGGGAGTGGTGCCCGCGGCCGCGACCAGTTCGTTGATCATCCCTGCGGCGGTCCGGGCGTCCGGGGCGGCGAAGATGCCCGCGAACCGTCCGCGGACCCTGCGCACCGCCGACAGGTCGAACTCCGAGAGCACGCCCACACCGCTCATGTCGTGGTTTCGTACGAAAACCTGGAGCGCCGCGACATCGGGCAGTCCGTCCGGCGCCGTGTCGTCCTCCGGCGCGGTGTTCACCAGGTCCACCACGGCGTCTAGGGAACACCGGGTGTCGTGGGTGATCAGCACGTTTCGCTCCCTGGCCTGGGGGTCGGGCGGGCGCCCGCCGATGGTGGCCGATCGTAGCGACATACGGCTCCACCGCACCGTGCTCTGCCCCACTCGTCGCTGCCCTCTAGAACGCGCGGCGCCCGGCGGTGGTTCCCGGGCACACGGACACACCGGCGCCGCCCCGTGACCGATCGATCACGGTGGCGGCGCCGGTGCTGCCGTATGCGGTTGTCTAGGCCCGAGCCGTCTCCCCGAGTGGACGGCGCCGGGCGGCTTGCAGGGGCGTTGCCCTAGCTCTCCGCCAGAATGTGCGAGAGCTCCTGATCGAGATCGAAGTGCCGGTGTTCCGTGCCGGGCGGCACGGCGGCGTCAGTGCGCTTCAGGAAGGACTCCAGAGCCCGCGCCGGGGCTTCGAGCAGGGCTTCGCCCTCCGGAGAGCTCAGGGCGATGCACACGACGCCCTGACCGTGACTGCGGGACGGCCAGACGCGGACGTCGCCGGTGCCGGTGGGGCGGTGCAGCCCCTCGGCGAGGAGGTCGCGGGCGAACACCCACTCGACGGTCTCCTCGGCTCCGGTGTGGAAGGTGGCGTGCACGGCGTAGGGGTCGGCCGTGTCGTACCGCAGGCCTGCGGGGACAGGCAGGGAGGACTCGCTCGACACAACGAGGCGCAGGTGCAGCTCGCAGCTGACCGTGGTGTTCATAAGCGCCAGGGCCTTTCGCTCAGTGTGCGCTCGGGGATTCGCACGTCGGCGAAATCGACATGCCACCTACGGTGCCGTTGTAAACCCCTCTGAGTGTTTTGCGTGTGTTTACGTAACTCTTCCGGCCGAGAACCTCGGCGCGATCTACGACCATTCCGGTGACCGGAATCGCTCGGGTAGGGTTTGGTCGTATGAATACGGGGAGTAACGAACCGGGCGAGGCTGCCGTGGCCTCGGACGGGAGCGAGGTGGACGGGACGGAGGCGGACGGGGCGCGCGACGAGCGGGGGCTCGGATCGCGGGCGCCTGAATTCGTCAAGGCGCGCCGGATGCTGCACCTGAGCTGGCAGGTCGGGGTCTTCGCGGTCGGCCTGGCGGTGGTGGGCGCGGGCGTCGTCCTGCTGCCGTTGCCGGGGCCCGGCTGGGTGATCATCTTCGCTGGCATGGCGATCTGGGCGACCGAGTTCGTCTGGGCCCAGCTGGTGCTCCGCTGGACCAAACGCAAGGTCACCGAGGCGGCCCAGAAGGCCCTCGACCCCAAGGTGCGCCGCCGCAACATCACGCTGACGGCGATCGGCCTGGTGATCGTGGCGGGGCTGGCCGGGATCTACCTCGCCAAGTTCGGCATAGTGATGCCCTGGAAGATCGAGGAGTGACCCGGCCGACGGCCGCGGGCCCCCGGCGACTGGTCGGGGGCACCCCCTGACATGGGGTAATGTTCTTCCTGCGTCCGGGCGATTAGCTCAGTGGGAGAGCGCTTCGTTCACACCGAAGAGGTCACTGGTTCGAACCCAGTATCGCCCACCCGGAACCACGGCCCACCTGCGAGAGTGCAGGTGGGCCGTGGTCGTTCACGGGCCGGGGAGGGCGCTGGGGGAGCCTCGGCGGCCACACCGGCCTCGTGACGGCCCGCGGTGCGTCTGCTGTGCCCCGATGGGCCGGCGAGGCGGGTGAGGCGTGTGGGGCCGACTCCGCCGCGCTCCGCGTCGCGCGAGGGCTTTCCCGGCGTCCGGGGTGGCGTGTACGAACACGGTCGGTACGCGGCCCTCGTGGCATCGCGCGGCGACCGATCGCACACGCGGGGTATCGCGGAAGTCGCCGGTGATCTGCGCGGCAAGCCCGCTGGGCGAGGCCGGAGGGGGCGTGTCGGGGGCGAAGCGCTCGGAGGAATCGGCCCGCGCCGCCGGTTCGGCGCCGTGAGAACCGTTCGTTCACGACCGTTCCCCACCACTCTCGCCGCCGACCAGGCCGAGCCATCGCCGGGAGACGAATCCGCAGCGCCCACCCCGAACCCTCGCGGCCCCCGCAACGTCCCCTCGTCCCGACCCACCCGCCGACTCCGCCTTCCGGCCGCGCTGTCCGGCCCTGCTGTCCGGCCGCGCCCTCTCTGGCCCGGCCCTCCGGTCGCGCTCTCTGGCTCTGCTTTCCGGGCGCGCGCTCCGGTCGCGTGCCCTGGCCCCCCGCCCTCCCCAGCCCGCCCGTCGAGGTCAACTCGTCAAGGCCAACTCGTCAAGCTCGACCAGCCGAGGCCGACCCGTCGAAGCCAACCCATCGAGGCCGACTCGTAACCCTCGCCCCCGTCGGTCACTTCGCGTTCGGCCGCCCGACCGTGCGCCCCTCACCTGCGGCGTCGCCCGGCCGGCGGCCCCCGTGTCCGTACCCCGGCGCGCCGCTCCGCCGCCTCCGGCCGCAAGAAATTTCTGTCCGAATCATTGACGCCTCACCGGCCCCTCCGTAACTTGTGCCAGCAAGCGCTTACTTGAAACGATTCATGCAGGCGTCGGCGACGCTGCGGGGAGGGGCCCGACTGTGGGAACGAGCAGGAACATGGAGCGGCGGACCGTCCTGAAGGCGGCCGGGGCCTCGGCGGCCGTGCTCGGGCTCGCCGCGACGACCGGCTGCGGAGGCGGAAGTGGTTCCGGGGACGGGACGGTGACGATCCGTTACTCGTGGTGGGGTGCCGAGGAACGCGCCACGAAGATCAATCAGACCATCAGGCTCTTCGAGAAGAAGTATCCGAAGATCAAGGTCAAGACGGACTTCCAGACATATCAATCGTTCTGGGAGAAGTTCCAGACCCAGGCCGCCGGCGGAAATCCTCCGGACGTTTTCCAAAATGCCGTCACCTTTCTTCGGAAGTACGACAAGCGCGGAATTCTCCTCGACCTCAAGTCTCAGGTTCAGGCAGGCAATCTGAGCCTGGATCACTTCCGGGCCGGCGTCACCAAGGTCGGCGAGGTGGACGGCAGGCAGCTCGGAATCCCGGTCGGTTCCAACACCATGGCGCTCGTCATCGACAAGAAGGTGTTCGAGAAGGCCGGCGTCGAACCGCACGCGGGCTGGACCTGGGACGACTACTTCAAGGCCCTGAAGACCATCCACGACAGGACGAAGGTCGCGGGGGACACCGGCTACTTCGCCATCATGTACCTCTACGACCTCTACCTCCGCCAGAACGGCAAGGCGTTCTACACCGAGGACGGACTCGGCTTCGACAAGGCCGACCTGACGGAGTGGTGGGCCGACGGCTACAACCGTGTGAAGGCCGGCATCGTCACGGACCCGAAGGTCGTCGCCCAGGACGCCCCCAAGTCGTCCCTCTCGGCCGGGCACGGCGCCTCGGAGTTCACCTGGGACAACTTCACCGTGCGCTACTCGTCGGAAGGTGACAGCACCTACGGTCTCGCGCCGATCCCGACCGTGGACGGCAAGCACACCGGGCAGTACCTCGCCTCGCTGATGCTGAGCGCCTCCGCCCGTACCGCTCACCCCAAGGAGGTCGCGCAGTTCATCGACTTCATGGTCCACGACCCCGAGGTCGGCAAGATCATGGGATACGACCGGGGCATCCTCGCGAGCACCGAGCAGTACGCGGCGTTCAAGCCGACCGACGCGGTGAACAAGGAGATCGCGCAGTACGAGGACGACACCGCCAAGGCGGGCGTCCTCGGCACGATCACCCCGCACCCCTCCGGTGCCGACACCATCGAGGCCGCCTTCCTGCGTATCGGCGGCGACCTCGGACAGGGCAAGACGAAGGTCGCGGACGCGGTGAAGCAGTTCTTCACCGAGTCCGAGGCCGCGTTCCAGGCCTGATGGGACCTGCCGTGACGCTCGTCAAGGACTCCCTGCCCGCCGCGCACGGGACGCGTTCGGCCGACTCCGCCACCACGGGGCGGCGGCCGGGCCGCCGGCGCGAGAACCTCGCCGGCTACCTCTTCATGTCCCCGTGGATCGCCGGCTTCCTGCTGCTGACCGCGGGACCGATGGTCGCCTCGCTCTACTTCGCGTTCACCGACTACAACCTCTTCAACACCCCGAAGTGGGTCGGGTTCGACAACTTCACCAAGATGTTCGACGACCCCCGCTGGCAGAAGTCGGTGGAGGTGACCGCGAAGTACGTGGTGATCGGCACCCCGCTGAAGCTGCTGCTCGCCCTCGGCGTGGCCATGCTGCTCGCCCAGAGCCGGCGCGGCCAGGCCTTCTACCGGGCCGCCTTCTACGCCCCCTCGCTGATCGGCGCGAGCGTCTCGGTGGGCTTCGTGTGGCGGTCCCTGTTCTCCGACGGCGCGGTCGTGGACCGTGGCCAGTCGTTCTTCGGCGGGCACGTCGGCGGCTGGGTCGGCAACGCCGACTGGGTGCTGTACTGCCTGGTCGCACTGACCGTGTGGCAGTTCGGCGCACCCATGGTCATCTTCCTGGCGGGCCTGAAGCAGGTCCCGAAGGAGTTGTACGAGGCGGCCGAGATGGACGGCGCCGGGCCGCTGCGGAAGTTCTGGAACATCACCCTGCCGATGATTTCGCCGGTGCTGTTCTTCAACGTGCTTCTGGAGACCATCCACTCCTTCCAGATCTTCGGCTCGGCCTATGTCGTCTCCAACGGCACCTGTGGACCGGCCGACGCCACGCTCGTCTACACCTGCTACCTCTACGAGCAGGGCTTCAAGAACGCCCAGATGGGCTTCGCCGCCGCGATGGCCTGGATGCTGCTGCTCGCCGTCGCCCTGGTGACAGCCGTCCTCTTCTGGTCCCAGAAGAAATGGGTGCACTACGAGGAGGCCGCCCGATGAGTTCCCCCGCTCTCTCCCGCAGGCGCACCGGCTCGCTCGCCTGGCACCTGGGCGCCCTGCTGATCCTCGCCGTCATCCTCTATCCGGTGGTCTGGGTGATCGGCGCCTCGTTCAAGCCCAGCAAGGACATCATCAACAGCCTCCAGCTGCTGCCGTCCCACCCGGTCCTGTCCAACTTCAAGGGCCTCGCCGCCGGCATCGCGGACATCTCGATCTGGACCTTCTTCCAGAACTCGCTCTTCTACGCCCTCGGCGCCGTCGTCGGCGTACTCGTCTCCTGCTCGCTCACCGCCTACGCCTTCGCCCGGATCCGCTTCGCCGGCCGCAACCTGCTCTTCTCCCTGATGATCGGCACCCTGCTGCTGCCGTACCACGTGCTGCTGATCCCGCAGTACGTGATGTTCCAGAAGCTGGGCTGGATCAACACCTACACCCCCCTGCTGATCGGCAAGTACCTCGCGACCGAGGCCTTCTTCGTCTTCCTGATGGTGCAGTTCATGCGGAACCTGCCCCGGGAGCTGGACGAGGCGGCCCGGCTCGACGGCTGCGGGCACTTCCGCATCTACTGGTCGATCGTGCTGCCGCTGTGCCGGCCCGCCCTGATCACCAGCGCGATCTTCACCTTCATCAACGCCTGGAACGACTTCATGGGCCCGCTGATCTACCTCAACGAGCCCGGCAAGTACACGGTCTCGCTGGGCCTGATGATGTTCCGCGACTCCGACGGCGTGGCCGCCAACTACGGCGGGATGATCGCCATGTCCCTGGTCGCGCTACTGCCGGTGCTGCTGTTCTTCCTCGCCTTCCAGCGCTATCTGATCGACGGAATGGCGACCTCCGGACTGAAGGGCTGAGGCCGTGGCCGAGGACGTACGGGCGAAGTCCACCGCCTTCTCCGACCGCTTCGGCGTCTTCGCCGAATGCCTGCTCACCGGCGTCTGGATCGCCGTCGCCTCCCTCGGTGTCGTCACCTACCCGGCCGCCTTCGCCGCCGGCGCCCGGCACCTGCGCCGCCGTACCGGGCAGGTGGGCGGCGGGTGGCGGGAGTTCGTGAGCGACTTCCGGGCCGCCCTGTCCGGCGGCTGGCTGGTCGGGCTCACCGGGTGGGGTGCGGTCGCCGCGGCCTGGGTGGATGTCCAGGCCGTCCGGGCGGGGCTGCCGGGCGGCCCGCTCGTCGGAGCCGTCGGCCTGTTCGCGGTGATCGGCCTCGCCGTGGCGGGGCTGCGCGCGGCGGCCGTCTGGGCGCCCGGCGACCGCTGGCGCACCCTGCTCGCGGCGGCCGGCCGCCGTACCGTCCTCGACCCCGGCGGATCCTTCCTGCTCGTCGGGGGAGCGGTCCTGGTGGCCGGTTCCGCCCTGCTCATCGCGCCGCTGGCGGTGCCCGTGCTGGGCGCCGTCGCGGCGGCGGCCGTCGCCGTGGAAGAGCGCCACCGGCGCGACCGCTGACCGGCCACGTACCAGGGGCGGCGCCCGTCCGGCGTCGTCCCCCTGTCTGTCATGCCCCTGACCATCCCGCACTCGCACGGAAAGGAAGGCGGACGATGTCTCCCATCCCCCGCAGGTCCCTCCTCAAGGCGGCCGCCGTCGCCGGTGCCGCCGCCCGGTTCAGCTGGGCGCTGGGCGCCGAGGACGCGCAGGCCGCGCCCGGAGCCGAGGCCGCCGACGCGGACCCGGTGACCCTGGACTGGCTGGAGGACGGCGGTCTCGGCGCCGCGCCCGGCTCGACCGTCGGGGTGCCCTGGCCGATGGGCGCGTTCCGGGAGGGCCAGACCTTCGCGCTGACGGACGAGGACGGCGAGGACGTGCCCGTCCAGTCCTGGCCGATCGCCTACTGGCCGGACGGCTCCCTCAAGTGGACCGCCCACGCCGTGAGTTCGGGCAGCGGAACGCTCACGCTCGCGCCGGGAGACGCGGTGGCGCCCGACAGGAAGGTCACCGTCTCCACGGGCGGCGGGACCGTCGACGTGTCCACCGGCGTGATCTCCGTGAAGATCGGCAAGAACGGCTCGACACTCGTCAAGTCGGTCACCCGGGGCTCGACGGAGATCGCCAGGAACGGGCGGCTCGTCCTCGTCCGCCAGCCCGAGATCGAGGACGAGGACCAGGGCACGGTCAGGACCGAGCGCTTCGACGGCGCCATCGACGCGGTGACCGTCGAACAGCAGGGGCCGGTCCGCGCCGTCGTCCGCATCGACGGCAAACACCGCAAGGGAAAACGGAGTTGGCTGCCGTTCTCGATCCGACTCTACTTCTACGCGGGCGCCGACTCCTTCCGGATGGTCCACACGATCACGTACGACGGCACCCAGGAGCCGGGCAAGGCGAGCGGCGACTTCATCCGCGGGCTCGGGGTCCGTTTCAGCGTGCCGATGCGCGACGAGGCGTACGACCGGCACATCCGCCTCGGCGGTGAGGGAACGGGCCTGCTGCGGGAGGCCGTCCAGGGCGTCACCGGGCTGCGCCGGGACCCGGGCGCGGCCGTGCAGGCGGCCCAGTACGCGGGGCAGCGGCTGGCCGACCCGTCCACCTGGGACCAGCGGGTCACCACCCGCCTCCAGTACATCCCGCACTGGGGTGACTACACCCTCGCCCAGCTCTCCGCCGACGGCTTCACCCTGCGCAAGCGCACGAAGAAGGGGCACGGCTGGATCGCGGCCGGCGGCGGCAAGCGGGCCTCCGGCTTCGGGTACGTCGGTGGCGCGAGCGGCGGATTCTCCTTCGGGCTGCGGGACTTCTGGGAGAAGTTCCCCGCCCAGCTCGACATCCGCGACGCCCACACCGACGAGGCCGAGGTCACCCTCTGGCTCTGGTCGCCCGAGGCCCAGCCGATGGACCTGCGCTTCTACCACGACGGCATGGGCCAGGACACCTACGCCGAACAGCTCGAAGGCCTTGAGATCACCTACGAGGACTACGAGCCCGCATTCGGCACCCCCTACGGCATCGCCCGCACCTCCGAACTCCTCTTCTGGGCCAACGAGTCGACGCCCGCGCCGGAGACCCTCGCCCGGCAGGCCGAGGCCGTACGGACGCTGCCCCAGCTCACCGCCCCGCCCCGGCAGCTCATCGGGGCCAAGGTCTTCGGCCCCGGCCTCTACTCCGAGCCCGACCGCTCCACCCCGGCCAAGGCGAAGATCGAGGACCATCTCGACTTCCTCTTCACCTACTACAAGGACCAGGTGGAGCAGCGCCGTTGGTACGGCTTCTGGGACTACGGCGACTTCATGCACACCTATGACACCGTGCGCCACCAGTGGCGGTACGACGTCGGCGGCTACGCCTGGGACAACTCCGAGCTCTCGCCCGACCTGTGGCTCTGGTACGCGTACCTCAGAAGCGGCCGCTCGGACATCTTCCGGTTCGCGGAGGCGCTCACCCGGCACACCGGCGAGGTGGACGTCTACCACCTCGGCCAGTGGGCCGGCCTCGGCACCCGGCACGGCGTCCAGCACTTCGCGGACAGCGCCAAGCAGCAGCGCATCTCCAACACCACCTACCGGCGCTTCTACTACTTCCTCACCGCCGACGAACGCGTCGGCGACCTCATGGCCGCCAACGTCGACTCCGACGAGACCTTCCTCGTCCTCGACCCGCTCCGCAAGATCCGCACCGACCCCTACACCCCCGACCGGCACGCCCTCTCCATCGGCTTCGGCACCGACTGGAGCGGTCTGGTGTCGGCCTGGCTCACCGAGTGGGAACGCAAGGGCCCCAAATGGGAGAAGGCCAGGGCGCGGGTGCTGTCGACCATGGAGGGCATCGCCGCCCAGCCCAACGGCTTCGTGCAGGGCAGCGGCCTCTACGACCTCGACACCGGCGAGTTCGCCACCGCCGCCGCCCCGGTCGTCTCCGTGTCCCACCTGTCGGCGGTCTTCGGCCTCAACGAACTCTGCGCCGAACTCATCCACCTGGTCGACATGCCGAAGTTCAACGAGGTGTACTTCGACTACTGCCGCTACTTCAACGCCACCAAGGCCGAACAGGCGGCACGCTACGGATCCAACTTCGGGACCCTGCTGCTCTTCCAGGGCCACTCGAGGCTCGACGCCTACGCCGCCGTACAGACCGGTGACGAGACGCTCGCCAGGCGTGCGTGGACGAAGTTCTACAGCTCCGACGGCTATACGGAGTCCTCGCCGTGGAAGACCGAGCCGCTCTCCGGGCCGGTCACGCTCGTCGCGGGGAGCGAGGCGAGCTGGGTGTCCTCCAACGACACCGCGCTGTACGGGCTCGCGGCCATCGAGAACCTGGCCCTGCTGGGCGACAAGATGCCGTCGTAGCGGGTGAAGGGGGAGCGCCGTCGCACGGGCGGCGGCGCTCGCACCCACGAGTGTGGTCCGGGTCACTCTGCGCGGCATGAGTATGCGTACTCAGATCGACCCGCCGGGCAGACTCCGCCCATGGACTGGACCCACTACCGCTTCCGCAGTCTGTGGCCGCTGCCCTTCGGGGGCGCGGCCGTCTACCAGGCCCTCGAACGGGTCGAGGACTACCCGCGCTGGTGGCCGCAGGTCCGCACGGTCAGCCGGCTGAACGACATCACCGGCATCATCACCATCCGCTCGGTCCTGCCGTACGACATGACGTTCACCGCACGCGAGACCCTGCGGGACCCGGGGGCCGGCGTGCTGGAGATCGCGATGAGCGGTGACATCGAGGGCTGGGCCCGCTGGACGATCACCGCCGACGGCACCGGCACCCTGGCCCGCTACGACCAGGTCGTCGACGTCGGCAAGCCGCTGCTGCGCCGACTGGCCGTCCCCGGGCGGCCGTTCTTCCGCGCCAACCACCGGCTGATGATGTGGTCGGGACGGCGGGGACTGTGCAGGCACCTGCAAGCGGTTTGAACGAAGCCCGCCGGTCCCTGTATCGTTCACTGCGTTCCCGGGCGATTAGCTCAGTGGGAGAGCGCTTCGTTCACACCGAAGAGGTCACTGGTTCGAACCCAGTATCGCCCACCGGGAAAAAGCCGGTCTGCACCAGCAGACCGGCTTTTCTGTGTCCAAGGGGGGCTCATGAGCGGTGGGGAAGGCAAGAGACCGGGACGACGGGGGAAGGTGACGTCCATACGGCGGCGCAGGGTGAGGTCGCTGATCGTCGTCGTCATCGTCCTGGTGGTGTTCGGCGGGATCGCCGCCGGCGCCCAGGCGCTCTCGAACAAGGAGCGCGTCACCTCGATGTGGGTCGGTGCCGAGATACGCGCCGACGGAAGCGCTCGGATCACCGAGGTCATCGACTACGACTTCGGCCACTCGGGCGGCTCGCACGGCATCTTCCGGGACGTGCCGGGCGATCCCTTCATGGACGACGAGAACCTGCACGTCACCATGGACGGCCACAAGGTCTCGTACGAGGACACGTACGGCGACTACTACGAGGACGAGAAGGGCAAGCGGGAAATCGCCGACCGGCTGAAGATCGGCGATCCCGGCCGTCTGGTCAGCGGAATCCACCGCTATCGCATCCAGTACGTGCTCCCGGACGTGGTGAAGGGCCGCAAGCTCGCCTGGGACGCCGTCGGCACCGGCTGGAAGGTCGACCGGGCGGATGTCACGATCCATGTCGTGGACACGCACGGGCTCACCGGAGTTCGCTGTGTCCGGGGCACCGGGGACGACGGGACGCCCTGTACGGCCGAGCAGAGCGAGCCGGGCCACCTCGTCGTCGAACTCGACAGGTTGAGCGGCCACGAGGGCCTCACGCTCTACGCCACCGCCGACAAGGCCAGGACCGCCACCGGGGCGGCACTGCCCGCGGCACCCACCGGCAAGGCCGTCGGTACGAGCCTGCCGCACCCGATGCGCACCGGCGGGCTCTTCCTCGCCGCCGCGCTGGCCGCCGTCGCGCTGACGGTGTGCGCGCTGCGCCTCCTCGGGCGCGACCGCCTCGTGGAGGACGGCGGCCGTGAGCGGCGCTTCGCGGTCGGACGGCTCAGCCGTAAGGTCACCCCGTCCGCGACACCGCCCGACGAGCTGACCCCGGCGCAGGGCGGCATCCTGCTCGCCGAGACCGTCGAGGACCGGCACCGGGTGGCGTGGCTGCTCACCGCCGCGGCCGACGGCCATCTGAGCATCGGGGGCGGCGACAAGCGCCCGACCCTGCGACGGCTCGACCGTGAGGGGGAACCGGTCGACCGGGAGATCAAGGACATCCTCGGCACGATGTTCGGCGGCCGCAGCAGCATGACCCTCGGGATGCGCGACGCCCCGTTCAGGTCGGGCTGGGGCAGCCTCTTGACCCGCTTGTCCAACTGGCGTGCGGACAGCGGGCTGTGGGACGTCGACGCCGCACGTCGCGCCGCCGTCGCCGGAAGGGCCGGCCTGATCTCGGTGCTGGTCGGCTTCGCCCTCGTGATCACCGGAGGTGTCCTCACCGGCCGTCGTACCGCCGCCGGATGGCCCGTCGTGCTCGCGGCCGCCGTCGTCACGGGTGTCGGTCTGGCGCTCACCGCACGCGGGTGGGAACTGGAGCGGCGCACCCCGCGCGGTGCCGCTCTCCGGCTCCGGGTCGAAGCCTTCCGGCGCTACCTGGCCGACCCGTCCACCTGCCCCGGTGAACTGCCCGTCGCCGAGCGGGCGGACCGGTACACGGCGTGGGCCGTGGCCCTCGGTGTCGAATCCGCCTGGGAACAGGCCGTCGGCGCCTCGACCTCGACGGCCACGGCTCGGCGGCGTTCCTCCCTCGACTTCACCGACGTCCTGCTCGCCGCCGTCGTCCTCTCCGCGGCCAGCCCGCCCTCCAGCTCCGGTGGCGGCCGCTCCGGTGGTGGCGGTTCCTCCTCCTCCGGCGGCGTCGGCGGTGGCGCCGGCGGCGGAGGAGGCGGCTCCTGGTGACGTCGAGGTGGGGCGCCGGGTGGCCGGCGCCCCGCCCCTCACGCTGCCGTCGGCAGTTCCGGCCGTAGCGGCCAGTACGTGTTCACCGTCTCCGGTGTGCCGCTGCGCGCGAACCAGGCCTGCAGCCCGCGTGCCTGCGCCGCGTGCCACGTCGTCTGCAACGTGTGCAGCTCGGCGGGGCTCAGGCGCTCCAGCCGGGCCGCGAACCGGCGGCCCAGCGCTCGTATCAGATCCAGCGAGGCCAGTGCGTCGGCGGCCGCGTCGTGCGCGCCCTCCAGGGTGACCTCGTAGTGCGCGCAGAGGTCGGTCAGGGTGCGACGGCCCTTGCGGTAGCGGTCCAGATGCTTGTCCAGGACCCGCGGATCGAGGACGAGCAGGGGGCTCGTCTCGAACCAGCGGTCCAGAGCGGACGCCCGGTGCCGCCGCAACTCGCGGTCCAGGAGCGTCAGATCGAACGGCGCGTTCATCACCACCAGCGGGCGGTGCATCGCCGCGTGCTCGGCCAGTTCCTCGGCTATCTCGTACATCACCGGCGCCGGCCAACGGCCGTTGCGCTGCAGGTGTTCGTCCGTCAGCCCGTGCACCGCCGTCGCCGCTTCCGGCACCGGCATGCCCGGGTTCACCAGCCAGCGGGTCACCCGGGGTCGGGTGCCCGGGGCGTCCTGGACGACGACCGCGGCGGACACGATGCGGTCGGTCTCCACGTCCACGCCCGTGGTCTCCGTGTCGAAGGCCGCCAAGGGCCCCTCGTACCAGCACGTCATGCCAATACAACTCCTCGTTCACCCACGGCAGCTGACGTTCCGTCTTCTGCCCGTTTGGTGATACCCGGGCCGTTTGCGGCGTACGCCGGAAGGACACAACAGGAGTGCGGGTCTTTGCAGTTCAGCGGCCCGCCACGGGGAAACTCTTTGGCTGGGAAGGCTATTGGTCATGGCGATAGCGCAGCCCGAGCGGGGCGGGCTGCTGCCCGAACGCACGGGCCCCCATCGCGGCACACTCGCCACCACCGCCTGCATGGAGACTCTGCAGGTGGGCTATCTGCACGCCGTCGCCGCGGCGGCCGGCTGCTCGCTCTCGCAGCCGTTCCCGGACAACGGCATCGACTGGCACGTCAGCCACGGCTCGCCCGGGCACACCGTCGACGACGAGGTGACCATCAAGGTGCAGCTCAAGTGCACGTACCAGATCGCACCCAACCCGCCGGGACGTTTCTTCTCCTTCACGCTGGACAACGACCACCTGCGCAAGCTCGCCCGCACACCGGTGTCGGTGCACAAGATCCTCGTGGTGATGCTGGTTCCGCGCTCCCAGGACGACTGGCTGCGCGCCAGCCACGACCGGCTCGATCTGCGCCACTGCTGCTACTGGGTCAACCTGGCAGGGCACCCGATCACCGGCCGGAACCGCACCACCGTGCGGATTCCGACCTCGCGCATCTTCGACGACCGGGCGCTCTGCGAGATCATGACGCGGGTCGGGACGGGAGGACGACCATGAGGCACCGTCCGTACGAGGAGCAGCTGAGGGAAGTCCGGCCGCATCCGGTGGACCCCCACTGGAACCGTCCTCCCGAGCCCACCGAGGTCGACCCCGCGGTGCTCGGCGCCCTGCTGCGCCGGCACGGCTGGCAGCGGCGCGGGGGAGCCCCGGGGCGTTACGGCCGCTGGACCCCGCCCGGGCCGGGCAACACCGGCACCAGCCTGCTCGTACCGGAGAGCCGCGCCTTCCCGGACAGTGACGATCTGCTCGGGGAGGCGCTCACGGCTCTCGTGCGCAGCGGTACGCCCGCCGCGCGTGAGGTGCTGGTCGGGCTGGCGGTGCCCAGCGACGAGATCCGCTGGTGGCGGGATGTGCCGAGCGGGCCCGCGGACGTCACGCCCTGGACGGTCGAGGAACAGCTGCGCACCGCGGCCCGCGGGACCCTGCTGGCCGGCGCGCTCGCCACGCGCGCGCGTGCCGGTTACTACGGCGCCCGGCACAAGCGTGCGGCCGCCGCCCTGCTGGAGTCCGTCCTCGTCGGCTCGGCGGAGGGCGGCCGCGGCCTGACCGCCTTCGTGCCCGTCGGCACCGGGCGGCCCCTCGCCGTCCGCCTCCACCAGGCCCTGTACGCCGCCCGCGAGGCCATCGACTACCAGCGGGCCACCGGTGGCATGGACGCCTTCGACGGAGCCGTCGAGGCGGGTGTGAGCCGCGAACTCACCGACGCCCTGGTCACGCTCGTGCGCGGCACCGAGGGCGCCCGGATCTCCGTCGAGTGGGCACCGGGCGCCGGAGTCCCCGACGACTGCGCGGCCACCGCCGAGCCCGTCGAGTTCTCACCCGGCGACCTGCCCGTGCTGCGCGAGGCCGGCGCCCGCTTCCTGCGCGACGAACCCTCCGTACCCGTCCGGATCACCGGCACCGTGGTCCGGATGCGCCGCTCGGAGCCGCGCGGCGAGGGCGCGGTACGGCTGCGGGTCATCGCCGGCGCCGAGGTGCCGTACGTCCGGGTCACCCTCGACGAGGAGGACTACCGGATCGCCGGGCAGGCCCACCTGGTCGGGCTTCCGGTGCGGGTGCACGGGCGGCTGGAGAGCCGGGGCGGCTTCCGCCGGCTGTCCGGCGCCTCCGGGGTCGTACCGGTGCAGGTGGACGAGGCCGAGCGGGACCGTCTGGTGAAGTCGCTCCAGGAGAACCTCGACTTCTTCGAGGAGGCGTGCAGCGGCGACGACTGCGACTGACCGAGGACCGTGGGTAACCGTTTAGCGGTCGGCGGGGCCGGGTCGGTACGATCCGGTATTGCGCGCGCTCCTGGTATGGCGCCGCGTTCACCTTCAGGCAGGAGAGACCGGTGTCAGACGTCCGTGTGATCATCCAACGCGATTCCGAGCGGGAAGAGCGCGTGGTGACGACGGGGACTACGGCCGCCGAGCTCTTCGCCGGCGAGCGCTCGATCATCGCCGCGCGCGTGGGCGGTGAGCTCAAGGACCTCGCGTACGAGCTGACGGACGGCGAGACCGTCGAGGGTGTCGAGATCTCCTCGGAGGACGGTCTGGGCATCCTGCGCCACTCCACCGCGCACGTCATGGCGCAGGCCGTGCAGGAGCTCTTCCCCGAGGCCAAGCTGGGCATCGGCCCGCCGGTCAAGGACGGCTTCTACTACGACTTCGACGTCGAGAAGCCCTTCCACCCCGATGACCTCAAGGCCATCGAGAAGAAGATGCAGGAGATCCAGAAGCGCGGGCAGAAGTTCTCCCGCCGCGTGGTGACCGACGAGGCCGCCCGCGAGGAGCTGGCGAACGAGCCGTACAAGCTGGAGCTGATCGGCCTCAAGGGCTCGGCGTCCAGCGACGACGGCGCGGACGTCGAGGTCGGCGCCGGTGAGCTGACGATCTACGACAACCTGGACGCCAAGACCGGCGAGCTGTGCTGGAAGGACCTCTGCCGCGGTCCCCACCTGCCGTCCACCCGCCTCATCCCGGCCTTCAAGCTGATGCGCAACGCGGCCGCCTACTGGCGCGGCAGCGAGAAGAACCCGATGCTCCAGCGCATCTACGGCACCGCCTGGCCGTCCAAGGACGAGCTGAAGCAGTACCTCGACTTCCTCGCCGAGGCCGAGAAGCGCGACCACCGCAAGCTGGGGAACGAGCTGGACCTGTTCTCCATCCCGGAGCAGATCGGCTCCGGGCTCGCGGTCTTCCACCCCAAGGGCGGCGTCATCCGCCGGGTGATGGAGGACTACTCGCGCCGCCGGCACGAGGAGGAGGGCTACGAGTTCGTCTACACCCCGCACGCCACGAAGGGGAAGCTCTTCGAGACGTCCGGGCACCTGGACTGGTACGCCGACGGCATGTACCCGCCCATGCAGCTCGACGAGGGCGTGGACTACTACCTCAAGCCCATGAACTGCCCGATGCACAACCTGATCTTCGACGCGCGCGGCCGTTCCTACCGTGAACTGCCGCTGCGGCTCTTCGAGTTCGGGACCGTGTACCGCTACGAGAAGTCGGGTGTCGTGCACGGCCTCACCCGGGCCCGCGGCTTCACCCAGGACGACGCGCACATCTACTGCACCAAGGAGCAGATGGCGGAGGAGCTCGACAAGACGCTCACCTTCGTCCTGAACCTGCTGCGCGACTACGGCCTCACCGACTTCTACCTGGAGCTGTCCACCAAGGACCCGGAGAAGTTCGTCGGCTCCGACGAGGTCTGGGAGGAGGCCACGGAGACGCTCCGCGCGGTTGCCGAGAAGCAGGGCCTCCCGCTCGTCCCCGACCCGGGCGGCGCCGCCTTCTACGGCCCGAAGATCTCCGTGCAGACCAAGGACGCCATCGGCCGCACCTGGCAGATGTCGACCGTGCAGCTCGACTTCAACCTGCCCGAGCGCTTCGACCTGGAGTACACCGCCGCGGACGGCTCCAAGCAGCGCCCGGTGATGATCCACCGTGCCCTGTTCGGCTCCATCGAGCGGTTCTTCGCGGTTCTCCTGGAGCACTACGCGGGCGCCTTCCCGGCGTGGCTGGCGCCGGTCCAGGCGGTCGGCATCCCGATCGGCGACGGACACGTCGAGTACCTGCAGAAGTTCGCGGCCGAGGCCAAGAAGAAGGGCCTGCGGGTCGAGGTCGACGCGTCGTCGGACCGGATGCAGAAGAAGATCCGCAACGCCCAGAAGCAGAAGGTGCCCTTCATGGTCATCGCGGGCGACGAGGACATGACGGCCGGCTCGGTCTCCTTCCGCTACCGCGACGGCTCGCAGGAGAACGGCATCCCGTTCGAGGAGGCCATCGCCAAGATCGCGCAGGTGGTCGAGGAGCGGACCCAGGTCTGATCCCGCACCCCGGCCGGAGGCCCTCGGAGATCACTTCTCCGGGGGCCTCTTCTCCGTCCCGCCCGCCAGCGCGTCCTCCTCGCCCTCCAGGGCGAAGCGCTGCAGCAGCATCGAGGAGAACGAGCCGGTGACCGCGCCGAGCAGGGCGACCCCGCAGGCCATCAGCCCCGCCGCGATGGTCCGGCCGAGCGTGGTCACCGGGGTGACGTCCCCGTACCCCACGGTCGAGAGGGTCGAGCAGGTCCACCACACGGAGTCGCCGAAGGTGCGGATCGTCGCGTTCGGCGCGCCGCGCTCCGCCTGGTAGACGGCGAGTGCACCGGCGAAGCCCAGCAGGGCGATCGACAGGGTCGCGTAGGACATCACGCGGGCCTGCAGCGCGAGCCGGGGATGCCCGTGCCTGCGCTGCATCGCCTCGTAGGTACGCACGATCCGCACCGGCCGCATCAGGGGCAGCAGCAGCACGAGCGTGTCCAGCCACTGCCGTCGTACGAAGCGCGGGCCCTCACCGCTGATCCGCCAGCGCACCGCGTAGTCGACGGCGAACAGCGCCCACGCCCCGTAGGTCAGCGACAGGAACAGGTCGTGCACGCCCCTGGGCAGTCCGGGCGCCAGCACATGCACCGCGTACGCGCCCAGGAAGACCAGGGACGCGATGCCGAGCGGAAGGTCCGTCCCCCGCTTCCAGCGGTCCAGGCGGCTCTCGTCGTCCATCCGCCCAGCTTCGCCGCCCGGCGGTTTCCGCTGGCCCCGGCGACACGCCGCGAACGGGCGAAGCCATATGCTGCCTAGCATGACGAGTGAGCCGGAGCAGCAGATCGGAGTGGGGACGCAGGACGCGTTCCAGCGCCTGTGGACGCCCCACCGGATGGCCTACATCCAGGGCGAGAACAAGCCGACCGGCCCAGGCGCCGAGGACGGCTGTCCCTTCTGCTCGATCCCGGCCAAATCCGACGAGGACGGGCTGATCGTCCGGCGCGGCGAGCACGTCTACGCGGTGCTCAACCTCTACCCGTACAACGGCGGCCATCTGATGACGGTCCCGTACCGCCATGTCGCCGACTACACGGACCTGACCGGCCCGGAGACGGCCGAACTGGCCGAGCTGACCAAGCAGGCGATGACCGCGCTGCGCACGGCGTCGGGCGCGCACGGCTTCAACATCGGCATGAACCAGGGCACAGTGGCCGGCGCGGGCATCGCGGCCCACCTGCACCAGCACATCGTCCCCCGCTGGGGCGGCGACACGAACTTCATGCCGGTGGTGGGCCACACCCGGGTGCTGCCCCAGTTGCTGGCGGACACCCGCAAGATGCTGGCCGAGGCCTGGCCGACGGCGGCGTGACCAGCCCGTCCGGCGTTTGCGGACGAGGCCGTTCAGGCCGAAGCGGGGGTGCGGGGGCGGCAGCCCCCGGGCGGCGCTCGCGACCCCCTCTTCGGCTCTGCCGCCGGAGGCTCACGCGTCGTACTTGTCCGCCTTCTTCGGTGACGCGTCCTGGACCGCTCCGCTGAGGTTCCCCGCCCGCGAGTTGAACTTGTCGATGTCGACGTCGTGTTCCTTGAGGACACTGAGCGCGGCCCGGTGCACGGCCCGGAGTATCGGCGTGGCAGCGCGCAACGCGTCGTCGGCCATGAAGCGGTGGTCCCAGGGCTGGTCGGCCCAGGCGTGCCGCAGTCCGAACGGCTCGGGCAGGCCTATGGAACCGCCGAGCCACTTCAGCAGCGGCGGGTACCAGCTGACGGCGGCACGGGCGCCGAGGCGGACCACCTCGTCGGGGGTGACCAGCGGCAGCTTGACGGTCCGGGTCTCCCAGAACCGCACGGTCTTGGCGACCGTCCTGGTGGGGGCCTCGGGCTTGCCGTTGAACAGGCCGTTGACCGGGCCCAGCGCGTGTCCGGTGACCTCGATGCGGAGGGTCTCCTTCAGCACGGTCACGGTCGCCATCATCGTGATGATCAGGTCGCCGTTCCACAGGTACGGCCACTGCACGCCCAGGTAGTGGCGTTCGCCCTTGTCGAAGTGGTTGCTGTTGCAGATCCGCTCCACGTCGGCGGGCCCCACCTTGTAGTCGGTCCCCTCGGGCCTGGACACCGCCTTGGCGCCCGCTCCGACATGGGTGACGATCCAGTGCTTGACCTGGGGTTCGGGGAAACCGCCGGTCTTCAGGTGCTGCCGGTGCAGCACGCTCAGCTCCTTCTCGATCTCCCGGACGACCGTCCAGGCCCGGAACTCATGGACGCCCTTGACCGGGTCGAGCGGGACCAGTTCCTCCGCGAGCACCCAGGAACCCCAGCGGGTGCCCATGCCGAGTATGCCCTTGGTGCCGGCGTAGAAGACCGCGTTGGACTGCTGCTCGGCGCTGAGCCGGGCCAGTGACTGGCGCAGCTGCTCGGCCGCGGCCTGGTCGGGGCTGGTCGGCACCGCCTCGGGGACCTTCGCGCCGACGCTGCCGCCGGAGAGCAGACCGTCCCAGGCCGCGCGCAGGTCCCTCGCGGTGCTCTCGCAGAGCCGCTTGGCCAGATACCAGCCGACGACCGGCAGCACGACGCAGCCGCGCGCGTACCAGCCCCAGAAGCCGGCGAGCGGCATCCGGATCAGGAAGATCACCGCGAGCACGCCGACGGCGGCCAGCAGGGCGCTGCCGAGCCCGGAGACCCGCTTGTCGCCGGCCTTCAGCATGGACGCGCGGAGCTGGAAGACCAGCAGCCAGACCACCAGGCCGGGCAGGAACAGCACGCCGCACAGGAGCATGACGGCGGTCAGCCGCTGGTCGCGTTCCTTGCGGATGCGGTTGGCCGCCAGGCAGTGCTCGACGACCACCTGGGGTTCGCTGCCGAAGGACTGGATCAGCGGTTTGCGGTCGACGCCCAGCATGCGGTCGATGACCGCCTGGGAGTACGCCTCACCGAAGTTGGGCCGGAAGATCTTCGCCCACTTGCGGCCCGCGTTGACCGTGGACTGGTGCCACTCGTTGTCGGCCTTCTTGATCTCCTCCATCGGCGTGTCCCGGTAGGCCGCCGAGGCCAGGGCATAGGTCGGGGCCTGCGCCTCGCCGCCCGGCCTGGGCACCTGTGGCCCGAAGAAGTCCTCGAAGCTCATTCCCGCCCCCACTTGCCGCCGTCCCGCTCCTGCGGCCTTCCCGACTTCCGTACTCCGCACACCTGTTGATCAAGTACTCAGGGTATCCCCGGCCACCGACAACCGTCGGCGGACGGCCGAAGCCGTCCGCCGAACACCCTTGTCGCCGACTGCGGCAACTCGTCGACCATCCCGACTATGAGGCGACTACGAGGCCTCCTTGACCTGTTCGCGAATTTTCTCGGCGATCTGCGGTGGCATCGGCTCGTGGCGGGCGTACGCGCGGCTGAAACGCGCCGTCCCGTGCGACAGCGAGCGCAGGTCGACCGCGTACCGGCCGATCTCGAACTCGGGCACCTCGGCCTTGATGAGCGTGCGCCCGCCACTGGTCTGCTCGGTGCCGAGGACCCGGCCGCGCCGTCCGGACAGGTCGCTCATCACCGCGCCCACGTAGTCGTCGCCGACCAGCACGGACACCTCGGCAACCGGCTCGAGGAGATGGATCCTGGCGTCCGCCGCGGCCTCCCGCAGCGCCAGCGCGCCCGCCGTCTGGAAGGCGGCGTCGGAGGAGTCCACCGAGTGCGCCTTGCCGTCGAGCAGGGTGACCCGCACGTCGACCAGCTGGTAGCCGGCGGCGACCCCCTTGGTGGCCTGCGCCCTGATGCCCTTCTCGACGGACGGGATGAACTGCCGGGGTACCGCGCCGCCGACCACCTTGTCGACGAACTCGATGCCGGAGCCGCCCGGCAGCGGCTCCACCTCGATCTCGCAGATCGCGAACTGCCCGTGCCCGCCGGACTGTTTGACGTGCCGGCCGCGCCCGGCGGACTTGCCGGCGAACGTCTCCCGGAGGGACACCTTGTGCGGTACGACGTCGACCTGGACGCCGTACCGGCTGCGCAGCCGTTCCAGGGCGACGTCCGCGTGCGCCTCCCCGAGGCACCACAGCACCACCTGGTGGGTGTCCTGGTTCTGTTCCAGCCGCATGGTCGGATCCTCGGCGACCAGGCGGGACAGGCCCTGCGAGAGCTTGTCCTCGTCCGCCTTGCTGTGTGCCTGGATGGCCAGCGGGAGCAGCGGGTCGGGCATCTCCCACGGCTCCATGAGCAGCGGGTCGTCCTTGCCGGAGAGGGTGTCCCCGGTCTCCGCGCGGCCGAGCTTCGCCACGCACGCGAGGTCACCGGCGATGACATGGGTGACCGGGCGCTGCTGCTTGCCGAACGGCGTGGACAGGGCGCCGATCTTCTCGTCGACGTCATGGTCCTCGTGGCCGCGGTCGGCGAGGCCGTGCCCGGAGACATGGACCGTCTCGTCGGGGCGCAGGGTGCCGGAGAAGACCCGGACCAGCGAGACCCGGCCGACGTACGGGTCGGAGGCGGTCTTCACCACCTCGGCGACCAGCGGGCCGCCCGTGTCGCACGGCTTGATGTCACGCGGCTCGCCGTCGATGGTGGTGACCCCCGGCGTGGGGTGCTCGAACGGGGTCGGGAACCCGCCCGTGACCAGCTCCAGCAGTTCCACCGTGCCGAGCCCCTGGCGGGCGCCGTCGGTGGCCGGGGCGGCGGCCAGCACGGGGAAGAACGCCCCGCGTGCCACGGCCCGCTCCAGATCCTCGATCAGCGTCTTGAGGTCGATCTGCTCGCCGCCCAGATAGCGGTCCATGAGCGTCTCGTCCTCGCTCTCCGAGATGATCCCCTCGATCAGCCGGTTGCGGGCCTCGTCGATGTCCGGCAGCTGGTCGGGCCCGGGCTCGGACTCCTTGCGCTCCCCGGAGGAGTAGTCGAACAGCTTCTGCGTGAGCAGCCCGACGAGACCGGTCACGGGTGCGTGCCCGTCCGGACCCTGCGGGCCGTGCAGCGGCAGGTAGAGCGGGAGGACGGCGTCGGGGTCGTCCGCGCCGAACGCCTCGGCGCACACCCGGGTCATCTCCTCGAAGTCCGCGCGGGCGGCCTCCAGGTGCGTGACGACGATCGCCCGGGGCATCCCGACGGCGGCGCACTCCTCCCACACCATCCGGGTCGAGCCGTCCACCCCGTCCGAGGCCGAGACGACGAAAAGGGCCGCGTCCGCCGCGCGCAGACCGGCCCTCAGTTCACCGACGAAGTCGGCGTATCCCGGGGTGTCCAGGATATTGATCTTGATTCCGTTCCAGTCGACCGGTACCAGTGACAGCTGTACGGAGCGCTGCTGCCGGTGCTCGATGTCGTCGTAGTCCGAGACCGTGCCGCCGTCCTCCACCCGGCCCGCCCGGTTCACCGCTCCCGCGGTCAGCGCGAGAGCCTCCACCAACGTGGTCTTGCCCGATCCGGAGTGGCCGACCAGCACCACATTCCGTATGGACGCGGGGTGGTCGGCCGCTGTAGCCCTGCCGGCGGCTCCGGGGTGTTCCTTGACCTTGTCGCCCATGGCTATGCCTCCCGTGCACGGTGAGGTCTGTGTGGGCGCGGGCGAGCATGGCGGGCCGCGTGCGGTGGCGGCTCCGATGGCGCCCGCGGTTATTCGAGCTTTCCACTCCCGTCACGGTGCGTCCATACGAAGGACGTGATCGTGCCCACGGGGTCCTCCGCGCGCCGCCACCGGTGCCCTCCGCGCACACCGCCACCGGTGGCCTCTGCGAGTGCCCACCCGTCGCCCACACGCGCGCGTGGCTACGATGGGCCAGCCGGGGTGGCCAGCAGGGGCCGCACGGCGCAACGACCGTCGGGAAGGCCATGCTGAACAAGTACGCGCGTGCATTTTTCACGCGTGTCCTCACACCGTTCGCCGCGTTTCTCATCCGCCGGGGTGTGAGCCCGGACACGGTCACGCTCCTCGGCACGGCCGGAGTGGTCGCGGGCGCGCTGGTCTTCTTCCCCCGGGGCGAGTTCTTCTGGGGCACGATCGTGATCACACTGTTCGTGTTCTCGGACCTGGTCGACGGAAACATGGCCCGCCAGCTGGGCCGCACCAGCCGCTGGGGCGCCTTCCTGGACTCCACCCTGGACCGGGTCGCCGACGGCGCCATCTTCGGCGGCTTCGCCCTCTGGTACGCGGGCAACGGCGACAACAACGTCCTGTGCGCCGTCTCCATCTTCTGCCTGGCCAGCGGCCAGGTGGTGTCGTACACCAAGGCGCGCGGCGAGTCGATCGGGCTGCCGGTGGCCGTCAACGGTCTCGTCGAGCGCGCCGAGCGCCTGGTGATCTCGCTGGTGGCGGCCGGTCTGGCCGGTCTCCACAAGTTCGGTGTGCCGGGCATCCAGATCCTGCTCCCGATCGCCCTGTGGGTCGTCGCCGTCGGCAGCCTGGTCACCCTCGTCCAGCGGGTCGTCACGGTCCGCCGGGAGTCCGCCGAGGCGGAGGCCGCGGCCGAGCGGGAGAAGGCCTCCCACGGGAGCGAGGCCGGGCAGTGACCGCCGCCGACCGGCTCACCGACGGTCTGTACGGGCTCGGCTGGAGCACCGTCAAGAGACTCCCCGAGCCGGTCGCCGTGCGCCTCGGCCGGACCGTCGCGGACCTCGCCTGGCGGCAGCGCGGCAAGGGCGTCGAGCGCCTGGAGTCCAACTACGCGCGCGTGCTGCCCGACGCGAGCCCGGAGCGGCTGCGCGAGCTGTCGCGCGCGGGCATGCGGTCGTACCTGCGCTACTGGATGGAGTCCTTCCGGCTGCCTGCCTGGAGCGAGGACCGGGTCCGGACCGGTTTCGCGCCCAAGGACGTCCACCACCTCACCGACGGCCTCGCCTCCGGCCGGGGCGTGATCATCGCCCTGCCGCACCTGGCCAACTGGGATCTCGCCGGCGCCTGGGTCACCACCGAGCTGAAGACACCGTTCACCACGGTCGCCGAGCGCCTCAAGCCGGAGACGCTCTACGACCGTTTCGTCGCCTACCGCGAGAGCCTCGGCATGGAGGTCCTGCCGCACAGCGGGGGCTCCGCCTTCGGCACCCTCGCCCGCAGGCTCCGCGACGGCGGCCTGATCTGCCTGGTCGCCGACCGTGACCTGTCCGCCTCCGGAGTCGAGGTGGACTTCTTCGGCGACAAGGCCCGGATGCCGGCCGGACCGGCCCTGCTGGCCCAGCAGACCGGCGCGTACCTGCTCCCGGTGACCCTCTGGTACGACGACACCCCCGTCATGAAGGGCCGGGTGCACGCGCCGATCGACGTCCCCGAGTCAGGTGACCGGGAGTCGAAGACGTCTGTCATGACACAGGCGCTGGCCGATGCCTTCGCCACCGGGATCGCCGACCATCCGGAGGACTGGCACATGCTCCAGCGGCTGTGGCTCGCCGACCTCGACCCCGCGGAGGGACCGTCGTGAGGATCGGCATCGTCTGCCCGTACTCCTGGGACGTGCCGGGTGGCGTCCAGTTCCACATCCGCGACCTCGCCGAGTACTTCATCCGCCTCGGCCACGACGTCTCCGTCCTCGCCCCGGCCGACGACGACACCCCGCTGCCGCCGTACGTCGTCTCGGCGGGCCGCGCGGTCCCGGTGCCGTACAACGGCTCGGTGGCCCGCCTCAACTTCGGCTTCCTGTCCGCCGCGCGGGTGCGGCGCTGGCTGCACGACGGGGCGTTCGACGTGGTCCACATCCACGAGCCGGCCTCGCCCTCCCTCGGCCTGCTGACCTGCTGGGCCGCGCAGGGCCCGATGGTCGCGACCTTCCACACCTCCAACCCGCGCTCCCGCGCGATGATCGCCGCGTACTCGATCCTGCAGGCCGCCCTGGAGAAGATCAGCGCCCGGATCGCGGTCAGCGAGTACGCCCGCCGGACGCTGGTCGAGCACCTCGGCGGGGACGCGGTGGTCATCCCCAACGGCGTCGACGTCGACTTCTTCGCCGAGGCCGAGCCGCGCCCCGAGTGGCAGGGCGACACCATCGGCTTCATCGGCCGGATCGACGAGCCCCGCAAGGGCCTGCCGGTGCTGATGAAGGCGCTGCCCGAGATCCTCGCCGCCCGCCCGCAGACGCGTCTTCTGGTGGCCGGCCGCGGCGACGAGGAGGCCGCCGTCGAGTCCCTGCCCGCCGAACTGCGCTCCCGCGTCGAGTTCCTCGGCATGATCAGCGACGAGGACAAGGCCCGCTTCCTGCGCAGCCTCGACCTGTACATCGCGCCCAACACGGGTGGCGAGAGCTTCGGGATCATCCTGGTCGAAGCGCTCTCCGCCGGGGCACCCGTCCTCGCCTCCGACCTCGACGCCTTCGCCCAGGTCCTGGACCAGGGAGCGGCGGGCGAACTCTTCGCCAACGAGGACGCGGACGAACTGGCTCAGGCGGCGGTACGGCTTCTGGCGGACCCGGAGCGCCGGGCCGCGCTGAGCGCACGCGGCAGCGTGCACGTGCGCCGCTTCGACTGGTCGACCGTGGGCGCGGACATCCTGTCCGTCTACGAGACGGTGACCGCGGGCGCGGCGGCGGTGGCGGCGGACGAACGCCCGGGGCTGCGGGCCCGGTTCGGGCTGGCGCGGGACTAGCCGCTCCGCCGGGAGTGCCGTCCGACGGCCACAACGCCGTCGTGGCCGGTCGCGCTCGCGCGGCGGTAGCCGCATGCGGGATACGGCCCGCGCCCCTTCGGGGGCGCTCCCGCGGGCGCGTCCTATAGCGTTCCGCCCGTGACCGCAACGCTCATCTGGACCCTCTGGATCCTCGCCGCCCTCGTGGTGATCGGCCTGTACCTGAGCTGGACCGCGGGACGGCTCGACCGGCTGCACGCGCGTATCGACGCCGCCCGCGCCGCCCTCGACGCCCAGCTGCTGCGGCGCGCCTCCGTCGCCCAAGAGCTGGCGACCGCGGGGGTGCTGGACCCCGCCGCGTCGATCGTGCTGTACGAGGCCGCGCACGCCGCCCGGCAGGCCGAGGAGGACCAGCGGGAGGTCGCCGAGAGCGACCTGAGCCAGGCCCTGCGCGCGGTCTTCGAGCATCCGCAGCAGGTCGAGGAGGTCCGTGCGGCCCCCGGCGGCGAGGCCGCCACGAGCGAGCTCGCCGAGGCCGTGCGCCGGGTGCCGATGGCCCGCCGCTTCCACAACGACGCCGTCGGCGCGGCCCGCCGGCTGCGCGAGCACCGCAAGGTCCGCTGGTTCCGGCTGGCCGGCCACGCCCCCTTCCCGATGGCCTTCGAAATGGACGACGAGCCGCCCGCCGCGCTGGCGGACCGTGGCGCCGGACCGGCCGCCTGAGCTGCGGCGGGCCGGTCCCGGCAGGCCAAAAGGATCCACCGGCTTGCCATTGGCCCTTGCTGTGGACTGGTCCACTCGCGTTTCCTCGGTGTTTGCAGAAACCCTCTTTCACCCAGTGAGGTCACCCGTGTCCACCTTTGAGAACCAGGCCCCCGAGACCGGCACCGCCCGCGTGAAGCGCGGCATGGCCGAACAGCTCAAGGGCGGCGTGATCATGGACGTCGTCACGCCGGAGCAGGCGAAGATCGCCGAGGACGCGGGCGCCGTCGCCGTCATGGCCCTGGAGCGGGTCCCGGCCGACATCCGCAAGGACGGCGGAGTGGCCCGGATGTCCGACCCGGACATGATCGAGGGCATCATCGAAGCCGTCTCCATCCCGGTCATGGCCAAGTCCCGGATCGGCCACTTCGTCGAGGCCCAGGTCCTCCAGTCGCTCGGTGTCGACTACATCGACGAGTCCGAGGTCCTCACCCCGGCCGACGAGGTCAACCACTCCGACAAGTGGGCCTTCACCACCCCCTTCGTCTGCGGTGCCACCAACCTCGGCGAGGCGCTGCGCCGGATCGCCGAGGGCGCGGCCATGATCCGCTCCAAGGGCGAGGCCGGCACCGGCAACGTCGTCGAGGCCGTCCGCCACCTGCGCCAGATCAAGAACGAGATCGCCCGCCTGCGCGGCTACGACAACAACGAGCTGTACGCCGCCGCCAAGGAACTGCGCGCCCCGTACGAGATCGTCAAGGAGGTCGCCGAGCTCGGCAAGCTCCCGGTGGTGCTGTTCTCCGCCGGCGGCGTCGCCACCCCGGCCGACGCGGCCCTGATGCGCCAGCTCGGTGCCGAGGGCGTCTTCGTCGGCTCCGGCATCTTCAAGTCCGGCGACCCGGCCAAGCGCGCCGCCGCCATCGTCAAGGCGACCACCTTCTACGACGACCCGAAGATCATCGCCGACGCGTCCCGCAACCTCGGCGAGGCCATGGTCGGCATCAACTGCGACACCCTCCCCGAGACCGAGCGCTACGCGAACCGGGGCTGGTGATGACCACTCCCGTGGTCGGCGTACTCGCGCTCCAGGGCGACGTACGGGAGCACCTCGTCGCCCTGGCCGCGGCCGACGCCCTGGCCAGGCCGGTCCGGCGCGCCGAGGAACTCGCCGAGGTGGACGGCCTGGTCATCCCGGGCGGCGAGTCCACCACCATCTCCAAACTGGCCGTCCTGTTCGGCGTGATGGAGCCCCTCCGCGCGCGCGTGCGGGCCGGAATGCCCGTCTACGGCACCTGCGCAGGCATGATCATGCTCGCCGACAAGATCCTCGACCCGCGCTCGGGCCAGGAGACGATCGGCGGCATCGACATGATCGTGCGCCGCAACGCCTTCGGCCGGCAGAACGAGTCGTTCGAGGCGGCGGTCGACGTCAAGGGCGTCGCGGGCGATCCTGTAGAGGGCGTGTTCATCCGCGCCCCCTGGGTCGAGTCGGTCGGCGCCGCGGCCGAGGTGCTCGCCGAACACGAGGGCCACATCGTCGCGGTCCGCCAGGGCAACGCGCTCGCCACGTCGTTCCACCCGGAACTGACCGGCGACCACCGTGTGCACTCCCTGTTCGTCGACATGGTGCACGCGAACCGGGCGACGGAGTCCTAGTAGGATCTCTGGCGTTCGTTGCAGAGATGGGTTACGCGAAGGAGACAGGCAGATGTCCGGCCACTCTAAATGGGCCACGACGAAGCACAAGAAGGCCGTGATCGACGCCAAGCGCGGCAAGCTCTTCGCGAAGCTGATCAAGAACATCGAGGTCGCCGCGCGGATGGGCGGCGTCGACATCGAGGGCAACCCGACGCTTTACGACGCCATCCAGAAGGCGAAGAAGCAGTCGGTCCCGAACAAGAACATCGACTCCGCGGTCAAGCGTGGCGGCGGTCTCGAAGCCGGTGGCGCCGACTACGAGACGATCATGTACGAGGGCTACGGCCCGAACGGCGTCGCGGTGCTCATCGAGTGCCTCACCGACAACCGCAACCGCGCCGCCTCCGACGTCCGTGTCGCCATGACCCGCAACGGCGGCTCCATGGCCGACCCGGGCTCGGTGTCGTACCTCTTCAACCGCAAGGGCGTCGTGATCGTCCCCAAGGGCGAGCTGACGGAGGACGACGTGCTGGGCGCGGTCCTCGACGCGGGCGCCGAGGAGGTCAACGACCTCGGCGAGTCCTTCGAGGTGCTCAGCGAGGCCACCGACATGGTCGCGGTCCGCACCGCCCTGCAGGACGCCGGCATCGACTACGACTCCGCCGAGGCCAACTTCGTCCCGACCATGCAGGTCGAGCTGGACGAGGAGGGCGCCCGGAAGATCTTCAGGCTGATCGACGCCCTTGAGGACAGCGACGACGTGCAGAACGTCTTCGCCAACTTCGACGTCAGCGACGAGGTCATGGAGAAGGTCGACGCGTAACGCCGCCGTGGGCCGAGCGATTTCGGCGGGCCGGAGGGACACGTCCCACCGGCCCGCCGCTGTTGTCGGTGGCACCGGATAGCCTGCATGAACTGGGGGTACCGCCCAGCGGTGGCTGGGGGAGGACGACGGGAGGGGCGCGGTGCGTGTACTCGGGGTGGACCCCGGACTGACCCGATGCGGTGTCGGGGTCGTCGAAGGCGTCGCCGGACGGCCGTTGACCATGGTCGGTGTCGGAGTCGTCCGCACGCCCGCGGACGCCGAACTCGGCCATCGCCTGGTCGCCATCGAGCAGGGCATCGAGCAGTGGCTGGACGAGCACCGGCCCGAATTCGTCGCCGTGGAGCGGGTGTTCAGCCAGCACAACGTACGGACCGTGATGGGCACCGCCCAGGCCAGCGCCGTCGCCATGCTGTGCGCCGCCCGCCGGGGCATCCCGGTCGCCCTGCACACCCCAAGCGAGGTCAAGGCCGCCGTCACCGGCTCGGGGCGCGCCGACAAGGCCCAGGTCGGCTCCATGGTCACCCGGCTGCTGCGGCTGGACGCGCCGCCCAAGCCGGCCGACGCCGCCGACGCCCTCGCGCTCGCCATCTGCCACATCTGGCGGGCCCCCGCCCAGAACCGGCTCAAGCAGGCCGTCGCCCTGCACGCAGCCAACGCAACGAAAGGCCGTACGGCATGATCGCCTTCGTGAGCGGCCCGGTCGCCGCCCTCGCCCCGGACTCCGCGGTCGTCGAGGTGGGCGGGATCGGCATCGCGGTCCAGTGCACGCCCAACACCCTGTCCGGGCTGCGGATGGGCCAGCAGGCCAAGCTCGCCACCTCCCTCGTCGTCCGGGAGGACTCGCTCACCCTGTACGGCTTCGCCGACGACGACGAGCGCCAGACCTTCGAGCTGCTGCAGACGGCGAGCGGGGTCGGACCCCGGCTCGCCCAGGCCATGCTGGCGGTGCACAGCCCCGACGCGCTGCGCCGGGCCGTCGCCACCGGCGACGAGAAGGCCCTCACCGCCGTCCCCGGCATCGGCAAGAAGGGCGCCCAGAAGCTGCTCCTGGAGCTCAAGGACCGGCTCGGTGAACCCCTCGGCGCCCCCGCGATCGGCGCGCCGGTCAGCCAGGGCTGGCGCGACCAGCTGCACGCCGCGCTGATCGGCCTCGGCTATGCGACCAGGGAGGCCGAGGAGGCCGTCACCGCGGTCGCCCCGCAGGCCGACGCCGCCGGGGGGACCCCCCAGGTCGGCCAGCTGCTCAGGGCGGCCCTGCAGACCCTCAACCGCGCCCGCTGACCCCACCACCGCTGAGGCACATCACTTATGAACTGGGACGACACGACCGACACCGGCGCCGACGCGGAGCGGCTGGTGGGTGCTGTCGCCGACCGTGAGGACCAGGCCGTCGAGGCCGCCCTGCGCCCCAAGGACCTCGGCGAGTTCATCGGCCAGGAGAAGGTCCGCGAGCAGCTGGACCTGGTCCTGCGGGCTGCCCGCGCGCGCGGCGCCACCGCCGACCACGTGCTGCTCTCCGGCGCCCCCGGCCTGGGCAAGACCACCCTCTCGATGATCATCGCGGCGGAGATGGGCGCCCCGATCCGCATCACTTCGGGCCCCGCCATCCAGCACGCCGGCGACCTGGCGGCGATCCTCTCCTCCCTCCAGGAGGGGGAGGTGCTCTTCCTCGACGAGATCCACCGCATGTCCCGGCCCGCCGAGGAGATGCTGTACATGGCGATGGAGGACTTCCGGGTCGACGTCATCGTCGGCAAGGGCCCCGGCGCCACCGCCATCCCCCTCGAACTCCCGCCGTTCACCATGGTCGGCGCCACCACGCGGGCCGGCCTGCTGCCGCCGCCGCTGCGTGACCGCTTCGGCTTCACCGCGCACATGGAGTTCTACGAGCCGCGGGAGCTGGAGCGGGTGGTGCACCGCTCGGCGAACCTGCTGGACGTCGAGATCGACCCGGCCGGCGCCGCCGAGATCGCCGGCCGCTCGCGCGGTACGCCCCGGATCGCCAACCGGCTGCTGCGCCGCGTCCGCGACTACGCGCAAGTGAAGGCGGACGGACTGATCACCCGCGAGATCGCGCACGCGGCACTGGCCGTCTACGAGGTCGACGAACGCGGCCTCGACCGGCTCGACCGCGCGGTCCTGGAGGCCCTGCTCAAGCTCTTCGGCGGCGGCCCGGTCGGTCTGTCGACGCTGGCCGTCGCGGTGGGGGAGGAGCGCGAGACCGTCGAGGAGGTCGCCGAGCCCTTCCTGGTCCGCGAGGGCCTCCTCGCCCGCACCCCACGCGGCCGCGTCGCCACCCCCGCGGCCTGGGCGCACCTGGGCCTGACGGCCCCCCGGGGGACGGGACCAGGCCAACAGGACCTGTTCGGCACGTGACCCGGGCGGCCGCCCGGACGCGGACCCGCCCCACCAACGCCGCCCCCACACACGGCCCCGAACACACCGCCCCCGGCCGCCCCACCCACCACCGGATGCGCCGCGCCCGGCCGTCGGCTGTGCGGTGCCGGGGGCTGTGTGGCCGGCGTCGGACCTGATGTGTCCGGCGTCGGACATGCCGTGCCCGGTCTGCGTGTCTGCGGCGGGATGTGTCCCGTCTCTCCCTTACCCCTGGCCCCGGTACTGGGCCGCCCGCCCCGCGGGGCCCGTGGGCAGACGTGATCTCTTCGTGACGGCGGGGCATTGGCGGGCGCAGGAACCCAGGTGCCATGCTGAGCGTTGTTCCATGCGCGCGGACTCGCTTAGACTCCGCCGATGCTGCCTTTGCGGGCGGCGCCGACCACACCCCCATCATCCAGGCCGCTCACCGCCGCGGCTGCGCGAAGGAAATTCCGTCTCGTGAATACCTTGCCTCTTCTCTTCTTCATCGTCCTTATCGCAGCCATGTTCCTGATGACGCGTTCCAACCGGAAGCGCCAGCAGCAGGCGAAGCAGATGCGGAACGAGATGCAGCCCGGCAGTGGCGTCCGCACCATCGGGGGCATGTACGCGACGGTCAAGGAAGTCAACGAGGACACGGTCCTCCTCGACGCCGGCCCGGGCGTCGACCTCCTCTTCGCGAAGAACGCGATCGGCGCCGTGCTCACGGACGACGAGTACAACCGCATCGTGCACGGCATCGAGCACGACCTGAAGTCCGACACCGACATCGTTCCGGACGACGCCTCCTCCCTCACCGAGACCGACGACGAGCCCGCCGGCGCTGCCGCCGCCTCCGGCGACAAGGCCGTCGACTTCGGCAAGAAGGACGTGGCCGAGGAGAAGGCCGACGAGAAGGCCGAGGACACGGTGGAGGCCAAGGCCGAGGAGGCGGAGCCCACCGAGGCGAAGGCCGACGAAGAGCCGAAGAAGACCGACGGCGACTCCGACACGAAGTAGCCGTGTCCCGGGGAGCACGGCGCGCATCACTCGCGCCGGCCGCACCCCGGGCGCGTCTGTTTCCCGGACGGGATCCCGACACCATGTCATGGCCGACCGCGCCGACCAGGCGCGCGGCGGCCCGAGAGGGAGTACGAGAAGGTGGCAGCACCTAAGAGGGGCCGGAGCGCGAGCGCCCAGAGCAAGCCAGGGCGCTCGCTGGCCTTGATCCTGATCGCCATCGTGGCGCTCACCGGAGGGATGTTCCTCTCCGGCAACACCACCCCGCGCCTCGGTATCGACCTGGCCGGTGGTACGAGCATCACGCTGCAGGCGAAGGCCGACCAAGGGTCCGCGATCAACAAGGCCAACATGGACACCGCGGTCGAGATCATGAACCGCCGTGTCAACGGCCTCGGTGTCTCCGAGGCGGAGGTGCAGACCCAGGGGACGAGCAACATCATCGTCAACATCCCCAAGGGCACCAACTCCGAGGAGGCCCGCCAGCAGGTCGGCACCACCGCGAAGCTGTACTTCCGTCCGGTCCTGGCCAGCGAGGCCAGCGCCGGCGCCGCGGCGACCGGCTCCCCGAGCGCGTCCGCCAGCGGCAGCTCCACCGCCTCCCCGAGCACGAGCGCGAGCCCGTCGAGCAGCGCGTCGGGCTCCCAGAAGGCGTCCGGGTCGTCCTCCGCCTCGCCGTCGTCGTCCGCCACCTCCCAGGGCCGCGCCGTCACGGACGCCCTGAAGGCCGACTCCACGCCGTCCTCGTCGGCGTCCGCGAGCTCGTCGGCGAGCCCCTCCGCCTCCTCCTCGGCCGATGCGGGCGCTTCCGCCGCGGCCAGCAAGCTGGAGGCCGAGTACACCGCGCTGGACTGCTCCAAGGACGCCCAGCGCGCCACGGCCGGCAAGAGCGCCAAGCCCACCGACTCGACGGTGGCCTGCGGCAAGATCTCCGGCGTCTGGTACAAGTACGTGCTCGGCCCGGCCGCCGTCGACGGCACCGAGGTCAAGAAGGCCCAGGCCGTCTTCGACACGCAGACCGCCGCCGGCTGGCAGGTCCAGATGAACTTCAACTCCAGCGGAGCCAAGAAGTTCGCCGACATCACCGCCCAGCTGGCCAAGAACCAGCAGCCGCAGAACGAGTTCGGCATCGTCCTGGACGGCGAGGTCGTCTCCAGCCCGTACGTGAGCCAGTCGATCACCGGCGGCCAGGCGGAGATCTCCGGCAGCTTCACCCAGGAGGAGGCCCAGAGCCTCTCCAACATGCTGTCGTACGGCGCGCTCCCGCTCTCCTTCAAGGAGCAGAGCGTCACCACCGTCACCGCCGCGCTCGGCGGCGAGCAGCTGCACGCCGGTCTGCTGGCCGGTGCCATCGGCCTCGCCCTGGTCGTGGTCTACCTGGTGGTCTACTACCGGGGTCTGTCGCTGGTCGCGATGGCCTCGCTGCTGGTCTCCGCGATCCTGACCTACGTGCTGATGGCGCTGCTCGGCCAGGCCATCGGCTTCGCGCTGAACCTGCCGGCCGTCTGTGGTGCGATCGTCGCGATCGGTATCACAGCGGACTCGTTCATCGTGTTCTTCGAACGCATCCGGGACGAGATCCGCGAGGGCCGCACGCTGCGTCCCGCCGTCGAGCGGGCCTGGCCGCGGGCCCGGCGCACCATCCTGGTCTCCGACTTCGTGTCGTTCCTGGCCGCCGCCGTGCTGTTCATCGTGACCGTCGGCAAGGTCCAGGGCTTCGCGTTCACCCTCGGTCTGACCACCGTGCTCGACGTGGTCGTCGTCTTCTTCTTCACCAAGCCGCTGATGACGATCCTCGCCCGGCGTAAGTTCTTCGCGAGCGGCCACAAGTGGTCCGGGCTCGACCCGAAGGGTCTGGGCGCCAAGCCCCCGCTGCGCCGCACCCGCCGTCCCGCCGGTCCTGTCGCCGGCCCTGTCGACCCGAAGGAAGCGTGAGCGATGTCGAAACTCGGCAGCCTCGGCGCCCGACTCCACCGCGGCGAGATCAGCTACGACTTCGTCGGCAAGCGCAAGATCTGGTACGGCGTCTCCATCCTGATCACCATCACGGCCATCGTCGGCCTGGCGGTGCGCGGCCTGAACATGGGCATCGACTTCCAGGGCGGTGCCGTCTTCACCACCCCGAAGACCAGCGTCTCGGTCTCCCAGGCACAGACCTACGCGACGGAGGCGGCCGGCCACGACGCAGTCGTGCAGAAGCTCGGCTCCGGAGGTCTGCGTATCCAGATCGCCGGCATGGACACCGAGAAGTCGGACGCCACCAAGGCCGAGCTGGCCAAGGACATGAAGCTGGACCCCGAGTCCATCGCCGCCGACCTGGTCGGCCCCAGCTGGGGTGACCAGATCGCCAACAAGGCCTGGGAAGGCCTCGGCATCTTCATGGTCCTCGTGGTGATCTACCTGGCGATCGCCTTCGAGTGGCGGATGGCGATCGCGGCCCTGGTCGCGCTGATCCACGACATCACGATCACGACCGGTATCTACGCCCTGGTCGGCTTCGAGGTCACGCCCGGCACGATCATCGGTCTGCTGACGATCCTCGGTTACTCGCTCTACGACACGGTCGTCGTCTTCGACAGCCTCAAGGAGCAGACCAAGGACATCACCAAGCAGACCCGCTTCACCTACAGCGACATCGCCAACCAGTCGATCAACGGCACCCTGGTCCGTTCGATCAACACCACGGTGGTCGCGCTGCTGCCGGTCGCGGGCCTGCTGTTCATCGGCGGTGGCTTCCTCGGCGCGGGCACGCTCAACGACATCTCGCTGTCGCTGTTCGTCGGTCTGGCCGCCGGTGCCTACTCGTCGATCTTCATCGCCACGCCGCTCGTCGCCGACCTCAAGGAGGCCGAGCCGCAGATGAAGGCGCTGCGCAAGCGCGTCCTCGCCAAGCGGGCCCAGGCCGCCGCCGAGGAGGAGTTCGCCGAGGCCCGGGTCGGTGGCCCGGAGGGACCCGAGGACGCCTCTCCGGCCGTCGTCGGCCCGCGCAACCAGCCCGCCTCCCCCCGCAACCGGGGCGGCCGCGGGCGTCCGTCGGGGAAGCGCCGATGACGGACATCAGGGAGCTGCTGCTCAGCCGCATCCGGGACGTCGCGGACTATCCGGAGCCGGGCGTGACGTTCAAGGACATCACCCCGCTCCTGGCGGACCCGGCCGCGTTCACCGCGCTGACCGACGCCCTCGCGGAGATCGCCGGGCGCACCGGTGCCACCAAGGTCGTCGGCCTGGAGGCCAGGGGCTTCATCCTGGGCGCCCCGGTCGCCGTCCGGGCCGGCCTCGGCTTCATCCCGGTCCGCAAGGCGGGCAAGCTCCCCGGGGCGACCCTGAGCCAGGCCTACGACCTGGAGTACGGCTCGGCCGAGATCGAGGTGCACGCCGAGGACCTCGGCGAGCACGACCGGATCCTGATCGTCGACGACGTGCTCGCCACCGGCGGCACCGCCGAGGCCTCGATCCGGCTGATCCACCGCGCCGGCGCCGAGGTGGCGGGCGTCGCGGTCCTGATGGAGCTGGGCTTCCTGGGCGGCCGCGGCCGCCTGGAGCCGGCCCTGGACGGAGCGCCGCTGGAGGCCCTCCTCCAGGTCTGAGCGTCGTACAGCTGATCGAACGGCCGTCCCTGGGGGGCGGCCGTTCGCGTTTGCCCGAGGCTCTGGCAACCCCCAGGACACCCGGGTGGAATCCCTCGGCAGCCTCCCGTGTTACCGGGGTATACGGTTCTCGGTTCGGCCTGCAGGCGATGACATGGCGCAGGATCGCTACCATGGGCACTCCGGAGCCTGACCGGGGGACCCGGATCGCGCACGAGGAGCCCTCTTGCCAGACGAGGCCCAGCCACTGACCGCCGCCAAGCCCGAGCCTGCCTCGGCGCCCGCGGCCAAGCCCGCGCCGAACGTGTCGCAGACGAAGAACGACACCCGTGGGCCGGTCGAGCACGCCCAGTCCGCGCCCGCCGAGAAGTCGGCCGAGACCTCGCGCCCCAAACCGGCCCCGGCCGAGCGTCCCGCGACCCGCCCCAACAGCGGCCAGCCCGCGCGCACCGGCTCCTCCAACCGCGTCCGTGCCCGCCTCGCCCGTCTCGGCGTGCAGCGCGCCAACCCGTACAACCCGGTCCTGGAGCCGCTGCTGCGCATAGTCCGCAGCAACGACCCCAAGATCGAGAACGCCACGCTGCGCCAGATCGAGCGCGCCTACCAGGTCGCCGAACGCTGGCACCGCGGCCAGAAGCGCAAGAGCGGCGACCCGTACATCACCCACCCGCTCGCGGTGACCACGATCCTCGCGGAGCTGGGCATGGACCCGGCGACGCTGATGGCGGGTCTGCTGCACGACACCGTCGAGGACACCGAGTACGGCCTGGAGGACCTGCGCCGCGACTTCGGTGACGTCGTCGCGCTGCTCGTCGACGGCGTGACCAAGCTGGACAAGGTCAAGTTCGGCGAGGCCGCGCAGGCCGAGACCGTGCGCAAGATGGTCGTCGCCATGGCCAAGGACCCGCGCGTCCTGGTCATCAAGCTCGCCGACCGCCTGCACAACATGCGCACCATGCGCTACCTCAAGCGCGAGAAGCAGGAGAAGAAGGCGCGCGAGACCCTGGAGATCTACGCGCCGCTCGCCCACCGCCTGGGCATGAACACCATCAAGTGGGAGCTGGAGGACCTCGCGTTCGCGATCCTCTACCCCAAGATGTACGACGAGATCGTCCGGCTGGTGGCCGAGCGGGCGCCGAAGCGTGACGAGTACCTGGCCATAGTGACCGACGAGGTCCAGGCCGACCTGCGCGCCGCCCGTATCAAGGCGACCGTCACCGGCCGCCCCAAGCACTACTACAGCGTCTACCAGAAGATGATCGTCCGCGGCCGCGACTTCGCGGAGATCTACGACCTGGTCGGCATCCGCGTCCTGGTGGACACGGTCAGGGACTGCTACGCCGCCCTGGGCACGGTGCACGCGCGATGGAACCCGGTCCCCGGCCGGTTCAAGGACTACATCGCGATGCCCAAGTTCAACATGTACCAGTCGCTGCACACCACGGTCATCGGCCCCAACGGCAAGCCCGTCGAACTCCAGATCCGCACCTTCGACATGCACCGCCGCGCCGAGTACGGCATCGCCGCGCACTGGAAGTACAAGCAGGAGGCCGTCGCCGGCGCCTCCAAGGTCCGTACCGACGTGCCGAAGTCGTCCGGCAAGGGCAAGGACGACCACCTCAACGACATGGCGTGGCTGCGGCAGTTGCTGGACTGGCAGAAGGAGACCGAGGACCCCAGCGAGTTCCTGGAGTCCCTGCGCTTCGACCTGTCCCGCAACGAGGTCTTCGTCTTCACCCCCAAGGGCGACGTCATAGCGCTGCCGGCCGGGGCCACCCCGGTCGACTTCGCGTACGCCGTGCACACCGAGGTCGGCCACCGCACCATAGGCGCGCGGGTCAACGGCCGCCTGGTGCCGCTCGAATCCACCCTGGACAACGGCGACCTGGTCGAGGTCTTCACCTCCAAGGCACCCGGCGCGGGCCCGTCCCGCGACTGGCTGGGCTTCGTCAAGTCACCGCGCGCCCGCAACAAGATCCGCGCCTGGTTCTCCAAGGAGCGCCGGGACGAGGCGATCGAGCAGGGCAAGGACGCCATCGTCCGCGCGATGCGCAAGCAGAACCTGCCGATCCAGCGCATCCTCACCGGCGACTCGCTGGTCACGCTCGCCCACGAGATGCGCTACCCGGACATCTCCTCGCTCTACGCGGCGATCGGCGAGGGCCACGTGGCCGCGCAGAACGTCGTGCAGAAACTGGTGCAGGCGCTCGGCGGCGAGGAGGCGGCCACCGAGGAGATCGACGAGGCGGTCCCGCCGTCCCGCGGCCGCCGCAGCAAGCGGCGCAGCAGCCAGGACCCCGGTGTGGTGGTCAAGGGCGTCGACGACGTCTGGGTCAAGCTCGCCCGCTGCTGTACGCCCGTACCCGGCGACCCGATCATCGGCTTCGTCACCCGCGGCAGCGGTGTCTCGGTTCACCGCAGCGACTGCGTCAACGTGGAGTCACTGTCCCGGGAACCGGAGCGCATCCTCGACGTCGAGTGGGCCCCCACCCAGTCCTCGGTCTTCCTGGTCGCCATCCAGGTCGAGGCCCTGGACCGGTCCCGGCTTCTGTCGGACGTCACCCGCGTCCTGTCCGACCAGCACGTCAACATCCTCTCCGCGGCCGTCCAGACCTCCCGCGACCGGGTGGCCACCTCCCGTTTCACCTTCGAGATGGGCGACCCCAAGCACCTGGGCCACGTCCTGAAGGCCGTACGGGGCGTGGAGGGCGTCTACGACGTCTACCGGGTCACGTCGGCCCGCAACCGGTCGTAACGCCCGGCATACGACGAGAGGGGCCCCGTACGCCGTGTACGGGGCCCCTCTCGTCGTATGCGCTCGCGCTCAGCCGCCGAACTCCTGCAGGCCCTTCAGAGCCTGGTCCAGGAGCGCCTGGCGGCCCTCCAGCTCACGCTCCAGCTTGTCCGCCCTGGACGTGTTGCCCTGGGCGCGGGCCTGGTCGATCTGCGTCCTCAGCTTGTCCACGGCCGCCTGCAGCTGGCCGGTCAGACCCGCGGCACGCGCGCGTGCCTCCGGGTTGGTCCGGCGCCACTCGGCCTCCTCGGCCTCCTGGATGGCCCGGTCGACCGTGTGCATCCGGCCCTCGACCTTGGGACGCGCGTCGCGCGGCACATGGCCGATGGCCTCCCAGCGCTCGTTGATCGAGCGGAAGGCGGACCGCGCGGACTTCAGGTCCGTGATCGGCAGGAGCTTCTCGGCCTCGCCGGCCAGCTCCTCCTTCAGCTTCAGGTTCTCGGTCTGCTCCGCGTCCCGCTCGGCGAAGGCGGACCCACGGGCCGCGAAGAACACGTCCTGGGCGCCGCGGAAGCGGTTCCACAGGTCGTCCTCGTGCTCGCGCTGGGCGCGGCCCGCGGCCTTCCACTCCGTCATCAGCTCGCGGTAGCGCGCGGCCGTCGGGCCCCAGTCCGTCGAGTCCGACAGCGACTCGGCCTCGGCGACCAGCTTCTCCTTGGCCTTGCGGGCGTCCTCGCGCTGCGCGTCCAGCTGCGCGAAGTGCGCCTTGCGGCGCTTGGAGAACGCCGACCGGGCGTGCGAGAAGCGGTGCCACAGCTCGTCGTCCGACTTGCGGTCCAGGCGCGGCAGCCCCTTCCAGGTGTCCACCAGCGCGCGCAGCCGCTCACCGGCCGACCGCCACTGGTCGGACTGGGCCAGCTGCTCCGCCTCGACGACCAGGTCCTCCTTGGCCTTGCGGGCCTCGTCGGACTGCTTGGCACGCTGTGCCCGACGCTCCTCGCGACGCGACTCCACGGTCTTCACCAGCTCGTCGAGCCGGCCCCGCAGCGCCTGCAGATCACCGACCGCGTGGTGCGCCTCCACCTGCTCGCGCAGATGGTCGATGGCGGCCTGCGCGTCCTTCGCGGACAGGTCGGTGGTCCGTACTCGCTTTTCGAGGAGGCCGATCTCGACAACCAGGCCCTCGTACTTGCGCTCGAAGTAGGCCAACGCCTCGTCAGGGGAGCCGGCCTGCCAGGAACCGACGACCTGCTCGCCGTCGGCCGTACGCACGTACACGGTCCCCGTCTCGTCGACGCGGCCCCACGGGTCGCTGCTCACAGCGCCTCCTCCACATGATGCCCGCGAGGGGCCTCAGCGCCCCCGGGCATCGTCCACAGTTTCGTCACGGCCAACATAGGCGACCGGCGGGTTGCCTGTCCGCATCCCGCGCGACCGAAGTTTCGCAGTCGGACCTCAGGATTTCGTGACCGTCGCCTTGTTGATGACGACCGTCGCGTTCGGGGCTCCGTCACCGGCTCCGGTGCTCTCGCCTGCGGCCGCGATTTTCTTGAGGACCTTGAGTCCGGCGGCGTCCACCGTGCCGAACGGGGTGTAGCTCGCCGGCAGCTGGCTGTCCTGGTAGACCAGGAAGAACTGGCTGCCGCCGGTGTGCTTCTGACCGGTGTTGGCCATCGCGATCGTGCCCGCCGGGTAGACCCCGCCGGCCAGGCTTTTGTCCTTCAGGTTCTCGTCGGGAATCGTGTACCCGGGACCGCCGCTGCCGGTGGCCGTCGGGTCGCCGCACTGCAGGACGTAGATGCCGTTGGTGGTGAGCCGGTGGCACTTGGTGTGGTCGAAGTACCCCTTCGCCGCGAGGAAGTCGAACGAGTTGACCGTGTGCGGGGCGGCCGCCGTCTTCAGGGCGATGCCGATGTCACCGCAGGTCGTCGACAGCTTCATGGTGTAGTTCGCCGACGTGTCGATCGTCATCGCCGGCTCCTTCTTCCAACTCAGCTTCTTCACCGAGCCGGCGGCGGCCTTCTCGCACGGGTCCGGCGCCTTGCTGGCGCTGGGCGTGGCGCTGGGCGTCGTCTGCGAGCTGGCGTTCGCCTTGTCGTCGCCCTTCAGGAAATTGGTCGTGTACAGCAAGATGCTGCCGATCACGATCACGCCGAGCACGGACGCGATCACGGAGTTGCGCATGCGTGACTTGCGACGTGCGCTGGTACGCCGCTGCTGCTGCCGCAAGAACTTCTCCCGGGCGAGCTGACGCCGCCGCTGCTCCTGGGTGACCACCGGGTTCTCTCCTCATGCGTGTCGTATGTCGACCGGTACGCGTGCGTCCTGTGCGCTGTGTGAGCCGACCACTGCGTGTAGCCCCGTACCGTATATGGGTTCGCTGAGGAAACGGCAGCGCCGGTAGGCTCTGGACCACAGCTTGTAGCCACCCGAATCGACACAACGAAGGACGATCGTGCTCATTGCCGGGTTCCCCGCCGGGGCCTGGGGGACGAACTGTTATCTCGTCGCCCCCGCCGCCGGCGAGGAGTGCGTGATCATCGACCCCGGCCACCAGGCCGCCGAAGGCGTCGAGGAAGCACTCGAGAAGCATCGGCTCAAGCCCGTCGCCGTCGTCCTCACCCATGGCCACATCGACCATGTGGCCTCGGTCGTCCCCGTGTGCGGAGCGCACGACGTGCCGGCCTGGATCCACCCCGAGGACCGGTACATGATGAGCGACCCCGAGAAGGCGCTCGGCCGGTCCATCGGCATGCCGCTGATGGGCGAGCTGACGGTGGGGGAGCCGGACGACGTGTTCGAACTGGCCGACGGCGCGAAGCTGGAGCTGGCCGGACTCGAACTCTCCGTCGCGCACGCACCGGGCCATACCAGGGGGTCGGTGACCTTCCAGATGCCGGAGACGGACGACATCCCCTCGGTCTTCTTCTCGGGCGATCTGCTCTTCGCCGGCTCCATCGGACGCACGGACATGCCGGGCGGCTCCATGGACGACATGCTGGCCTCGCTGGCCCGGGTCTGCCTGCCGCTCGACGACTCCACCGTGGTGCTGTCCGGCCACGGCCCCCAGACGACCATCGGCCAGGAGCGCGCCACCAACGCCTATCTGCGGCAGGTGGCGGCCGGCCTCGGGAGCGCGGACGCTCCCCGACGAGGAATGTGACGAGAGAGCTTCGTGAGTACCTTCCAGGCCCCCAAGGGCACCTACGACCTGATCCCGCCGGAGAGCGCCAAGTACCTGGCCGTCCGTGAGGCGATCGCCGCGCCGCTGCGCGACTCCGGCTACGGCTACATCGAGACCCCCGGCTTCGAGAACGTGGAGCTGTTCGCGCGCGGGGTGGGCGAGTCGACCGACATCGTCACCAAGGAGATGTACGCGTTCGAGACGAAGGGCGGCGACAGGCTGGCGCTGCGCCCCGAGGGCACCGCGTCCGTCCTGCGTGCCGCCCTGGAGGCCAACCTGCACAAGGCCGGCAACCTGCCCGTCAAGCTCTGGTACTCCGGCTCGTACTACCGCTACGAGCGCCCGCAGAAGGGCCGTTACCGTCACTTCTCGCAGGTCGGTGCCGAGGCGATCGGTGCGGAGGACCCCGCGCTCGACGCCGAGCTGATCATCCTGGCCGACCAGGCGTACCGCTCGCTGGGCCTGCGCGACTTCCGCATCCTGCTGAACAGCCTGGGCGACAAGGAGTGCCGTCCGGTGTACCGGGCCGCGCTCCAGGACTTCCTGCGCGGTCTGGACCTCGACGAGGACACCCTCCGCCGAGCGGAGATCAACCCGCTCAGGGTCCTGGACGACAAGCGGGAGTCGGTCCAGAAGCAGTTGGGCGACGCCCCGCTGCTCCGTGACTACCTCTGCGACGCCTGCAAGGCGTACCACGAGGAGGTCCGCGAACTGATCACGGCCGCGGGCGTGGCCTTCGAGGACGACCCGAAGCTGGTCCGCGGCCTGGACTACTACACCCGTACGACCTTCGAGTTCGTCCACGACGGTCTGGGATCCCAGTCCGCGGTGGGCGGCGGCGGCCGCTACGACGGCCTGTCCGAGATGATCGGCGGTCCCGCGCTGCCGTCGGTGGGCTGGGCGCTCGGCGTCGACCGCACGGTCCTCGCCCTGGAGGCCGAGGGCGTGGAGCTGAACCTGCCCTCCGCCACCAGCGTCTTCGCGGTCCCGCTCGGCGAGGAGGCCCGCCGGGTCCTGTTCGCCAAGGTCACGGAACTCCGCCGGGCGGGCGTCGCGGCGGACTTCTCCTACGGGTCCAAGGGCCTCAAGGGCGCGATGAAGAACGCCAACCGCAGCGGGGCCCGCTACGCGATCGTCGCCGGCGAGCGCGACCTCGCCGAGGGCATCGTCCAGCTGAAGGACATGGAGTCCGGCGAGCAGACGCCGATCGGCGTGAACGAGATCGTGGCGGAGCTGGAGTCGAGGCTGGGCTGAGCGCGCGGGAGTGAGGGGGCGCGAGTCCCCTCACTCCCGTACGTCCTTATGTCCACCGAACGGTGGACAGGGCGCCTCGTGCGGCACAATGGCCCCTGCCCGAAGAAGTTCCAACTCTCAAACAGACGGAATCGGCGTGATGAGCAAGACGACAGTCAACGACGTCTCCACCGAGCCCGGGCCCGAGCACGCCTCCGCAGCACCGCGCACCGAGGGCGGCAGCATCGCCTTCGGACTGCTGCTGATCATCACCGGCGCCGCCGGCCTGCTGGCCGCCTGGGTCATCACGATCGACAAGTTCAAGCTGCTGGAAGCCAAGGTCGAGGGCAAGACGTTCACCCCCGGGTGCAGCCTCAACCCGGTCGTCTCCTGCGGCAGCGTCATGGAGTCCAAGCAGGCCGCCGCCTTCGGCTTCCCGAACCCGATGCTCGGCCTGGTCTGCTACGGCATCGTCATCTGCGTCGGCATGAGCCTGCTGGCCCGCGCCCGCTTCCCGCGCTGGTACTGGCTGACCTTCAACTTCGGCACCCTCTTCGGTGTCGGATTCTGCACCTGGCTGCAGTTCCAGTCCCTGTACCGGATCAACGCGCTGTGCCTGTGGTGCTCGCTGGCCTGGGTCGCCACGATCACCATGTTCTGGTACGTGACCTCCTTCAACATCCGCAAGAGCTTCCTGCCGGCCCCGAACTGGCTGAAGTCGTTCTTCGGCGAGTTCACCTGGGTGCTGCCGGTCCTGCACATCGGCATCATCGGCATGCTGATCCTGACCCGCTGGTGGGACTTCTGGACCAGCTGACAGCGCGCGCCGCGTTGTCAGTGCCGTGATTTAGGGTTTCAGCGTGGAACCCGACCTGTTCACCGCAGCCGCAGAAGAACGCCAGGAGAAGGACCCGACCGGCAGCCCCCTGGCGGTACGGATGCGCCCGCGCACCCTCGACGAGGTGGTGGGCCAGCAGCATCTGCTGAAGCCGGGATCACCGCTGCGCAGACTGGTCGGCGAGGGTTCCGGCGGCCCGGCCGGCCCCTCCTCGGTGATCCTCTGGGGCCCGCCCGGCACCGGCAAGACGACCCTCGCGTACGTCGTCTCCAAGGCGACCAACAAGCGGTTCGTGGAGCTCTCCGCGATCACCGCCGGCGTCAAGGAGGTCCGCGCGGTCATCGACGGCGCACGCCGCGCCACCGGGGGATACGGCAAGGAGACCGTCCTCTTCCTCGACGAGATCCACCGCTTCAGCAAGGCCCAGCAGGACTCCCTGCTCCCGGCCGTCGAGAACCGCTGGGTCACCCTGATCGCCGCGACGACGGAGAACCCGTACTTCTCGGTGATCTCCCCGCTGCTCTCCCGCTCCCTGCTGCTCACCCTCGAACCGCTCACCGACGACGACGTCCGCGGGCTGCTCAGAAGGGCCGTGACCGACGACCGCGGCCTGAAGGGCTCCGTCACCCTCCCCGAGGACACCGAGGAGCACCTGCTGCGGATCGCCGGCGGCGACGCCCGCCGCGCCCTGACCGCCCTGGAGGCCGCCGCCGGAGCCGCCCTCGACAAGGGCGAGACGGAGATCGGCCTGGGAACCCTGGAGGAGGTCGTCGACCGGGCCGCGGTCAAGTACGACCGGGACGGCGACCAGCACTACGACGTCGCCAGCGCCCTCATCAAGTCCATCCGGGGCTCCGACGTCGACGCGGCCCTGCACTACCTGGCCCGGATGATCGAGGCCGGCGAGGACCCGCGCTTCATCGCCCGCCGCCTGATGATCTCCGCCAGCGAGGACATCGGGCTCGCCGACCCCAACGCGCTGCCCACAGCGGTGGCCGCCGCCCAGGCCGTCGCCATGATCGGCTTCCCCGAGGCCGCCCTCACCCTCAGCCACGCCACCATCGCCCTCGCCCTGGCCCCCAAGTCCAACGCCGCGACGACGGCGATCGGCGCCGCCCTGGAGGACGTACGCAAGGGACTGGTCGGACAGGTGCCCCCGCATCTGCGGGACGGTCACTACAAGGGCGCCGCCAAGCTGGGGCACGCACAGGGATACGTCTATCCGCACGACCTGCCCGAGGGCATCGCCGAGCAGCAGTACGCCCCGGACCCGATCAAGGACCGCGAGTACTACACCCCGACCCGGCACGGCTCCGAGGCCCGCTACGCGGACGCGGTCGAGTGGACCAGGAAGCACCTCGGTCGCAGGCGGTCCTGAGCAGCCTGTAGAATCCCTCGCAGCGCTGAGCCCCGCGCTGTCAGAGCGGGACAGTCGGCCGGAGCCTCCGCAAGGGGGTTCCAGGAGCGTCGCGCACCGTCGAACGGTGTCGCGGGCAGCCCACCACCACTCGCCGCACGGCGGGACCGGCCGGTGGGCCACTCGCGTGCTGCACGTATGTGCCCAGACCAGGGGAGCGGCTGCCCACCAGGCCCGGCAACGGGTTCCGGCGGGTTTCCCCGGCTGCGGATTGCGACCTCCCTTAACCCTGACGAGCCGGATATCAGAAGGAAGAAAGAGACAAGTGGCGAACCAGTCCCGCCCCAAGGTCAAGAAGTCGCGTGCCCTCGGCATCGCGCTGACCCCGAAGGCCGTCAAGTACTTCGAGGCCCGTCCCTACCCGCCGGGTGAGCACGGCCGCGGCCGCAAGCAGAACTCGGACTACAAGGTCCGTCTGCTCGAGAAGCAGCGTCTGCGCGCGCAGTACGACGTGTCCGAGCGCCAGCTCGTCCGCGCCTACGAGCGTGCCTCCAAGGTGCAGGGCAAGACCGGTGAGGCCCTGATCATCGAGCTGGAGCGTCGCCTCGACGCGCTGGTCCTGCGTTCGGGCATCGCCCGCACGATCTACCAGGCCCGCCAGATGGTCGTCCACGGCCACATCCAGGTCAACGGCCAGAAGGTCGACAAGCCGTCCTACCGCGTGCGTCCGGACGACGTCATCCAGGTCCGCGACCGCTCGAAGGACAAGACGCTCTTCCAGATCGCCCGTGAGGGTGGCTTCGCCCCCGACGGCGAGATCCCGCGCTACCTGCAGGTGAACCTCAAGGCCCTGGCGTTCCGCCTGGACCGCGAGCCCAACCGCAAGGAAGTTCCGATCATCTGTGACGAGCAGCTCGTCGTCGAGTACTACGCCCGCTGATCCCAGCCCCGGCGCAGCACTCCAGCGTCAGCCCGTCGTCTCCCCGCCCTTGCGGGTGGGGGAGGTGGCGGGCTTTCGCATTGCGGCACCGTCCCCCCGCTGCCGTACCGGCCCGCGCGGCGACGGCAGCCCGTCCAGCGGCCGTACCCCGAAGTACTCCAGCGCCCGGGCCACCGCCGCCTCCCGGTCCAGCCGGGCCCCCTGCCGTACGCACTCCGCGTACCGCTCCTCGCCCAGCGCCCGCCGGGCCGTCGCCTCGCACAGCTCGTGCGGGGCGTTGTAGTGGGCCGAGCCGAACAGCGGCAGCCCCACCGACGGCCACATCCGCCCCGCCGCGCCCTGCAGTACGGCCGCCTCCGCCGGATCGCCCTCGGCCACCGTCACCAGGGCCAGCAGCTCGATCGACAGCACCGAACCCAGCAGATCGTGGAAGCCGTGCGCATGGCCGAGGCAGTCGGTCAGCAGCTCGCGGGCGCCCGCGTGGTCGCCGTCCCGCCAGGCCGCGTACGCCAGCACGTACAGCGCGTACGACCGGGCCCAGTGCTCGCCGTGGTCCTCGCACACCCGGCGCACGTCCTCGCACAGCCGTACCGCCTCCGGCAGATCGCCGAGGAACGCCCGGGTCATCGCCAGCTCGACCTGGCCCATCAGGACGTTGCTGTTGAGCTCGCCGATCTCCCGGTAGCGGCCGAGCGCCGAGCGCAGCAGCGTTTCCGCGCGGGCCATGTCATCGGTGACCAGGGCCAGACAGCCGGTGCGGTGCTCCGCGTACGCCACCGCCGTGGGGTCGGCGACCAGCTCGGCCTCCTCCCGGCACTCCTGGAGCGCGGCCAGCGCGGGCACCGCGTCGCCCTGCAGGATCGTCACGTAGCCGAGCACCCACAGCGCCTTCAGCCGGGACCGCGGGTACTCCGAGTCCAGCTCCAGACTGAGCTCCAGCCAGCGCCGCCCCTCCGAGAGCCGCCCGCAGCCCGCCCAGTAGAACCACAGCGACCCCGCCAGATACTGGCCCAGATGCGCCTCGTCCGGCTCGGTCAGACAGTGGTCCAGGGCGGCCCGCAGGTTCGGCAGCTCGGCCTCGACACGCGCGGCCACCTCGCCCTGCCGCGGCGAGAACCAGTCCAGTTCGCACCAGGTCGCCAGCCCCATGAACCAGTCGCGGTGCCGGCGCCGCAGCCGCCCCGCGTCCCCCGTCGCCGCCAGCCAGTCGGCGCCGTACGCCCGTACGGTGTCGAGCATCCGGTAGCGCACCCCCGTCGGGGTCTCCTCCCGGGACACCACCGACTGTGCGAGCAGCTCCGCCAGCACGTCCAGGACGTTCTCGGACGACAGCCCGTCCCCGCCGCACACGTACTCGGCGGCCTCCAGGTCGAAGGTCCCCGCGAACACCGACAGCCGCGCCCACAGCAACCGCTCGGCGGGGGTGCACAGTTCATGGCTCCAGCCGATCGCCGTACGCAGCGTCTGATGACGGGGCAGGCCGTCGCGCCCGCCGCCGGTCAGCAGCCGGAACCGGTCGTCGAGCCGTTCCAGGAGCTGCCCCGGCGACAGCGCCCGCAGCCGGCCCGCCGCCAGCTCGATCGCCAGCGGGATCCCGTCAAGGCGCCGGCACACCTCCCGTACCTCCGCACGGTCCCGGATCTCCAGCCCCTGCCGCCCGGCGCGCTCGGTGAACAGTTCCACCGCCTCCTCCTCGCCGAGCGGTGCCAGCGACAACAGCCGCTCGCCGGCCACGCCCAGCGGCCGCCGCCCCGCCGCCAGCACGGTCAGGTCGGGCAGCCGCCGCAGCAACTCGGCCACCAGGTCCGCGCACCCGTCGACCAGGTGCTCGCACCCGTCGAGCAGCAGCAGGCAGCGGCGGCCGGCCAGGTGCGCCAGGAGCGTCTCGCGCGGCAGCCGGGTGGTGTGGTCGGTCAGACCCAGCGCCTCCACGACCGCGTACTCCACGAACTCGGGATCGCGCACCGCGGCCAGCTCCACCCGCCACACACCGTCCCGGGGCGCCGCCGCGGCGGCCGCCCGGGCCGCCAGCCGGGACTTGCCGACCCCGCCGACCCCGGTCACCGTCACCAGCCGGCCGGACTCCAGGGCCCGGGCCAGCTCGCCGAGTTCGGCCGAGCGGCCCACGAACGCGGTCAGTTCCAGGGGCAGATTGCCGTCCGCCGAAGAGCCGGGGCGCTGAGGACCTCGCATGGGACACGGAGCGTACTTAACCGTATTCAGTCCGTACAATCGATTCCCGGAACTCAGCCGCTCGCACGCGGTAATCCGGTACGGAGCCCGACGCCCCGCGCGATAGGCTCAGTGCTCAGTTGACTTTCGCGGAAGAGCGGGAAGCAGGTGCGCGCAGTGTCCGGTGGAGAGGTGGCCGGGATCCTGGTGGCCGTCTTCTGGGCGATCCTGGTCTCCTTCCTCGCGGTGGCTCTCGTGAGGCTGGCCCAGACGCTCAGGGCGACCACCAAACTCGTGGCGGACGTGACCGACCAGGCCGTCCCGCTGCTCGCCGACGCCTCCGCGGCCGTACGCTCCGCGCAGACCCAGATCGACCGGGTCGACGCGATCGCCTCCGACGTCCAGGAGGTCACCTCCAACGCCTCCGCGCTGTCGACCACCGTCGCCTCCACCTTCGGCGGCCCGCTGGTCAAGGTCGCGGCGTTCGGCTACGGCGTGCGCCGGGCACTGACCGGCCGCAAGGCGGACGTGCCCGCCCGGGAGGCCAGGCGTACCGTGATCGTGGGCCGGACCGTGCCCGCCGCACGGCGGAAGAACCGGGGAAAGTAGGAGCCAGGCAGATGTTCCGCCGTACGTTCTGGTTCACCACCGGTGTCGCCGCCGGTGTCTGGGCCACCACCAAGGTCAACCGCAAGCTCAGGCAGCTGACCCCCGAGAGTCTCGCCGCCACCGCCGCGAACAAGGCGCTGGAGACCGGCCACCGGATCAAGGACCGGGCGATCGGCTTCGCGCTCGACGTCCGCGAGAACATGGCTCAGCGGGAGGAGGAGCTGGGAGACGCGCTGGGCATCAACGCGGACCCCGAACTCCCCGCACCCCGGCGGCTCACCGCCATCGAGAACAACCGCAGCAACCCGAAGTACATCGAGAACACGACGTACTCGTACGACCGGAATGAGGACCACTGATGGAGTCGGCAGAGATCCGCCGCCGCTGGCTGAGCTTCTACGAGGAGCGCGGTCACACCGTCGTCCCTTCGGCGTCGCTCATCGCGGACGACCCGACTCTGCTCCTCGTCCCGGCCGGCATGGTGCCCTTCAAGCCCTACTTCCTCGGCGAGGTCAAGCCGCCGTGGGCGCGCGCCACCAGCGTGCAGAAGTGCGTGCGCACCCCCGACATCGAAGAGGTCGGCAAGACCACCCGGCACGGCACCTTCTTCCAGATGTGCGGCAACTTCTCGTTCGGCGACTACTTCAAGGAAGGCGCCATCAAGTACGCCTGGGAGCTGCTCACCACGCCCCAGGACAAGGGCGGTTACGGCCTGGAGCCGGACCGGCTCTGGATCACCGTCTACAAGGACGACGACGAGGCCGAGCGCATCTGGCAGGACGTCGTCGGCGTGCCGAAGGAGCGCATCCAGCGCCTCGGCATGAAGGACAACTACTGGTCCATGGGCGTCCCCGGACCCTGCGGCCCCTGTTCCGAGATCAACTACGACCGCGGCCCCGAGTTCGGCGTCGAGGGCGGCCCGGCCGTCAACGACGAGCGCTACGTGGAGATCTGGAACCTGGTCTTCATGCAGTACGAGCGCGGCGAGGGCATCGGCAAGGACAACTTCGAGATCCTCGGCGAACTGCCCAGCAAGAACATCGACACGGGCCTCGGCCTGGAGCGTCTCGCCATGATTCTGCAGGGTGTGCAGAACATGTACGAGATCGACACCTCGATGGCGGTCATCGAGAAGGCCACCGAGCTGACCGGCGTGGCCTACGGCGACGCCCACGGCTCGGACGTCTCGCTGCGCGTGGTCACCGACCACATGCGGACGTCGGTCATGCTCATCGGCGACGGCGTCACCCCCGGCAACGAGGGCCGCGGCTACGTGCTGCGCCGCATCATGCGCCGCGCCATCCGCAACATGCGGCTGCTCGGCGCCACCGGCCCGGTCGTCCTCGACCTGATCGACACCGTGATCCGGATGATGGGGCAGCAGTACCCGGAGCTGGTCACCGACCGCGAGCGCATCGAGAAGGTCGCCGTCGCCGAGGAGAACGCCTTCCTCAAGACGCTGAAGGCCGGCACCAACATCCTCGACACCGCCGTCACCGAGACCAAGGAGTCCGGCGGCACGGTCCTCGCCGGCGACAAGGCCTTCCTGCTCCACGACACCTGGGGCTTCCCGATCGACCTCACCCTCGAAATGGCCGCCGAGCAGGGCCTCGCGGTGGACGAGGACGGCTTCCGCCGCCTGATGAAGGAGCAGCGGGACCGCGCCAAGGCCGACGCCCAGGCCAAGAAGACCGGGCACGCCGGTGCCGGCGCCTACCGCGAGATCGCCGACAAGACCGGCGAGACCGACTTCATCGGCTACTCCGACACCGAGGGCGAGACCACGATCGTCGGCATCCTGGTCGACGGCGTCTCCTCGCCGGCCGCCACCGAGGGCGACGAGGTCGAGATCGTCCTGGACCGCACCCCGTTCTACGCCGAGGGCGGCGGTCAGATCGGCGACACCGGCCGGATCAAGGTCGACTCCGGTGCCGTCGTCGAGATCCGCGACACCCAGAAGCCGGTCCCGGGCGTCTACGTCCACAAGGGCGTCGTCCAGTTCGGCGAGGTGACGGTCGGCGCCAAGGCCCACGCCTCGATCGACCAGCGCCGCCGCACCGCCATCGCCCGTGCCCACTCGGCCACCCACCTCACCCACCAGGCGCTGCGCGACGCCCTCGGCCCGACGGCCGCCCAGGCCGGTTCGGAGAACCAGCCCGGCCGCTTCCGCTTCGACTTCGGCTCGCCGTCCGCCGTTCCGACGGCCGTGATGACCGACGTCGAGCAGAAGATCAACGAGGTGCTCGCCCGCGACCTGGACGTGCGCGCCGACATCATGGGCATCGACGAGGCCAAGAAGCAGGGCGCCATCGCCGAGTTCGGCGAGAAGTACGGCGAGCGGGTCCGCGTGGTGACCATCGGCGACTTCTCCAAGGAGCTGTGCGGCGGCACCCACGTGCACAACACCGCCCAGCTGGGCCTGGTGAAGCTGCTCGGCGAGTCGTCGATCGGCTCGGGTGTCCGCCGTATCGAAGCCCTCGTCGGCGTCGACGCCTACAACTTCCTGGCCCGTGAGCACACGGTCGTCGCCCAGCTCCAGGAGCTGATCAAGGGCCGTCCGGAGGAGCTTCCGGAGAAGGTCTCCACCATGCTCGGCAAGCTGAAGGACGCCGAGAAGGAGATCGAGAAGTTCCGCGCCGAGAAGGTGCTGCAGGCCGCCGCCGGTCTCGTCGAGTCCGCCAAGGACGTCCGCGGGATCGCCGTCGTCACCGGCCAGGTCCCGGACGGCACCACCCCGGACGACCTGCGCAAGCTGGTCCTCGACGTGCGCGGCCGCATCCAGGGCGGACGCGCCGCCGTGGTCGCCCTGTTCACGGTCAACAACGGCAAGCCGCTCACGGTCATCGCCACCAACGACGCCGCCCGCGACCGCGGCCTCAAGGCCGGTGACCTGGTCCGCACCGCGGCCAAGACGCTCGGCGGCGGTGGCGGCGGCAAGCCGGACGTCGCCCAGGGCGGCGGCCAGAACCCGGCCGCCGTGGGCGAGGCCATCGACGCCGTCGAGCGTCTCGTGGCCGAGACCGCCAAGTAAGAAACGGTAAGAAGATGCGCAGAGGGCGTCGGCTCGCCGTCGACGTCGGGGACGCCCGGATCGGGGTCGCCTCGTGCGACCCCGACGGGATCCTGGCCACCCCCGTCGAGACCGTCCCCGGCCGGGACATCCCGGCCGCCCACCGCCGGCTGCGGCAACTGGTCGAGGAGTACGAACCGATCGAGGTCATCGTCGGACTCCCGCGCTCTCTCAAGGGAGGAGAGGGCCCGGCCGCCGTCAAGGTCCGGGCCTTCGCCCAGGAGCTGGCCAAGGGCATCGGGCCGGTGCCGGTCCGGCTGGTCGACGAGCGGATGACGACCGTGACGGCCAGTCAGGGACTGCGGGCCTCGGGGGTGAAGTCCAAGAAGGGCCGCTCGGTCATCGACCAGGCGGCCGCGGTGATCATCCTCCAGCAGGCGCTGGAATCCGAACGGGTGTCAGGTAAACCACCCGGCGAGGGCGTCGAAGTAGTCATCTGATCGCGATACGGTAACGTTCCGCGCGATGCGATGGTTTTCGAACAGCCACCGCACAGCAAGAGGCGGAACGGTCAATCGGCCCACCAGCCGCGTGACGCGCCGCCTCGCGGCTCTAGGGGATCGATGACTGAGTATGGCCGGGGCCCAGGCTCCGAACCGTGGCATCCGGAGGACCCGTTGTACGGGGACGACGGATGGGGAGGACAGCAGGCCCACGTGGGTCAGCAGTCCCCCTACGGCGGCCAGCCGCAGCACTACCCGCAGCAGTCGCAGCAGCAGTACGGCGACTGGAGCCAGCACCCCCAGGGCGGGTACGACCAGCACCACGGCCAGCAGCAGTACGCGTACTACGACGAGCAGGGTCAGCTTCGGTACGCCGACGGGCAGGGTCAGCAGCAGTACGACCAGCAGTACGTCGGCCATGCCCAGCAGCAGTACCACCAGGGCGGCTGGGACGCGACCGGCACCCACGGCCAGGTGCCCTACGCCGCCGATCCGGGCGACCCCTACGGCCAGCAGCCGGTGGCGTACGGCGGGGAGCAGCCCGACTTCTACGGCACCGAGGACGCCTATCCGCCGCCGGAGCCGCCCGGCCGCAGGCGCCCGGAGCCGGAGCCGCAGCCGGAGCCCGCCGTCGAGGAGGAAGAAGAGCAGCACCCCTTCTTCACGGGTGCGGACGACGGTGACGACGAGGATGACGACGACCCGAAAGGGCGCCGCGGTGGTGGCCGCGGCAAGGAGGCGAAGGGCGGCAAGGGGGCCAAGAAACGCCGCAACGGCTGCGCCTGTCTGGTGGTCTGCCTGGTGTTCGGCGGCGGTGCGGCCACGGTCGGCTATTACGGCTGGCACTTCTACCAAAATCGTTTCGGCGCGGCCCCGGACTACGCGGGCGGCGGCAACGGTTCGGTGACTGTCGAGATCCCGAAGGGCGCGGGTGGCTATGACATCGGCCGGCGTCTGAAGGAGGCCGACGTCGTCAAGAGCGTCGACGCGTTCGTGGCCGCCCAGTCGCAGAACCCGGACGGAAAAACGATTCAGGCAGGCGCCTATCTCCTGAAGAAGGAGATGTCCGCCGCGAGCGCCGTGCAGCTGATGCTCGACCCGAAGAGCAAGGCCAATGTGGTGGTCACCCCGGGCGAGCGCGCGACGGCCGTCTACGTGGACCTCGACAAAAAGCTCGGCCTTTCCTCGGGCACCACCAGGAAGGTCGCGAAGGCCGAATACAAGAGCCTTGGTCTGCCGAGCTACGCGAACACCAACAGCAAGATCATGGACCCGCTGGAGGGCTTCCTCTTCCCGGGTACCTATCCCGCGGCCAAGGGCATGAAGCCCGACGCGATCCTGAAGCAGATGGTCGCCGCGGCCAAGGAGGAATACGCCACCTACGACCTCGCGGCGCAGGCCAAGAAGTACGACCTGGACAACCCGCTGCAGCTCATCACGGTCGCGAGCCTCGTCCAGGCGGAGGGCAAGACGCACGACGACTTCCGCAAGATGGCGGAAGTGATCTACAACCGTCTTGAGCCCACGAACACCGAGACGAACCGGTTGCTCCAATTCGACTCGACCTTCAACTACCTGAAGGGCACGAGCAACATCCACATCAGCGAGTCGGAGATCAACAGCAACCGGAACCCGTACAACACCTACACCCAGAAGGGCCTCCCGCCGGGTCCGATCGGCAACCCCGGCGACGAAGCGCTGAAGGCGGCACTGAATCCGACCGACGAGGGCTGGATGTATTTCGTGGCGACCGACGGCGTAAACAACACCGAATTCGCCAAGACCAATGCCGAATTCGAAAAGCTCAAGGAAAAGTTCAATGCCAACTCGGGCCACTGACGCCCGTCGGGCCGCCGTGCTCGGTAAGCCCATCGCACACTCGCTCTCGCCGGTGCTGCACCGGGCCGCGTACGACGAACTCGGGCTCACCGGGTGGTCGTACGAGCGCTTCGAGGTCGACGAGACCCGGCTGCCCGGCTTCCTCGGGCAGTTGGGGCCGGAGTGGGCGGGGCTGTCGCTGACCATGCCGCTGAAGCGGGCGGTCATCCCGCTGGTCGACGAGATCAGTGAGACGGCCGCCTCGGTCGACGCGGTCAACACGGTCGTCTTCACGGAGGACGGCCGGCGGCTCGGGGACAACACCGACATCCCGGGCATGGTCGCCGCGTTGCGTGAGCACGGCATCGAACAGGTCGACTCCGCCGCGATCCTCGGCGCGGGAGCCACCGCCTCCTCGGCGCTGGCCGCGCTCGCCCGGATCTGCACCGGCGAGGTCGTCACCTACGTCCGCAGCGAGGAGCGCGCCGCCGAGATGCGGCACTGGGGCGAGCGGCTCGACGTCGAGGTCCGCACCGCCGACTGGGCCGACGCCGAACAGGCCCTGCACGCCCCCCTGGTCATCGCCACCACCCCGGCCGGCACCACCGACGCCCTCGCCGCCGCCGTTCCCGAGCGCCCCACCACCCTCTTCGACGTCCTCTACCACCCCTGGCCCACGGCGCTGGCCGCACGCTGGTCCATGTTCGGGGGAGCCGTGGTGGGCGGCCTGGACCTCCTGGTGCACCAGGCCGTGCTCCAGGTCGAACAGATGACCGGCCGCGCCCCGGCGCCGCTGGACGCGATGCGCCGGGCCGGGGAGAAGGCGCTCGCCGAGCGCTGACCCGGTCCACCTCCGCGTCCGTCTGCTGGACCGGCGACCGGGTTCACCGCCCGGACGTGGGAGGATCGGAGACGGCGGACCGGGGCCGCGCACCCGGTCGGGCCGTCGCCGTACGCGAGGACGCGCGTACGCAGGGCAGTACCGGGGCGCGAGCACTGAGGAGCATCGTTGAGCAGGCTGCGTTGGCTGACCGCGGGGGAGTCCCACGGTCCCGCACTTGTCGCGACGCTGGAGGGCCTTCCCGCCGGCGTGCCGATCACGACCGAGATGGTCGCGGACCATCTGGCGCGGCGGCGGCTCGGTTACGGACGCGGTGCGCGCATGAAGTTCGAGCAGGACCAGGTCACGTTCCTGGGTGGTGTGCGGCACGGTCTGACGCTCGGTTCCCCGGTCGCGATCATGGTGGGCAACACCGAGTGGCCGAAGTGGGAGCAGGTGATGGCGGCCGATCCGGTCGACCCGGAGATCCTGGCGGGGCTCGCCCGCAATGCTCCGCTGACCCGTCCCCGTCCTGGTCACGCCGATCTGGCCGGTATGCAGAAGTACGGCTTCGACGAGGCCCGGCCGATCCTGGAGCGTGCCTCCGCGCGGGAGACGGCGGCCCGGGTGGCGCTGGGCGCGGTGGCCCGGTCGTACCTGAAGGAGACGGCCGGCATCGAGATCGTCTCGCACGTGGTCGAGCTGTGCTCCGTGAAGGCCCCCAAGGGTGTGTACCCCACCCCGGCCGACGTCGAGAAGCTGGACGCGGATCCGCTGCGGTGTCTGGACGCGGACGCGTCGAAGGCGATGGTCGCGGAGGTCGACCAGGCCCACAAGGACGGCGACACTCTCGGTGGTGTGGTGGAGGTGCTGGCCTACGGCGTGCCGGTCGGCCTGGGCTCGCACGTGCACTGGGACCGCAAGCTGGACGCCCGCCTCGCGGGGGCGTTGATGGGCATCCAGGCGATCAAGGGTGTCGAGATCGGTGACGGTTTCGAGCTGGCGCGGGTGCCGGGCTCGCAGGCGCATGACGAGATCGTCGGCACGGACGAGGGCATCCGGCGCGTCTCCGGCCACGCCGGCGGCACCGAGGGCGGCCTGTCCACGGGTGAGCTGCTGCGGGTGCGGGCGGCGATGAAGCCGATCGCGACGGTGCCGCGCGCCCTGCGGACCGTGGACGTGGCCACCGGCGAGGCCACCCAGGCCCACCACCAGCGCTCCGACGTCTCCGCCGTGCCGGCGGCCGGCATCGTCGCCGAGGCGATGGTCGCGCTCGTCCTCGCGGACGCGGTCGCCGAGAAGTTCGGCGGTGACTCGGTGCCCGAGACCCGCCGCAACGTCCGGTCGTACCTCGAGAACCTGGCGATCCGGTGAGCGGCGCACCGCTGGTGGTGCTGGTCGGACCGATGGGCGTGGGCAAGTCCACGGTCGGGGAACTGCTCGCCGGGCGGCTCGGCGTCGGCTACCGCGACACCGACGAGGACATCGTCACCGCCGAGGGCCGTGCCATCGCCGACATCTTCGTGGCGGAGGGCGAGGCCGTCTTCCGTGAGATGGAGAAGCGGGCGGTGCGGGTGGCGCTGGCCGAGCACGAGGGCGTCCTCGCGCTCGGCGGGGGCGCGATCCTCGACGCGGACACGCGTGCGCTGCTGGCCGGCCGGCGGGTGGTCTACCTCTCGATGGACGTCGAGGAGGCCGTGAAGCGCACCGGCCTGAACGCGGCCCGGCCGCTGCTCGCCATCAACCCCCGCAAGCAGTGGCGGGAGCTGATGGAGGCACGCCGGCACCTGTACGAGGAGGTCGCCTCGGCCGTCGTCGCGACCGACGGGCGTACGCCCGAAGAGGTCACCCAAGCAGCGCTGGACGCACTGGAGTTGAAGGAAGCATGAGCGAGGCAGTCACCCGGATCCAGGTGGGCGGCACGGCGGGCACCGAGCCGTACGAGGTCCTGGTGGGCCGTCAACTGCTCGGTGAGCTGGGCGGGTTGATCGGTGAGAGGGTCAAGCGGGTCGCGGTGATCCACCCCGAGGCGCTCGCCGAGACCGGAGACGCGCTCCGCGCCGACCTGGCCGGGCAGGGCTACGAGGTCGTCGCCATCCAGGTGCCCAACGCGGAGGAGGCCAAGACCGCCGAGGTCGCCGCCTACTGCTGGAAGGCGCTCGGCCAGTCCGGGTTCACCCGCTCCGACGTCATCGTCGGCGTGGGCGGCGGGGCGACGACGGACCTGGCCGGTTTCGTGGCCGCCACCTGGCTGCGCGGAGTCCGCTGGATCGCCGTCCCGACCACCGTCCTCGCCATGGTCGACGCGGCCGTCGGCGGCAAGACCGGCATCAACACCGCCGAGGGCAAGAACCTGGTCGGCGCCTTCCACCCGCCCGCCGGTGTGCTGTGCGACCTGGCCGCGCTGGACTCCCTCCCGGTCAACGACTACGTGTCCGGGCTCGCCGAGGTCATCAAGGCCGGCTTCATCGCCGACCCGGCGATCCTGGAGCTCATCGAGTCCGACCCCGAGGCCGCGCGCACCCCGGCCGGCCCGCACACGGCCGAGCTGATCGAGCGCTCCATCCGGGTCAAGGCCGAGGTCGTCTCCTCCGACCTCAGGGAGTCGGGCCTGCGGGAGATCCTCAACTACGGCCACACGCTCGGCCATGCCATCGAGAAGAACGAACGCTACAAGTGGCGGCACGGTGCCGCGGTCGCCGTCGGCATGCACTTCGCCGCCGAACTCGGCCGGCTGGCCGGACGCCTGGACGACGCGACGGCCGACCGCCACCGCGCGATCCTCGAATCGGTGGGCCTGCCGCTGCACTACCGCTACGACCAGTGGCCCAAGCTGGTCGAGACGATGAAGGTCGACAAGAAGTCCCGCGGCGACCTGCTGCGGTTCATCGTCCTCGACGGCCTCGCCAAGCCCACCGTCCTGGAGGGCCCGGACCCGGCCGTGCTGCTCGCCGCCTACGGCGAGGTCGGGCAGTAAGTCCGCAGCTGTTCCTTCCGCCCGATTCGCCGCCTGGCTCGGGCACTTCGTACCGCCCCCGGCCGTTTCACCAAACGACGACCGGGGGCGGTACCGTTCGGTAACGAGCGCAGCCGCACATGACGAGACGGAGTGGCACCGGATGCAGCACGCAGTGGGATCTCCGCTGCCGCCGCCCCATCAGCCGGGGCAGGGACCGACCGGCTGGCCGCCGGCCGCACACCATCCGGGAGCGCCGCAGGGCCCCGCGCCCGTGCCGCCGCCACCGGCCGCGCCCCCGCAGCCGTCGGTTCCGCCGCCGCCGACCCTGCCCTCGGCCCCGCCGCCCCCCGACGCCACGGGCCATGTCCCGCTGCCGCCGGGCGCCCCGGTGGGCATCCCCACCGCACCCCCGGCCGCGACCACCGCGCCCGACCCGACCAGCACCACCCTGGCCGTCCTGCTCATCGGCCCGGCGGGCGCGGGCAAGACCAGCGTGGCCAAGTACTGGGCCGACCACCGCAGGGTCCCCACGGCCCACATCAGCCTCGACGACGTCCGCGAATGGGTCCGCTCCGGCTTCGCCGACCCCCAGTCCGGCTGGAACGACAACTCCGAGGCCCAGTACCGCCTGGCCCGCCGCACCTGCGGCTTCGCCGCGCGCAACTTCCTGGCCAACGGCATCTCGTGCATCCTCGACGACGCGGTCTTCCCGGACCGCCCGGTCGTCGGCCTCGGCGGCTGGAAGCGGCATGTCGGCCCCGGCCTCCTCCCGGTCGTCCTCCTCCCCGGCCTCGACATCGTCCTGGAGCGCAACGCCGAACGCACCGGCAACCGCCGCCTCACCGACGAGGAGGTGGCCCGCATCCACGGCCGCATGGCGGGCTGGTACGGCTCGGGCCTCCCGATCATCGACAACTCCCAGCTGGACGTACCCAGCACGGCCCGCGTACTGGACGAGGTCCTGGCGAGGGCGATAGCGAGCCCCCCGAGCTGGTAGAAGGCGGCCCGGGCGCCGCATCGATCTGCGGGCTCCACCGGGAGCACGCGAACGCCCCACCGGTCCGCAGCCGAAGGACGACCGGTCACTTGAGGGGCGCGGGGGGCGCCGCATCGATCTACGGCTCCACCGGGTGGACGCGAACGCCCCACCGGTCCGCAGCCGAAGGACGACCGGTCACTTGAGGGGCGCGGGGAACTGCGCAAAGAAGTCCCACGGACCCGCACCCCACAATGGCGCCCCGCCACCCCACTCGGCCCCCCTCAACCGGCACAAACCGCCCGCGACTCCTACGCTCGACTCATGTCAGACGTGTACGCGACCCGCCGAACCAGGCTGAGGGAACGATGCAACGCGGCCGGCTGCCAGTCCGCCCTCGTCTCGCGCCCGGCCAACGTGAGATACCTCGCCGGCGCCGCCCCCGCCGGCTCCGTCCTGCTGCTCGGCCGACGCGAGGACCTCCTCGTCAGCCCCGGCCCGCAGGACGACCGCCCCATCGAGGCCCGCCCCGACGACGCCCTCCGGCAGCACCTCCTCGAAGGACCCGGCGGTGACCCCGCCGTGGCCGCCGCCGACTTCGCCGCCGCCCAGGACGCCGACGCCCTCGCCGTCGAGGAGCACCACCTCACGGTGACCCGGCACCGCGCCCTCTCCTCGGTCGCCCCGAGCCTGCGCCTCACCGACCTCGGCAGCGCCGTCGAGCAGCTCCGGGTCGTGAAGGACGAGGAGGAGATCTCGTACCTCCGGATCGGCGCCGAGATCGCCGACCAGGCCCTCGGCGAGCTGCTGGAGTCGATCCTCGTCGGCCGCACCGAACGGCACCTCGCGCTGGAACTGGAGCGCCGCCTGGTCGACCACGGCGCCGACGGCCCGGCCTTCCCCACCTCCGTGGCGACCGGACCGAACTCGGGCCGCCGCGGTCACCGCCCCACCGACCGGCGGGTCGAGGAGGGTGACTTCCTCTCCGTCTGCCTCGGCGCCACCTACCGCGGCTACCGCTGCGAGATCGGCCGGACCTTCGTCATCGGCACCTCGCCCGCCGACTGGCAGATCGAGCTCTACGACCTCGTCTTCGCCGCTCAGCGGGCCGGCCGCGAGGGTCTCGTACCGGGAGCCGCCTACCGCGACGTGGACCGCGCCGCACGCCACGTGCTGGACTCCGCGGGCTACGCCGAGGGGCTGCAGCCCCTCACGGGACACGGTGTCGGACTCGAAATCGACGAGGACCCGCAGCTCGCCCCGTCGTCCATGGGTAAACTGGACGCTTGCGTGCCGGTCACCGTCGAACCGGGGGTTCACCTCCCGGGCCGGGGCGGTGTCCGGATCGATGACACGCTCGTCGTACGCCCTGAGGCGGACGGCGGACCCGAGCTACTCACCATCACGACCAAGGAGCTGCTCGCGCTGTAGCGCGTGACCCGGGGTCGTACGTCAGTCCAGGAGATTCCGCAACCGTGGCTTCCACGAACGACCTCAAGAACGGCCTGGTGCTCAAGCTCGAAGGCGGCCAGCTCTGGTCCGTCGTCGAGTTCCAGCACGTCAAGCCCGGCAAGGGCCCGGCCTTCGTGCGCACCAAGCTGAAGAACGTGCTGTCCGGCAAGGTGGTCGACAAGACCTTCAACGCCGGCGTCAAGGTCGAGACGGCCAACGTCGACAAGCGCGACATGCAGTTCTCGTACATGGACGGCGACTACTTCGTCTTCATGGACATGGACACGTACGACCAGCTGCACATCGACCGCAAGACCGTCGGTGACGTCGCGAACTTCCTGATCGAGGGCTTCGAGGCCATGGTCGCGCAGAACGAGGGCCAGGTGCTCTATGTCGAGCTGCCGGCCGCCGTCGAGCTGACCATCGCCGAGACCGAGCCGGGCGTCCAGGGCGACCGCTCCACCGGCGGCACCAAGCCCGCCAAGCTGGAGACCGGCTACGAGATCCAGGTCCCGCTCTTCATCACCTCCGGTGAGAAGATCAAGGTCGACACCCGCACGGGCGACTACCTCGGCCGGGTGAACAGCTAACCGTGGCTGCCCGCAACACGGCCCGCAAGCGCGCCTTCCAGATCCTCTTCGAGGGCGACCAGCGCGGGGCCGACGTCCTGACCGTTCTCGCGGACTGGATCAGGCTCTCCCGGGACGACACCCGGCAGCCGCCGGTGAGCGAATACACGATGCAGCTGGTCGAGGGCTACGCCGAGCACGAGCGGCGGATCGACGAGCTGATCGCCCAGTACGCGGTCGGCTGGACGCTCGACCGGATGCCGGTCGTCGACCGCAACATCCTGCGCCTCGGGGCGTACGAGCTGATCTGGGTCGACGAGACGCCGGACGCGGTCGTCCTCGACGAGATGGTTCAGCTGGCGAAGGAGTTCTCGACGGACGAGTCGCCGTCGTTCGTCAACGGACTGCTGGGGCGGCTGAAGGAGCTGAAGCCGTCGCTGCGCCGGGAGGCGTGAGCCGACAAACGCCGGAGGGCCTGCAGCGTGCGCCTGCTGCGGGCCCTCCGGCGTTCGTGTGCCCAATGGGGTGGGTGGTGCGGTTGTAGGGCGGCTGCGGGCCGTGTGTGGCTTGTTGCGCCCATGCGGCGGAGCCGTATATCGATACAGCCCCGCGCCCCTGGGTACGTCCTGGTTCCGCGCCGGGAAGCTCGTGCCTCTGATCGCAAAAAGGAACCGCCGAGCCGACCGGAACCATCGGGTTCCGGTCAGTCCGGCGGCACGTTTCTGCTAAGGCGTTGTGGGGGTCAGGCGTCCTCGTGGGTGGCGACCGCGCGGCGCGCGTCCGCGTCCAGGACGCCCCAGCTGATCAGCTGCTCGGTGAGGACCGAGGGGGACTGGTCGTAGATGACGGCCAGTGTGCGCAGGTCGTCCTGGCGGATCGACAGCACCTTGCCGTTGTAGTCACCGCGCTGGGACTGGATCGTCGCCGCGTAGCGCTGCAGCGGGCCCGCCTTCTCGGCCGGCACGGTGGCCAGCCGCTCCAGGTCCAGGACCAGCTTCGGCGGGGGCTCGGCGGCGCCGCCAGGGGTGGTGCCCGGCAGCAGCTCCTGCACCGGAACCCCGTAGAAATCCGCCAACTCGGCAAGGCGCTGCACGGTCACGGCACGGTCGCCGCGCTCGTACGAACCGACCACCACGGCCTTCCAGCGACCCTGGGACTTCTCCTCGACACCGTGGAGGGAAAGGCCCTGCTGGGTGCGGATGGCCCGGAGCTTGGCCCCGAGCTGTTTGGCGTATTCGCTGGACATATAGCTCCCCGGACACTGTGTCGACGCGGCCGGCCTTTGGTTCCCGCCGCGCGGCTGGTAACTCACTGTGAGGTTACGCAGCGTTACTCTCTCGCGTCAAGCCGAATGGTCCGCACCGACTCTTCCGCGGTGGCGATGGCCGATTACGCCAAGGGGGTGATCGGGGGCCTCTCCGGCACCTGATAGCGTGGATGGCGCAAATCCGACGTCCTTTAAGGTCCGTCCCGTGAGGCGGAGAAGGGGGTCCGTTTCGTATGGACAAGCAGGTAAAGCCCGACCTTCCGGCATCCGATGCCCGGCCCGTGCTCGAAGGGCCCGACATCGCGCGGGTACTGACCCGCATCGCCCACGAGATCGTCGAGCGCGCCAAGGGCGCCGACGACGTGGTGCTCCTCGGCATTCCGACCCGCGGTGTCTTCCTCGCCCGGCGGCTCGCCGCCAAGCTGGAGGAGATCACCGACCGCAAGATGCCCGTCGGTTCGCTCGACATCACGATGTACCGCGACGACCTGCGCATGCACCCGCCGCGTGCGCTGGCCCGCACCGAGATCCCCGGTGACGGCATCGACGGCAGACTGGTCGTCCTCGTCGACGACGTGCTGTTCTCCGGCCGCACCATCCGCGCCGCCCTCGACGCCCTGAACGACATCGGGCGCCCGCGCGCGGTCCAGCTCGCGGTCCTCGTCGACCGCGGCCACCGCGAACTGCCCATCCGCGCCGACTACGTCGGCAAGAACCTCCCCACGTCGCTGCGGGAGACGGTCAAGGTCCTGCTCACCGAGGAGGACGGTCGCGACACCGTGCTGCTCGGTGTGAAGCCGACCCCGTAGCAAGCCCAGGGGCCCGCACCGCACCGGTGCGCCCACGCTTGCCCGTAACCTCCCGATATGTGAACTGCCTTACGGAGCCTGACAGATGCAGCGTCATCTCATCTCGGCCGCCGACCTCACCCGCGACGACGCCGTCCTGATCCTCGACACCGCCGAGGAGATGGCCCGGGTCGCCGACCGGCCGATCAAGAAGCTGCCGACCCTGCGCGGCCGCACCGTGGTCAACCTCTTCTTCGAGGACTCGACCCGGACCCGGATCTCCTTCGAGGCCGCCGAGAAGCGGCTGTCGGCGGACGTCATCAACTTCACCGCCAAGGGGTCCAGCGTCTCCAAGGGCGAGTCCCTGAAGGACACCGCCCAGACGCTGGAGGCGATGGGTGTCGACGCCGTCGTCATCCGGCACGGCGCCTCCGGTGCCCCCTACCGCCTCGCCACCTCCGGCTGGATCGACGCCGCCGTGATCAACGCCGGCGACGGCACCCACCAGCACCCCACCCAGGCCCTCCTGGACGCCTTCACCATGCGCCGCCGGCTCGTCGGCCGGGACGCCGGGATAGGGCAGGACCTGGCCGGCAAGCGCATCACGATCGTCGGCGACGTCCTGCACAGCCGGGTCGCCCGCTCCAACGTCGACCTGCTGCACACCCTCGGCGCCGAGGTCACCCTGGTCGCCCCGCCCACCCTGGTGCCGGTCGGCGTCGGGAACTGGCCCTGCGAGGTGTCGTACGACCTCGACGCCGTCCTCCCCAAGTCCGACGCGGTGATGATGCTGCGCGTCCAGCGCGAGCGCATGAACGCCGCGTTCTTCCCGACCGAGCGCGAGTACTCACGGCGGTACGGCCTCGACGGCGACCGCATGGCGCGGATGCCCGAGCACGCCATCGTGATGCACCCCGGCCCGATGGTCCGCGGCATGGAGATCACCGCCGAGGTCGCCGACTCCGACCGCTGCACCGTGGTCGAGCAGGTCGCAAACGGAGTCTCCATCCGGATGGCCGTTCTCTACCTCCTGCTCGGCGGCAACGAACCCGCCGTCAGCCACGCCCGCACCACCGAGGAGAAGTAAAGCCCATGAGCAAGATCCTGATCCGTGGTGCGAAGGTGCTCGGCGGTGAGCCGCAGGACGTCCTGATCGACGGTGCGCTCATCGAGGCGGTGGGCAGCGGGCTGTCCGCCGAGGGCGCCGAGGTCGTGGAGGCCGCCGGCAAGGTGCTGCTGCCGGGCCTGGTCGACCTGCACACCCATCTGCGCGAGCCCGGCCGCGAGGACTCCGAGACCGTGCTGACCGGCACCCGCGCGGCTGCCTCCGGCGGCTACACGGCCGTGTTCGCCATGGCCAACACCTTCCCGGTCGCCGACACCGCCGGTGTGGTCGAGCAGGTCTACCGGCTCGGCCAGGAGCACGGTTACTGCGACGTCCAGCCCATCGGCGCCGTCACCGTCGGCCTCGAGGGCAAGAAGCTCGCCGAACTGGGGGCCATGCACGAGTCGGCCGCCGGGGTCACCGTCTTCTCCGACGACGGCAAGTGCGTCGACGACGCCGTGATCATGCGCCGCGCGCTGGAGTACGTGAAGGCCTTCGGCGGCGTCGTCGCCCAGCACGCGCAGGAGCCGCGGCTGACCGAGGGCGCCCAGATGAACGAGGGTGTCGTCTCCGCCGAGCTGGGCCTCGGCGGCTGGCCGGCGGTGGCCGAGGAATCGATCATCGCCCGGGACGTCCTGCTCGCCGAGCACGTCGGCTCCCGCGTCCACATCTGCCACCTCTCGACCGCCGGATCCGTCGAGATCGTGCGCTGGGCCAAGTCCCGGGGCATCGACGTCACCGCCGAGGTCACCCCGCACCACCTGCTCCTCACCGACGAACTGGTGCGGTCGTACGACCCGGTCTACAAGGTCAACCCGCCGCTGCGCACCGAGCGCGATGTCCTGGCCCTGCGCGAGGCGCTCGCCGACGGCACCATCGACATCGTCGCCACCGACCACGCCCCGCACCCGCACGAGGACAAGGACTGCGAGTGGGCCGCCGCCGCCATGGGGATGGTGGGGCTGGAGACCGCGTTGTCGGTGGTGCAGGAGACCATGGTGGACACCGGCCTGCTGACCTGGGCCGGCGTCGCCGACCGGATGTCCGTCAAGCCCGCGCGGATCGGACAGGCCGCCGGACACGGCCGTCCCGTCTCGGCAGGTGAGCCCGCCAACCTCACGCTCGTCGACACGGAATACCGTGGCGAGGTGGACCCCGCGGGCTTCGCCTCGCGCAGCCGCAACACCCCGTACGAGGGACGCGAGCTGCCGGGCCGTGTCACCCACACGTGGCTGCGGGGCAAGGCGACGCTCGTGGACGGGAAGCTGACGTGACACCTCTGATCCTGCTGGCCGACGACAAGAAGTCGGCCGCGGTCACCGACTGGTCCGCGCGCATCGGCTGGCTCGTCGGGCTCGCCCTCTTCGTGGCGCTCGTCTACTGGCTGATGCGCGAGGGCTGGAAATGGCGCGGCACCCTCCAGGGGGACCTGCCCGAGCTGCCCAGCGCGCCGGACGACCCCGGCGCGGCCAGACTGACGATGAGCGGCCGCTACCACGGCTCCACCACCGCCGGGCAGTGGCTGGACCGCATCGTGGCCCACGGCCTCGGCTCCCGCAGCCGGGTCGAGCTCACCCTGACCGACGCGGGCCTGGACGTCGTACGCCCCGGCGCGACCGACTTCTTCATCCCCGCCGACGCGCTCCGGGAGGCCCTGCTCGGCAAGGGCATCGCGGGCAAGGTCCTCACCGAGGGCGGACTCCTCGTGGTGACCTGGGCGCACGGCGACAAGCTGATCGACTCCGGTTTCCGCTCCGACCACGCGGCCGAGCACACCGAGTGGGTCGACGCCATCAACTCCATGATCAAGACACCCAGCACGGAAGGCGCCGAACGATGACGACCTCCACAAGGGGAGCCGCCAAGGCTCCCGCCGTACTCGTCCTGGAGGACGGCCGGATCTTCCGCGGCCGCGCCTACGGGGCCGTGGGGGAGACCTTCGGCGAGGCCGTGTTCTCCACCGGCATGACCGGCTACCAGGAGACCCTCACCGACCCGTCCTACGACCGCCAGATCGTGGTCGCCACCGCCCCGCAGATCGGCAACACGGGGTGGAACGACGAGGACGACGAGTCCAGCCGCATCTGGGTCTCGGGCTACGTCGTGCGCGACCCCTCGCGCGTGCCCTCCAACTGGCGTGCCCGGCGCTCGCTGGACGACGAGCTGGTCGCGCAGGGCGTGGTCGGCATCTCCGGGATCGACACCCGCGCCCTCACCCGCCACCTCCGTGAGCGCGGCTCGATGCGCTCCGGCATCTTCTCGGGCGAGGCGATCGCCACCGACTCCGAGCTCCTCGCGCGCGTGCAGGCCCAGCCGCACATGAAGGGCGCCTCGCTGTACGAGGAGGTCGCCACCAAGGAGGCGTACGTCGTCCCGGCCGTCGGGGAGAAGCGATTCACCGTCGCCGCCATCGACCTCGGCATCAAGGGCATGACCCCGCAGCGCATGGCCGAGCGCGGCATCGAGGTACACGTGCTGCCCGCGACCGCCACCGTGGACGACGTCTACGCCGTCTCCCCGGACGGCGTGTTCTTCTCCAACGGCCCCGGCGACCCGGCCACGGCCGACGGCCCGGTGGCCCTGATGACCGCCGTCCTGGAGCGGAAGACCCCCCTGTTCGGCATCTGCTTCGGCAACCAGATCCTCGGCCGCGCGCTCGGCTTCGGCACCTACAAGCTGAAGTACGGCCACCGGGGCATCAACCAGCCGGTCCAGGACCGTACGACCGGCAAGGTCGAGGTCACCGCGCACAACCACGGCTTCGCCGTGGACGCGCCGCTCGACCAGGTCAGCGACACGAAGTTCGGCCGCGCCGAGGTGTCCCACGTCTGCCTGAACGACGACGTCGTGGAGGGGCTGCAGCTGCTCGACCAGCCCGCCTTCTCCGTCCAGTACCACCCCGAAGCGGCAGCCGGCCCGCACGACGCCGCCTACCTGTTCGACCGCTTCACGTCTTTGATGGACACAGTCCTGATGGAGGGCCAGCGTGCCTAAGCGCACCGATATCCAGTCCGTCCTGGTCATCGGCTCCGGCCCGATCGTCATCGGCCAGGCCGCGGAGTTCGACTACTCCGGCACCCAGGCCTGCCGCGTGCTGCGCGCCGAGGGCCTCAGGGTCATCCTGGTCAACTCCAACCCGGCGACGATCATGACCGACCCGGAGATCGCCGACGCGACCTATGTCGAGCCGATCACCCCGGAGTTCGTCGAGAAGATCATCGCCAAGGAGCGCCCCGACGCCCTGCTGCCCACCCTGGGCGGCCAGACCGCGCTCAACACCGCCATCTCGCTGGACGAGAACGGCGTCCTCGCCAAGTACGGCGTCGAGCTGATCGGCGCCAATGTGGCGGCGATCCACAAGGGCGAGGACCGCGACCAGTTCAAGGACGTGGTCGCGGAGGTCCGCCGCAAGACCGGGTACGGCGAGTCCGCGCGCTCGGTCATCTGCCACACCATGGACGAGGTCATCGCCGGTGTCGAGGAGCTCGGCGGCGGCTACCCGGTCGTGGTCCGCCCCTCCTTCACCATGGGCGGCGCCGGCTCCGGCTTCGCCCACGACGAGGAGGAACTGCGCCGGATCGCCGGCCAGGGCCTGACCCTCTCGCCCACCACCGAGGTGCTCCTGGAGGAGTCCATCCTCGGCTGGAAGGAGTACGAGCTGGAGCTGATGCGCGACAAGCACGACAACGTCGTGGTCGTCTGCTCCATCGAGAACTTCGACCCCATGGGCGTGCACACCGGTGACTCGATCACCGTCGCCCCGTCGATGACGCTGACCGACCGCGAGTACCAGATCCTGCGGGACATCGGCATCGCCGTGATCCGCGAGGTCGGTGTCGACACGGGCGGCTGCAACATCCAGTTCGCGGTGAACCCCGAGGACGGCCGGGTCATCGTCATCGAGATGAACCCGCGCGTGTCGCGGTCCTCGGCGCTCGCCTCCAAGGCCACCGGCTTCCCGATCGCGAAGATCGCCGCCAAGCTGGCCGTCGGCTACACGCTCGACGAGATCCCCAACGACATCACGCGGGAGACCCCGGCCTCCTTCGAGCCCACGCTCGACTATGTGGTCGTCAAGGCCCCCCGCTTCGCGTTCGAGAAGTTCCCGCAGGCCGACTCCACGCTGACCACGACCATGAAGTCGGTCGGCGAGGCGATGGCCATCGGCCGCAACTTCCCCGAGGCCTTCCAGAAGGCGCTGCGCTCGCTGGAGAAGAAGGGCAGCCAGTTCACCTTCGTCGGCGAGCCCGGCGACAAGGAAGCGCTGCTGCACGAGGCGGTACGGCCCACCGACGGCCGGATCAACACCGTCATGCAGGCCATCCGCGCGGGCGCCACCCCCGAGGAGGTCTTCGCGTACACGAAGATCGACCCGTGGTTCGTGGACCAGCTGTTCCTGATCAAGGAGATCGCGGACGAGCTGGCCGCCGCCGCCGAACTCACCCCCGACCTGCTCGCCGAGGCCAAGCGGCACGGCTTCTCCGACCAGCAGATCGGCGAGATCCGCGGGCTGCGCGAGGACGTCGTCCGCGAGGTCCGGCACGCGCTCGGGGTCCGCCCGGTCTACAAGACGGTCGACACCTGCGCGGCCGAGTTCGCCGCGAAGACGCCGTACTTCTACTCGTCCTACGACGAGGAGACCGAGGTCGCCCGGCGCGAGAAGCCGGCCGTCATCATCCTGGGCTCCGGTCCCAACCGCATCGGCCAGGGCATCGAGTTCGACTACTCCTGCGTACACGCGTCCTTCGCGCTGTCGGACGCCGGGTACGAGACCGTGATGGTCAACTGCAACCCGGAGACCGTCTCCACCGACTACGACACCTCCGACCGGCTGTACTTCGAGCCGCTCACCCTGGAGGACGTGCTGGAGATCGTCCACGCCGAGCAGCAGGCCGGTCCGGTCGCCGGCGTGGTGGTGCAGCTGGGCGGGCAGACCCCGCTGGGTCTGTCGCAGGCGCTGAAGGACAACGGGGTGCCGATCGTCGGCACGTCCCCCGAGGCCATCCACGCGGCCGAGGACCGGGGCGCCTTCGGCCGGGTCCTCGCGGAGGCGGGTCTGCCGGCCCCCAAGCACGGCACCGCCACCGAGTTCGCCGAGGCGAAGGCCATCGCCGACGAGATCGGCTACCCGGTGCTCGTCCGGCCGTCGTACGTCCTCGGCGGGCGCGGCATGGAGATCGTCTACGACGAGACCCGCCTCGCCGCCTACATCGCCGAGTCGACCGAGATCAGCCCCTCCCGGCCGGTGCTCGTCGACCGGTTCCTGGACGACGCGATCGAGATCGACGTCGACGCGCTGTACGACGGTCAGGAGCTGTACCTCGGCGGCGTCATGGAGCACATCGAGGAGGCCGGCATCCACTCCGGCGACTCGGCGTGCGCCCTGCCGCCGATCACGCTGGGCGGCTTCGACATCAAGCGCCTGCGGGCCTCGACGGAGGCCATCGCGAAGGGCGTCGGCGTGCGCGGTCTGATCAACATCCAGTTCGCGATGGCCGGGGACATCCTCTACGTCCTCGAAGCCAACCCGCGCGCGTCCCGTACGGTCCCCTTCACCTCGAAGGCGACCGCGGTGCCGCTGGCGAAGGCCGCCGCCCGGATCTCGCTGGGCGCGACCGTCGCCGAGCTGCGCGCCGAGGGCCTGCTGCCGGCCCGCGGCGACGGCGGCGAGCTGCCGTTCGACGCGCCGATCTCCGTGAAGGAGGCGGTCATGCCGTGGTCGCGGTTCCGCGACATCCAGGGCCGCGGCGTCGACACCGTGCTCGGCCCGGAGATGCGCTCCACCGGCGAGGTCATGGGCATCGACTCGGTCTTCGGCACGGCGTACGCCAAGTCCCAGGCGGGGGCGTACGGGCCGCTGCCGACCAAGGGCCGTGCGTTCATCTCGGTCGCCAACCGCGACAAGCGCTCGATGATCTTCCCGGCGCGTGAGCTGGTCGCCCACGGCTTCGAACTGCTCGCCACGTCCGGCACGGCCGAGGTGCTCAAGCGCAACGGCATCAACGCGACCGTCGTGCGCAAGCAGTCGGACGGCATCGGGCCGAACGGCGAGCGGACGATCGTCCAGCTCATCCACGACGGCGAGGTCGACCTCATCGTCAACACCCCGTACGGCACGGGGGGTCGCCTGGACGGGTACGAGATCCGGACCGCCGCGGTGGCCCGGTCGGTGCCGTGTCTGACGACGGTGCAGGCGCTGGCGGCGGCCGTCCAGGGCATCGATGCGCTGAACCACGGGGACGTGGGGGTGCGGTCGCTCCAGGAGCATGCGGAGACGCTGACGGCCGCGAGGGGCTGAGAGGCCGTGCTTTGGCTGCGGGCCGGTGGGGGCCGGCCGCGCCAACGCGGCGGAGCCGCATATTGAGTACCGCCCCGCGCCCCTTCGGGGGCGCGTTGCCCAGCTGTCGGTATGGGGGGCACCGTACATCGGTGTCCCCCTTCGCATGAGGACTCCATGTACAAGATCTTCTTCAACCTCGTCTTCCAGCGGATGGACCCGGAGCAGGCCCATCACCTCGCCTTCCGGTGGATCCGGCTCGCCGCTCGCGTTCCCGTGCTGCGTGCCTTCGTCGCCGCCGCGCTCGCGCCGCGCTACAAGGAACTGCGCACCGAGGCCTTCGGGCTGCGGATGCACGGGCCCTTCGGACTGGCCGCGGGATTCGACAAGAACGCCGTCGCGATCGACGGGATGTCGATGCTCGGGTTCGATCACGTCGAGATCGGGACCGTGACCGGTGAGGCGCAGCCCGGGAATCCCAGGAAGCGGCTGTTCCGGCTCGTCGCCGACCGGGCGCTGATCAACCGGATGGGGTTCAACAACGACGGATCGCTGACCGTCGCCGCGCGGCTGGCGACCCGTGAGCCCGTCTTCAGGACCGTCGTGGGCGTCAACATCGGCAAGACCAAGGCCGTACCCGAGGCGGAGGCGGTCCGCGACTACGTGAAGTCCGCCGAGCGGCTCGCGCCGTACGCCGACTACCTGGTCGTGAACGTGTCGTCGCCGAACACGCCGGGACTGCGCAACCTCCAGGCCGTCGACCATCTGCGTCCGCTCCTGACGGCCGTGCGGGAGGCCGCCGACCGTGTGGCGGCGAACCGGCGGGTGCCGCTGCTGGTGAAGATCGCGCCGGACCTCGCCGACGAGGACGTCGACGCGGTCGCCGACCTGGCCGTCGAGCTGGGGCTCGACGGGATCATCGCGACCAACACCACCATCGCGCGGGAGGGCCTCGGGCTGCGCTCCGACGCCGAGCTGGTGAAGGAGACCGGAGGGCTCTCGGGGGCGCCGCTGAAGGCGCGGTCCCTGGAGGTCCTGCGGCGCCTGTACGCGCGCGTGGGCGACCGGATCACCCTGGTCGGTGTCGGCGGCGTCGAGACCGCCGAGGACGCCTGGCAGCGCATCCTGGCCGGTGCCACGCTGGTCCAGGGCTACAGCGCCTTCATCTACGAGGGGCCCTTCTGGGGCCGCGCCGTCCACAAGGGGCTCGCGGCCCGCCTGCGCACCAGCCCGTACGCCACGCTCGCCGACGCGGTCGGCGCCGATGTGAGGAAGACCGTATGAGCCCGTTGGAACCCTTCGGCGCGCGGCTGCGCCGTGCGATGGACGAGCGCGGTCCGCTGTGCGTCGGCATCGACCCGCACGCCTCGCTGCTCGCCGAGTGGGGCCTGAACGACGACGTGGCGGGGCTCGAACGGTTCAGCCGTACCGTCGTGGAGGCGGTGGCCGACCGGGTCGCGGTCATGAAGCCGCAGAGCGCGTTCTTCGAGCGGTTCGGCTCGCGCGGGGTGGCCGTCCTCGAGCGGGTGGTGCAGGAGGCACGGGACGCCGGGACGCTGGTCGTCATGGACGCCAAGCGCGGCGACATCGGCTCCACCATGGCCGGGTACGCGGAGGCCTTCCTGAGCAAGGACGCGCCGCTGTTCTCGGACGCCCTCACCGTCTCGCCGTACCTCGGCTACGGCTCGCTCAGCCCGGCCGTGGCGCTGGCCCGGGAGAGCGGGGCCGGCCTCTTCGTACTGGCGCTGACCTCGAACCCGGAGGGCCCGGAGGTACAGCACGCGGTGCGCGGCGACGGCCGGACGGTCGGCGCGACCATGCTGGCCCACCTGGCCGCCGAGAACGCCGGGGAGGAGCCGCTGGGCTCCTTCGGCGCCGTCGTCGGTGCCACGGTCGGCGACCTGTCGTCGTACGAGCTCGACATCAACGGCCCGCTGCTCGCGCCGGGTGTCGGGGCGCAGGGGGCGACGGCCGCCGACCTGCCCGCGGTCTTCGGGACGGCGGTGCGCAACGTGGTTCCAAACGTGAGCCGAGGTGTTTTGCGTCACGGTCCCGATGTCGGGGCCCTGAGGGTGGCCGCGGAGCGGTTCGCGAGCGAGATCCGGGATGTCCTCGCAGGTCGGTGAGGGCTCCGAGAAGTGCTCCGGTGAGCACTTCGGCGAGGGCCGGAGCGTGAATACATCCTCAAATCCGGGGCAGTATGTCTGAAATGTCTGGCCTGACGGAGGCTGACCAGGACTTTTCCGCTGTTCTCGCTGACTCCGGCGGACTTGCCCGCTAGTCTCCGAGCAGAGTCAACGGGCAAGCGTGTTGCTCGTAGCTCCCCAGGTGTGGGCCGACTAGGTTCCTCACCGGTCCGTATCCGACAGTTCGACATCCGAGGTGACGTAGGCGTGGCTCTTCCGCCCCTTACCCCTGAACAGCGCGCAGCCGCGCTCGAAAAGGCCGCCGCGGCTCGCCGGGAGCGGGCCGAGGTCAAGAATCGACTCAAGCACTCCGGCGCCTCTCTCCACGAGGTCATCAAGCAGGGTCAGGAAAACGACGTCATCGGCAAGATGAAGGTCTCCGCCCTGCTCGAGTCCCTGCCGGGCGTGGGCAAGGTCCGCGCCAAGCAGATCATGGAGCGACTCGGGATCTCCGAGAGCCGCCGGGTGCGTGGCCTCGGGTCCAACCAGATCGCGTCCCTGGAGCGCGAGTTCGGCAGCACCGGCTCCTGATCACCGGGCCGCCCGGGACGCACGTCCCGGGCAACCTGCGATTGCTGGAATAATCGCTGCATGGCTGCAACATTCCGGGGGACGACCCCCGAGCCCCCGGACGTACGTCCGCGGCTGACCGTGCTCTCCGGCCCCTCCGGGGTCGGCAAGAGCACGGTCGTCGCCCATATGCGCAAGGTGCACCCCGAGGTCTGGCTCTCGGTGTCGGCGACCACCCGCAAGCCCCGCCCGGGCGAGAAGCACGGAGTGCAGTACTTCTTCGTCTCCGACGAGGAGATGGACAAGCTCATCGCCAACGGCGAGCTCCTGGAGTGGGCCGAATTCGCGGGCAACCGCTACGGCACCCCGCGGCAGGCGGTGCTGGAGCACCTGGAGTCCGGTGTGCCGGTGCTGCTGGAGATCGACCTCCAGGGCGCCCGGCAGGTCCGCGAGTCCATGCCGGAAGGCCGGCTGGTGTTCCTGGCGCCTCCCTCCTGGGAGGAGCTGGTGCGCAGGCTCACCGGACGGGGCACCGAGCCGCCCGAGGTGATCGAGCGCCGTCTGGACGCTGCCAAGATCGAACTGGCGGCGGAGCCGGAGTTCGACGAGACGCTGGTCAACACCTCCGTCGAGGACGTGGCGCGCGAGCTGCTAGCCTTGATGGACGTTGTGTGATCGTCTCTGATCATTCAGACTGAATCTTTCCCATCCATCGGAAGGCAGAGCGTGTCCTCTTCCATCACCGCGCCCGAGGGCATCATCAACCCTCCGATCGACGAGCTCCTCGAGGCCACCGACTCGAAGTACAGCCTCGTGATCTACGCGGCCAAGCGTGCCCGCCAGATCAACGCGTACTACTCGCAGCTCGGCGAGGGTCTCCTGGAGTACGTCGGTCCGCTCGTCGACACCCACGTCCACGAGAAGCCGCTCTCCATCGCCCTGCGCGAGATCAACGCGGGCCTGCTGACCTCCGAGGCCATCGAAGGCCCGGCGCAGTAGTGCTGCGGTAGTACTTTCGTATTGCAGGTGACTTATCCACAGGCCCGGCAGCCGACTGTCGGGCCTGTGGTGTGTGATGGAGTCGTGCGCCGGAGCCGGTGCACGGGAGCCGAGTGCGGGGAGAGACGGTGGACAAGCCGAAGGTCGTGCTGGGGGTCAGCGGTGGCATCGCCGCCTACAAGGCCTGCGAGCTGCTGAGAAGGTTCACCGAGTCGGGCCATGACGTCCGGGTCGTGCCCACCGCCTCCGCGCTGCACTTCGTCGGCGCCGCCACCTGGTCCGCCCTGTCCGGCAACCCCGTCTCCACCGAGGTCTGGGACCACGTCGAAGAGGTCCCGCACGTCCGGATCGGCCAGCACGCCGACCTGGTCGTGGTCGCCCCCGCCACCGCCGACATGCTCGCCAAGGCGGCCCACGGCCTTGCCGACGACCTGCTCACCAACACCCTCCTCACGGCCCGCTGCCCGGTCGTCTTCGCCCCCGCGATGCACACCGAGATGTGGGAGCACCCGGCCACCCAGGAGAACGTGGCCACGCTGCGCCGTCGCGGCGCCGTCGTCATCGAACCGGCGGTCGGCCGTCTCACCGGCGTCGACACCGGCAAGGGCCGGCTGCCCGACCCGACGGAGATCTTCGAGGCCTGTCGCCGCGTCCTCGCGCGGGGCGTGCGGGAGCCCGACCTGGCCGGCCGCCACGTCGTCGTCTCCGCAGGCGGTACCCGGGAGCCCCTCGACCCGGTCCGCTTCCTCGGCAACCGCTCCTCCGGCAAGCAGGGCTACGCCCTCGCCCGCACCGCCGCCGCGCGGGGCGCCCGCGTGACGTTGATCGCGGCCAACACCACCGGCCTGCCCGACCCGGCAGGCGTGGACGTCGTCCCGGTCGGTACGGCCGTGCAGCTGCGGGAGGCCGTGCTGAAGGCGGCTGCCGACGCCGACGCCGTGGTCATGGCCGCCGCCGTCGCCGACTTCCGCCCCGCGGTCTACGCGGCCGGGAAGATCAAGAAGAAGGACGGCCAGGATCCCGAGCCGATCGTCCTGGTGCGGAATCCGGACATCCTCGCGGAGATCTCCGCCGACCGGGCGCGGCCCGGACAGGTGATCGTGGGCTTCGCCGCCGAGACCGACGACGTCCTCGCCAACGGCCGCACCAAACTGGCGCGCAAGGGCTGCGACCTGCTCGTGGTGAACGAGGTGGGGGAGCGCAAGACCTTCGGCTCCGAGGAGAACGAGGCCGTGGTGCTGGGCGCCGACGGCAGTGAGACGCCTGTGCCGCACGGGCCCAAGGAGGCCCTCGCCGACATCGTCTGGGACCTGGCCGCGGCCCGATTGGGTTAACGTTTTCCGGCCATTTGTCAACTCTCCCCGACGCCGCATTAGGGTGTGGGGGCCCTGTTCAACGCCGCCGGTCATTGGGCACAATGCCCGTGCCGCAGGTCACAGCACTTCCGAGTGTCGAGACAGGTGGGCCGGCGGCGGAGTACGACCGATAAACTGTTCTCGGACGATGCCGGGCGCAGCTCCCCGTGTCGTCCGCCAATGATCAGCCAGCAGCCGCTGCAACCCCAGGGAGCGTTGTGTCCCGTCGCCTGTTCACCTCGGAGTCCGTGACCGAGGGTCACCCCGACAAGATCGCTGACCAGATCAGCGACACCATTCTCGACGCGCTTCTGCGCGAGGACCCGACCTCCCGGGTCGCCGTCGAGACGCTGATCACCACCGGCCTGGTGCACGTGGCCGGTGAGGTCACGACCAAGACGTACGCGGACATCGCGACGCTGGTCCGCAACAAGATCCTCGACATCGGCTACGACTCGTCCAAGAAGGGCTTCGACGGCGCCTCCTGTGGCGTGTCCGTGTCGATCGGCGCGCAGTCCCCGGACATCGCGCAGGGCGTGGACACGGCGTACGAGAACCGGGTCGAGGGCGACGACGACGAGCTCGACAAGCAGGGCGCCGGCGACCAGGGCCTGATGTTCGGTTACGCGACCGACGAGACGCCGACCCTGATGCCGCTGCCGATCTTCCTGGCGCACCGCCTGTCCAAGCGCCTCTCCGAGGTCCGCAAGAACGGCACCATCCCCTACCTGCGCCCGGACGGCAAGACGCAGGTCACCATCGAGTACGACGGTGACAAGGCCGTCCGCCTCGACACGGTGGTCGTCTCCAGCCAGCACGCCTCGGACATCGACCTGGAGTCGCTGCTCGCCCCCGACATCCGCGAGTTCGTCGTGGAGCCGGAGCTGAAGGCCCTGCTGGACGAGGGCATCAAGCTCGACACCGAGGGCTACCGCCTCCTGGTCAACCCGACCGGCCGCTTCGAGATCGGCGGCCCGATGGGTGACGCCGGTCTGACCGGCCGCAAGATCATCATCGACACCTACGGCGGTATGGCCCGCCACGGTGGCGGTGCCTTCTCCGGCAAGGACCCGTCCAAGGTCGACCGTTCCGCCGCCTACGCCATGCGCTGGGTCGCCAAGAACGTCGTCGCGGCCGGCCTGGCCTCCCGCTGCGAGGTCCAGGTCGCCTACGCGATCGGCAAGGCCGAGCCGGTCGGTCTGTTCGTGGAGACCTTCGGCACCGCCAAGATCGACGCCGAGAAGATCGAGAAGGCGATCGACGAGGTCTTCGACCTGCGTCCGGCCGCGATCATCCGCGACCTCGACCTGCTCCGCCCGATCTACGCCCAGACCGCGGCGTACGGCCACTTCGGCCGCGAGCTCCCCGAGTTCACCTGGGAGAAGACGGACCGCGTGGACGCCCTGCGCAAGGCCGCGGGCCTGTAGTCCCGGAGCCACCTCGACGAAGGCCCGGCTCCTCTTCGGGAGAGCCGGGCCTTCGTCGCGTCCGCGGGCGCGGAAATCGGTGGCCGCGGTGGCGGGGTGATCAGTACGGTGGTGCCGTCCCGGTGCGAGGGCTGCGGTTACTTCCGTGGAGTGTGCCTCTGGGCGCGCGGTGAAGCTGGTGTGTTACGACCGCTGCCGGGCTGATCTCGGGACACCGGCGCCGCCCGGTGCGCAGGTCTCGGATACTTTCTTCCGGGTGATCCCCCGCAGGTTCGAATCCTGCTGCCGGTTCTGGACCGGTATGGCCGAGTGGCCCAAGGCAGAAGACCGCCTTACGGCGGTCCGCGACCGGAACGATCTCGGGCGGCGTCGGTTGTCAGTGGCGTTTGGTAAGAATGCAAGCGTGAGCAGCGACAACGGGCAGGGGGGCGGGGGCGCCGAAGGGGCGCCGCCGGAGCAGCTCGCGCTCATTCGGGAGAGTGTGCGGGGGGCCAAGGTGCCCCGGGCCAAGCCGCGGACCTGGCGCGGGGCCGCGCTGGCCGAGCGGCTGCCGGTCGCCCGGGTGCTCGTGGACAAGGGCGTGCTTCATCTCGACCGGTACTTCGACTACGCCGTCCCGGCCGAGCTGGACGCCGACGCACGGCCGGGGGTGCGGGTGCGGGTGCGGTTCGGGGCCGGCCGGCACCGGGTGCGGGACGGGCGCCGGGAGGGCGGGGGGCTCATCGACGGGTTCCTCGTGGAGCGGCTCGACCAGTCCGACTACGCGGGGCCGCTGGCCGCGCTGGCCCAGGTGGTGTCGCCCGAGCCGGTGCTGAGCGAGGAACTGCTGCGGCTCGCCAGGGCCGTCGCCGACCGGTACGCGGGCAGCCTCGCGGACGTGTTGCAACTGGCCGTGCCGCCGCGCAGCGCACGGGCCGAGAAGCGGCCGTCCCCCGAGCCGTTGCCGCCCCCGCCGGTGCCCGAGGCCGGATCCTGGACGCGGTACGAGCACGGGGCCGCCTTCGTCGAGTCGCTGGCCTCCGGCGGCGCGCCGCGTGCGGTGTGGAACGCCCTGCCGGGGCCCGGGTGGAGCGGGGAGATCGCCCGGGCCGTCGCCGCCACGCTCGCCTCGGGACGCGGCGCGCTCGTCGTCGTACCGGACGGGCGGGCCGCCGCGCGGGTCGATGCCGCGCTGACCGCGGTGCTGGGCGAAGGGCGGCATGCGCTGCTCACGGCCGACGCCGGGCCCGAGAAGCGGTACGCGCAGTGGCTCGCCGTCAGCCGGGGTGCGGTGCGGGCGGTGGTGGGGACCCGGGCCGCCATGTTCGCGCCGGTACGGGACCTCGGGCTCGTCGCGATCTGGGACGACGGGGACGACAGCCACAGCGAGCAGCACGCCCCGCAGCCGCATGCCAGGGATGTGCTGCTGCTGCGCGCCGCCCTGGACAAGTGCGGCTTTCTGCTGGGGGGTTGGAGTTGCACCGTGGAGGCCGCGCAGCTCGTGGAGAACGGCTGGGCGCGGCCCCTGGTGGCGGGGAGGGAACAGGTGCGGCGGGCCGCGCCGCTGGTCAGGACGGTCGGTGACGGCGACCTGGCGCGGGACGAGGCCGCGCGCGCCGCGCGGCTGCCGACGCTCGCCTGGCAGGCCGTGCGGGACGGACTGCGGCACGGGCCGGTGCTGGTGCAGGTGCCCCGGCGGGGGTATGTGCCGCGGATGGCCTGCGACCGGTGCCGGGCTCCGGCACGCTGCCGGCACTGCGCCGGTCCGCTGGAGGCGCGGGACGCCGGGATGCCGGTGTGCGGGTGGTGCGGGCGGGCGGAGAGCGACTGGCACTGCCCCGAGTGCGGTGGCTCCCGGCTGCGGGCCCAGGTGGTCGGGGCCCGGCGGACCGCCGAGGAGCTGGGGCGGGCGTTTCCCGCCGTGCCCGTACGGACCTCGGGGCGCGAGCAGGTGCTGGACACCGTGCCGGAGACGCCCGCGCTGGTCGTGAGCACACCGGGCGCCGAGCCGGTCGCCGAGGGCGGCTATGCGGCCGCCCTGCTGCTGGACGGCTGGGCGATGCTCGGACGGCCCGACCTGCGGGCCGGCGAGGACGCGCTGCGGCGCTGGATCGCGGCCGGGGCGCTGGTGCGGCCGCAGGAGGAGGGCGGCACCGTGGTCGTCGTCGCGGAGCCGACGCTGCGGCCCGTGCAGGCGCTGGTGCGCTGGGATCCCGTCGGGCACGCGGTACGGGAGCTCGCCGAGCGGGCCGAGTTGGGTTTTCCGCCGGTGTCGCGGATGGCGGCGGTGTCGGGTCCGGCGGAGGCGCTCGCGGAGTTCCTCGCGTCGGCCGAACTGCCCCCGGACGCGGAGGTGTTGGGGCCGGTTCCGGTGCCCGAGGTGCGGACCGGGGCGCCTCGGCGGCCGGGGGCGCCGCCGCCCGGGGAGCACTGGGAGCGGGTGCTGGTACGGGTGCCGCCCGGGAGCGGTGCCGCGCTGGCGGCCGCGCTGAAAACGGCTCAGGCCGCGCGGATGGCGCGGGGTAACGGGGAGGCCGTACGGGTGCGGGTCGATCCGCCGGACATCGGCTAGCGGGAAAGCGAGCGACGCGGGGGCGAGGTGAGGGAGGGGCGAGTGCGGCGGCCGGGCAGACGGCTGCCCTCCCGGGTGTTCACCGGGAGGGCAGAGGGCGGGTCAGCGCCTTGAGGGCAGCCGTGGTGACCGGGGCAGCCGTTGTCCGGATCAGGTGTTGTCCGAGCCGGGTGTGGCTGAGCCGGGTGTTGTCCGAGCCGGGTGTGTCCGAGTCAGCCGTTGCGGGGGCCGGGGAAGGCGGTTGGCCTCGCCTCGTCGCGGAGGGTGGGGCTGCCCGCGGTCGGCTGGGTCGGCATGGAACGGGCGGCCGGGACCGTGGGCACCGAGGGCAGGCCGACGCCCATGTTGAGGGCGCGGGCGCCGGACGGCTCGGTCGGCCGTTCGGTCTCGGCGGCCGGCGCCGACTGGGCCGTGGCGCGGCGGGCGCCGTAACGGCGGTGCACCGCCTGCTTGGTCACCCCGAGCGCGGAGCCCACCGCGTCCCACGAGAAGCCGAGTGAGCGGTCGAAGTCCACGGCGGCCGTGACCAGGGTTTCGACACTGTCCCGGAGTTCCTGGGCGAGGCGGACCGTCGGGGCGGGAGCGCGTCCGTAGACGACGAAGCCCGTGGACGGGCCGGAGCGGCGCGGGCGGTAGACGTTGCCCAACTGGGCGGTGAGCGTGCGCAGTGCGTCCACCTGCCGGCGGACCCGCTCGATGTCCCGCACCAACAAGTGCAGGCTGGCCCGGGCCTGGGCGTCGTGGGTTGCGTGGTCGGCCATGAACAAGCCTCTCGAACCGGCGTTGAAAGGAATGGGCCGCGTATGCGGCCCGTTGTGGTCAACTCTTTCTTGACCAACGCGTGGGCGCGCCGCTGGTCACGGTGTGGGGGCGTATGGGCATATGCGTACGCCGTGTTCTCCCGCCCGCGCACCGGTCGTTCGGTCGGCAGAGAGGCCGGGTGACCCATGGGGGTGATCGCCGTCGGCGGCTCGCGGTTCGCGGCATAGACTTGTGTGTTGCCCGCGTTCGTCGTCTCCGAGAGGCCCTCAGTCGCCCATGAAGCTTGTCTTCGCCGGTACCCCCGAAGTCGCCGTTCCCGCTCTGGACGCCCTCATCGCCTCCGGGCGGCATGAGGTGGCCGCCGTGGTCACGCGGCCCGACGCGCCGGCCGGGCGGGGCCGCAGGCTGATCGCTTCGCCGGTGGCCGAGCGGGCGATGGAGGCCGGCATCGAGGTGCTGAGGCCGCTGAAGCCGCGCGATCCGGAGTTCCTGGAGCGGCTGAAGGCCATCGCGCCGGACTGCTGCCCGGTGGTGGCGTACGGAGCACTGCTGCCGCGGGTCGCGCTCGACGTGCCGGCCCACGGGTGGGTCAACCTGCACTTCTCGTTGCTTCCGGCGTGGCGTGGGGCGGCGCCCGTCCAGCACTCCCTCATGGCGGGCGACGAGATCACCGGCGCGTCCACCTTCCTGATCGAGGAGGGCCTCGACTCGGGGCCCGTCTACGGGACCGTCACCGAGGAGATCCGGCCCACCGACACCAGCGGTGACCTGCTGACGCGGCTCGCGTTCGCCGGGTCCGGGCTGCTCGCCGCCACCATGGACGGCATCGAGGACGGCACGCTCAAGGCCGTACCGCAGCCGGCCGAGGGCATCACCCTCGCTCCGAAGATCACCGTCGAGGACGCCCGGGTCGACTGGTCGGCGCCCGCGCTGCGGGTCGACCGGATGGTGCGCGGCTGCACTCCCGCTCCCGGTGCCTGGACCACCTTCCGGGGTGAGCGGCTCAAGCTGATCCATGTCGCGCCGGTGCCCGAGCGGACCGATCTCGCCCCGGCCCAGATCGCCGTCGGGAAGAACAGCGCGCACGTGGGGACGGGGTCGTACGCCGTGGAACTGCTCTGGGTGCAGGCCCAGGGCAAGAAGCCGATGCGGGCGGCCGACTGGGCGCGCGGCGTGCGCATCGGCGCCGGAGAGACCCTCGGCGACTGAGCCGCCCCTTCTCGGCAGCGGCTTTCCGGTGTGCGCGGCGTACGCTGGGAGTCGCATCATTCTCATACCCGGAGCACCTTTTTCGTGAGCCAGCAGTCCAGGGGGCCGCGTCGGCCCACCAAGCCCTACCGCCGTCCCCAGAAGGACCCCGTCCGTCTCCTCGCCTTCGAGGCGCTGCGCGCCGTGGACGAGCGGGACGCGTACGCCAACCTCGTGCTGCCGCCGTTGCTGCGCAAGGCGCGGGAGAAAGGCGACTTCGACGGGAGGGACGCGGCCCTCGCCACCGAGCTGGTCTACGGGACGCTGCGCCGGCAGGGGACGTACGACGCGATCATCGCCGAGTGCGTGGACCGGCCGCTGCGCGAGGTCGACCCGCCGGTGCTGGACGTGCTGAGCCTCGGCGCGCACCAGCTGCTCGGCACGCGGATCCCGTCCCACGCCGCCGTCTCCGCCTCCGTCGAGCTGGCCCGGGTGGTGCTGGGCGACGGGCGTGCCAAGTTCGTCAACGCCGTGCTGCGCAAGGTCGCGCAGGACGATCTCGACGGCTGGCTCGCGCGGGTCGCACCGCCCTACGACCAGGATCCCGAGGACCATCTCGCCGTCGTGCACTCGCACCCGCGGTGGGTCGTCTCCGCGCTCTGGGACTCGTTGGGCGGGGGCCGGGCGGGGATCGAGGAACTGCTGGCCGCCGACAACGAACGGCCCGAGGTGACGCTGGTCGCCCGGCCCGGGCGGGCCACCCCCGAGGAACTGCTCGGCGAGGAGGCGGCCGTACCGGGGCGCTGGTCGCCGTACGCGGTGCGGCTCAGCGAGGGCGGGGAGCCCGGCGCCATCGAGGCCGTGCAGGAGGGGCGCGCCGGCGTGCAGGACGAGGGCAGCCAGCTGGTGGCCCTCGCGCTCGCCAACGCCCCGCTCGAGGGCCCCGACGCGACCTGGCTCGACGGCTGCGCCGGGCCCGGCGGCAAGGCCGCGCTGCTCGCCGCGCTCGCCGCGGAGCGCGGGGCCGTGCTCCTCGCTGCGGAGAAGCAGCCGCACCGGGCCGGTCTGGTCGAGAAGGCACTGTCCGGCAATCCGGGTCCGTACCAGGTGATCACCGCCGACGGCACACGGCCGCCGTGGCGGCCCGGCACCTTCGACCGGGTGCTGATGGACGTCCCCTGCACCGGTCTCGGCGCCCTCCGCAGGCGCCCGGAGGCGCGCTGGCGCCGTCGGCCCGAGGACCTCGACAACTTCGCTCCGCTGCAGCGTGCGCTGCTGCGGACGGCGATCGACTCGGTGCGGGTGGGCGGGGTCGTCGGGTACGCCACGTGCTCGCCGCATCTCGCGGAGACGCGGGCGGTGGTCCAGGACGTGCTCAAGCAGCGGCCGGAGACGGAGCTGCTGGACGCGCGTCCGCTGCTGCCGGGCGTTGCCGCCCTGGGGGAGGGCCCGGACGTCCAGCTGTGGCCGCATCTGCACGGCACGGACGCGATGTACCTGGCGCTGATCCGGAGGACGGGCTGACGGCGCCTCCCGGGAGACGCGGACGGGCAGCGCCCCGGAAGGGGCGCGGGGAACTGCGCGACCAGCCCCCGCCGGCCCGCGGTCGACGGTTGTCCGCAACCAGCCCGAACCCCACGCGGCTCCACCCGTCAGGGCATGGCACGCTTGACGCATGGCCGCGCAGATCAACCCCAGCATCCTGTCCGCCGACTTCGCCCGCCTCGCGGACGAGGCCAAGGCGGTCGAAGGCGCCGACTGGCTCCACGTCGACGTCATGGACAACCACTTCGTCCCGAACCTCACGCTCGGCGTGCCGGTCGTAGAGTCCCTGGCCCGGGCCACGGACACCCCGCTGGACTGCCATCTGATGATCGAGGCCCCCGATCGCTGGGCACCGCAGTACGTCGAAGCGGGTGCCTCGTCCGTCACCTTCCACGTGGAGGCGGCGGCGGCCCCGGTGCGGCTCGCGCGCGAGATCCGTGCGAAGGGCGCCCGCGCCTCCATGGCGCTCAAGCCCGCGACGCCCATCGAGCCGTACGAGGACCTGCTCCCCGAGCTGGACATGCTGCTCATCATGACGGTGGAGCCGGGCTTCGGCGGCCAGGCGTTCCTCGACATCATGCTGCCGAAGATCCGCCGCACCCGGGAGTTGATCAGCAAGCACGGGCTGGAGCTGTGGCTGCAGGTCGACGGCGGAGTTTCGGCGTCGACGATCGAGCGGTGCGCGGACGCCGGAGCCGACGTTTTTGTGGCAGGTTCCGCGGTGTACGGGGCAAACGACCCGGCAGAGGCGGTACGTGCACTACGCACCCAGGCCGAGACGGCCACGGCTGCCGCGTCCTGGGCGTGCGACCACTGAGGTACGGGAACGTGAACGGCTCCGATCAGGGCTGATCGACTGCGCCGGATCTGCAAGGATGAACGGCGTATCCAGAGTGTGAACAGCAGTGAGGAGATGGCCGTGTCGGGTATGTCGGCGGGCCGGTCAGCCATGCGGATGGGACCCGCTGAGCTGGTGCAGGCGGCGGCCATGGCCCGCCGCTTCTACCTTGAGGGCAAGTCCAAGATCCAGATCGCTGAGGAGTTCGGCGTCAGCCGCTTCAAAGTGGCCCGGGTACTGGAGACTGCCCTCGAAAGGGATCTCGTACGCATCGAGATCCGTGTTCCGGCCGAACTGGACGCCGAGCGCTCCGACGCGCTCCGCGCCCGCTACGGCCTGCGGCACGCCGTGGTGGTCGAGTCCCCGGCCGAGGCGGAGGAGACCCCCGACCCCGAGAACCTCGGAGAAGTGGCCGCCGACCTGCTCGGCGAGCTGGTCAACGAGGGCGATGTGCTCGGCCTCGCCTGGGGCCGGTCCACCATCCACATGGCGGCGGCGCTCGACCGGCTGCCGCCGTGCACGGTGGTGCAGCTGACGGGTGTCTACGACGCCGGGACCTCCGAGCGCGGTTCGGTCGAGGCCGTCCGGCGCGCCGCCCAGGTGTCCGGCGGCGACGCGCACCCCATCTACGCGCCGATGCTGCTGCCGGACGCGGCCACCGCGGCCGCGCTGCGCAACCAGACCGGCATCGCCCGGGCCTTCGAGTACTTCGACAAGGTCACGGTCGCCTGCGTCTCCATCGGCTCCTGGGAGCGCGGCATCTCGACGGTGCACGACATGCTCAGCGACGAGGAGCGTGCGCACTACGCCACGCTCGGCGTCGCCGCCGAGATGGCCGCGCACCTCTTCGACGCCGAGGGCCGCCGGGTCGGACGCGACCTGGGGGAACGATGCATCACGGTCAAGGCCGACCAGCTGCGTCGTATCCCCGAGGTCGTCGCGATCGCGGGCGGGCAGCGCAAGGCGGCCGCGATCGACGCGGTGCTGAGGTCGGGGCTGGTCACCAGCCTCGTCACCGACACCTCGGCCGCCGACTACCTGATGACGGCGGGGCCGACGCCCAAACCGACGCTGAACCGTTCCGACCCCGACGGTTCCTGACGGGGATCGCCGCGGCGGCACCGCTGACAACGCTGCCGCGGTGGTCTCCGCTGCCCCGCTCCGTGTCGGGCGTCGGTCGTCAAACGGGCTCCGCGCAACCGGCGGCCAGCGCCGCGTCGACCAGGACGGCGGCGGCCTGCCGGGCGACCGCACCCGCCGACGGGTCGCGGTCCATCCGTGCGGACAGACCGCCCCCGTCGTACAGCAGGTGGAGCTGGCGGGCGAGGTTCTCGGGATCCGGGGCGCCGGCCTCCCGGGCGAGGTCGGTGAAGAACGCCCGGACCCAGGCGCGGTAGGTGTCGGAGACCTCTTCGATTGCGCTGCCGTGCTTGGCCTCCGCGCTGGCCGCCACGAAGGCGCACCCGTGGTAGCTCTGCTCGGCGAAGAGCGCGGCCTGCGCGTCGAAGACGGCCAGCAGCCGCTCCCGCGGATCGTCGGTGCCTTCGACGGCGCGCAGCAGGCGGGCGGACATCCGGGCGTACCGCGAGTCGAGATAGGCGCGGACGAGCTGTTCCTTGCCGCCGAAGGTGTTGTACAGCGAGGCCTTGGCGACCCCGGCGCGCTCGATGATCCGGTCGATGCCGACCGTCTGCACGCCCTCCGCGTAGAACAACTCGTTCGCGGCCGACAGCAGTCGCTCCCGGGCCGTGGGAGCCTTGGCAGTCGACGTCTTCGTCATGCCACCCACCTTCTCGACACTTCCACTCTACGACTGACCAGACCGGTCTACTCAGTCACCGGGACGCCGTGTCGGCACGCTCGGACTCACGGGCCTCGACGGCGGGCGAGCCTCCGGCCGCCACCAGGACCCCGGGCGCGCTCCGCGGGCCGCGGCGCAGCAGCAGAGCGGCGAGGGCCAGCAGCGCCAGGGCGATGACCACCGCGCCGTACTCCTCGGAGGTCGGGACCAGCCCGCCGCCGTGCACCACCAGCGTTCCGGCGACGACGGAGGGGACGCCCATGCCGAGGTAGGCGACGACGAACAGCAGGGACAGCACGCCCGAGCTCTCGTGCGGCCTGGTCAGCGGCAGCACGGTGCGGATGCCGCCCTGGAAGCCGCTGCCGAAGCCGAAGCCGGCGACGGCCGTACCGACGAAGAACAGCACCGGTGCGCTCTGGGCGACGGCCAGCAGGGTGACGGCGACGCCGACGACCAGCGCTCCGATGCCGGTGTACATCACGGTCGTCGCCGTGGCACTGCGCAGCACGAGGACGGAGGCGGCCGCCACGAAGGCGAGGACGAAGAGGCCGAGGCCGCCGTAGACGGCGGAGTCGGAGCCGACCAGGGTGCGGACCAGGGCGGGGCCGAGGGAGCCGTAGAACCCGGCGAGGGCCCAGACGGCGAAGATGACCGGGGCGGCCGCGAGGGCGGCGCCGCGGACCGTGCGCGGAAGCTTGATCTCGGGCACCAGGCTGGCCAGGGCGCCGGGCTCACGGGTGACGGTCTCGTCGATCAGGGCGATGGCCACGGCCTGGGCCACGAACACACCCAGCAGGCCCAGGTAGATCGTGTGGGTCGGGGCGGGCAGGTACTGCACCACGAATCCGCTGACCAGGGCGCCTGTCGCGGTGCCCAGGCCGGGGGCGAAGGCGTTCGCCACGGTGCCCCGGGAGCGGTTGATGTCCATCATCGCGGCGCCGACAGCGCCGAGCGCGGCGCCGGTGGACAGGCCCTGCACGACTCGGGCGGCGAGCAGTTCGCCGACGCCTCCGGCGGTGGAGAACAGCACCATCGCGACGGCCTGGGCGGCGATCGCGGTGATCAGGACGGGGCGGCGGCCGACGTGGTCGGACAGCTTGCCGAGGACCAGCAGACCGGAGAGCACGGCGATGGCGTAGATGCCGAAGACCACGGTGGTGGTGATCGGGCTGAAGCCCCATTCGGCCTGGTAGGAGGCGTAGAGGGGGGTGGGCGCGCTGGAGGCTGCGAGGAAGGAGACGACGACGGAGGCGAGCACGTAGAACGCCGCGCGCGGCGGGATCGGCTTGCTCGCCGGCTTGGTTCGCTCGTGCGGTGCGAGGTGGTTCATCGGGGAGATCCTTCGCGGGGCCGGGGCCGGAGACCGTCGGTTGACAGATGGTGAGTGGGTAGACCGGTCTGTCTACATGTCCTGGGCAACCGCATAGACAGGTCTGTCTATTCCGGCGCAGCGAAAAGATTTCCGTACCGCCGGAACTCTCGGTACCGCCGGAACTCTCGGCACCGCCGGATCTCCCGGTACCGCCGGAACTCTCGGCACCGCCGGATCTCTCGGCACCGCCGGATCCAGGAGGACGGCTCCCGCGTCGCGGACCTCCTCCGGACTCCGTAGCGCACTCCGCGCAGTGCACTCCGCGAGCCGATCTCGACGCCGTCGCGTGGAGCGTCTGCGCCGACCGGGCGCCGCCGACCCCGATTATGTGTACGACATACGTGTACGACCTACGCGCGCGGCTCATGTGTACGACGGGCCGAGCGCCGATCGCATCGGGAGGACGCGGTGAGCACTGAACCCCAGCCCGCACGGGAAGCCGAACCACAGCCGGTGCTAGGACCGTTGACCACCGCCGCGATCTTCCTGGTGGTCACCGTCCGCCCCGGACACGAGGAGCGGGTACGGGAGGTGCTGGGCGATCTGAGCTCGCTGCGGCGCAGTTTCGGCTTCGGTGCCCCAGAAGCCGCCCTGAGCTGTGTCGCGGGGATCGGCTCCGAGGCCTGGGACCGGCTGTTCGACCATCCGCGCCCGGCCGGACTGCATCCCTTCCGGCCCCTGGAAGGCTCCCGGCACACCGCGGTCGCCACCCCCGGCGACGTCCTCTTCCACATCCGGGCCGGCCGCTTCGACCTCTGCTTCGGGCTGGCCGCCGAGATCATGCACCGGCTGCGGGACGCGGTGACCGTCGAGGACGAGGTGCAGGGCTTCAAGTACCACGACGCCCGTGACCTGCTGGGCTTCGTCGACGGTACCGAGAACCCGGTCGGCGCCGCCGCCCGCGGGGCCGTCCTGATCGGCGCGGAGGACCCCGCGCACGCCGGCGGCAGCTATGTGATCGTGCAGAAGTACCTGCACGACCTGGACGCCTGGAACGCGCTGCCGGCCGAGACACAGGAGCGGATCATCGGCCGTACCAAGGCCACCAACATCGAGCTGGAGGAGCCGGGCTCGCACGTCGACCTGAACACCGTCACCGGACCGGACGGCGAGGAGCAGGACATCCTGCGCGACAACATGCCCTTCGGCAGCCCCGGCCGGGGTGAGTTCGGCACCTACTTCATCGGGTACGCCCGCACCCCGGACGTCATCGAACGCATGCTGCGCAACATGTTCCTCGGCACGCGGGACGCCACCCACGACCGGATCCTCGACTTCTCCACGGCGGTCACCGGCACGCTCTTCCAGGTGCCGTCCGGCGACTTCCTCGACGACCTGCCCCCGGCTCCCGGGAAGGCATGACGCCGGTGCGCATTGTCACGCGGCGCACCGGTGGGATCTACTACACCGTGATCCCTACAACTCCTCCCGGGCGGTGCTGAGATGACGACGAGTCCGCATCTGGTCGTAGTCGACCTCGCCGGGGTCGAGGACAAGGCCGGTCTCATGGACCGCGCCGTCTCCGCCCTGAGCCTGCCCGACTGGTTCGGCCGCAACTGGGACGCCCTGGCCGACAGCCTGCGCGACCCCTCGGTCTGGCCGCCGGAGGCGGTCGAACGCGGCCTCCTCCTGGTCGTGACCGGCTGGCAGGGCTACGCGGGGACCCGGCCGGACGAGTGGAAGACGGCCCTGGACGTGTTCGCCCAGGCCTCGGAGGGCGAACCGGGACTCACGGTGGCGCTCGCCCTCGGCTGAGGCGGGCAGCCGTGCGCACCGCCCTTGGAGGTTCCTCCTAACCGCCGCTGACCTGCCTGGACGTTCGTCCCGGGCACCGCATACCGGTCGCCATGGGACAATGAAGTACGTGCTTTTCCCCCTGGCCGGCCGGTCCGGGGGTCACCTCTGATCGACCGGGATGTGCGGCACGTGCGTTTCCTCAATGACATCCAGCCCGCGTACGACCTGACGTACGACGACGTCTTCATGGTGCCGAGCCGCTCCGCGGTCGGCTCGCGTCAGGGCGTGGACCTCGACTCGCCGGACGGCACGGGTACCACCATCCCGCTGGTCGTCGCCAACATGACCGCGATCGCGGGCCGGCGGATGGCCGAGACGGTGGCCCGGCGCGGCGGACTCGTCGTGATCCCGCAGGACATCCCGATCGACGTGGTCACCGACGTCATCACCTGGGTGAAGAGCCGCCACCTGGTGCTGGACACCCCGATCGTGCTGGCCCCGCACCAGACCGTCGCCGACGCGCTGGCCCTGCTGCCCAAGCGGGCGCACAACGCGGGTGTCGTCGTCGACGAGGACGGCCGCCCCGTCGGCGTCGTCACCGACCGTGACCTGAACGGCGTCGACCGCTTCACCCAGCTGGCCGAGGTCATGTCCCGTGACCTGCTCCTGATCGACGCGGACATCGACCCGCGCGAGGCGTTCAACAAGCTGGACGCGGCCAACCGCCGCTACGCGCCCGCCGTCGACCGGGACGGCAAGCTGGCCGGCATCCTCACCCGCAAGGGCGCCCTGCGCGCCACCCTGTACACCCCGGCCACCGACGCGCAGGGCAGGCTGCGGATCGCCGCCGCCGTCGGCATCAACGGGGACTTCGCCGACAAGGCCAAGCAACTGCTCGACGCGGGCGTCGACACGCTCGTCATCGACACCGCGCACGGCCACCAGGAGTCGATGATCAGCGCGATCAAGCTGGTCCGCGGCCTCGACCCGCAGGTCCCGATCGCGGCCGGCAACATCGTCTCCGCCGAGGGCGTCAAGGACCTCGTCGACGCGGGCGCGGACATCATCAAGGTGGGTGTGGGCCCGGGCGCCATGTGCACCACCCGCATGATGACCGGCGTCGGCCGGCCGCAGTTCTCGGCGGTGCTGGAGTGCGCCGCGGAGGCGAAGAAGTACGGCAAGCACGTGTGGGCCGACGGGGGTGTCCGGCACCCGCGGGACGTCGCCATGGCACTGGCCGCGGGCGCCTCCAACGTGATGGTCGGCTCCTGGTTCGCCGGCACCTACGAGTCTCCGGGCGACCTCCAGCAGGCCGCCGACGGGCGGCTGTACAAGGAGTCCTTCGGCATGGCGTCCGCGCGTGCGGTGCGCAACCGGACATCCGACGAGTCGGCCTACGACCGGGCCCGCAAGGCGCTCTTCGAGGAGGGCATCTCGACGTCCCGGATGTTCCTCGACCCGGCCCGGCCGGGCGTGGAGGACCTGATCGACTCGATCATCGCGGGCGTGCGGTCCTCGTGCACCTACGCCGGTGCGGGGTCCCTGGAGGAGTTCGCCGAGAAGGCGATCGTGGGGATCCAGAGCGCGGCTGGCTACGCGGAGGGCAAGCCGCTGCACGCGAGCTGGAGCTGACCGAAAGAGGGTGCCTCGCCGTCTTCGGGTGCGGGGCCGTTGTGGTTGCTCGCGCCCGCGCGGCGGAGCCGCATGCCGATACGGCCCCACGCCCCTGTAAGGGGCGCGTTGCACCCGGGGTGCAATGAATATGCACCCCGCGACCACACACGCAATGATCTTGCGTGTACGAGCAAGGTTGCTGCATTACGCCCGTGAAGGGCTGGCTCATAGGGTCATGCGCTGTACGTGGCGTGGCCGGGACCCCGCTCGGTGGGGCCCGGCGGGATGGGCGCCGCCGGTCCCGGCCGCCCAGACCCGCAGCGACGAAGGAGCCGCGCGTGCTTGACCAAGGCGCACCCCCACGAACCGACGTTTCCCCCTCCGTCGGTGCCCGACTGATGCGGCGGAAGCCCGTCGAGCGGCTGGTGGCCGAAGGCGGGCAGGGTGAGGGGGGCACGCTCCGGCGTTCCCTCGGGCTCTGGCAGCTGACGATGATCAGCATCGGCGCCACCCTCGGCACCGGCATCTTCGTGGTCCTCGGCGAGGCCGTCCCCAAGGCCGGCCCGGCCGTCACCCTCTCCTTCGTGATCGCCGGGCTGACCGCGCTCTTCTCGGCGCTCTCCTACGCGGAGCTGGCGGGCACCATCCCGGTCGCCGGCTCCTCGTACTCGTACGCATACGCAACGATGGGCGAGCTGATCGCCTGGATCTGCGGCTGGTGTCTGCTCCTGGAGTACGGCGTCTCGGTCGCCGCGGTCGCGGTCGGCTGGGGCGAGTACCTCAACGAGCTGCTCGCCGGGACCATCGGCGTCACCCTCCCGAAGGCCCTGTCCGCGCCGCCCGGCGTCGACGGCGGTGTCTTCAACCTGCCCGCCCTGATCGTCGTGCTCCTCGCGATGGCGTTCCTGCTCGGCGGCGCCAAGGAGTCGGCGCGCGCCAACACGATCATGGTGTGTGTGAAGATCGCCGCGCTGGTGCTGTTCTGCGCCATCGGCTTCATGGGCTTCAGGTCCGGCAACTACGCGCACTTCATGCCGCTGGGCATGGCCGGCGTCAGCGCGGCCGGGGCGACGCTGTTCTTCTCGTACATCGGGTTCGACGCCGCCTCCACCGCAGGCGAGGAGGCGAAGAACGCGCAGCGCGACCTGCCCCGGGCCATCATGCTGTCGCTGGTCATCGTGACGGCGCTGTACGTCCTCGTCGCGGCCGTCGCCGTCGGTGCGAAGCCGTGGCGGCAGTTCAACGACTCCGAGGCCGCCCTCGCCCAGATCATGCGGGACGTGACCGGCCAGAGCTTCTGGGGCACCCTGCTGGCCGCCTGCGCGGTCGTCGCCATCGCCAGCGTCGTCCTGACCGTGCTCTACGGCCAGACCCGCATCCTCTTCGCGATGTCCCGGGACGGCCTGGTGCCCAAGGTGTTCGCCAAGGTGCACCCGAAGACCGGCGCGCCCCGGGCCAACACGGTGATCGTCTCCGTCTTCTGCGGGGTCCTGGCCGCCGCGATCCCGCTGGGACAGCTGGCCGACGCCACCAGCATCGGCACGTTGTTCGCCTTCGGCCTGGTGAACATCGCGGTGGTGGTGCTGCGCCGGACGCGTCCCGCGATGCCCCGTACCTTCCGCGTCCCGCTGTCCCCGCTGCTGCCCGCGCTGGGCTTCGGCTTCTGCGTCTGGATGATGGGCAGCCTCTCGGCCGTCACCTGGGTGGTCTTCGGAGTCTGGATGGCGGTCGGGCTCGTGTTCTACTTCGTATACGGCTATCGCCGGTCCCGTCTTGCAACACCTGAAAGCTGAACGACCCCTTGCTGAACGATCTCGACGAACGCATCGTGCACGCCCTCGCCGAGGACGCCCGCCGCTCCTTCGCGGACATCGGACAACTGGTCGGCCTGTCCGCGCCCGCCGTCAAACGGCGCGTGGACCGGCTGCGCGCCACCGGAGCGATCACGGGTTTCACCGTGCGGGTCGATCCTGCGGCCCTCGGCTGGGAGACGGAGGGGTTCGTCGAGATCTACTGCCGGCGCAACACCTCACCGGAGACGATCCAGCGGGGGCTGGAGCGGTACCAGGAGGTGGTGGCCGCGTCCACGGTCACCGGTGAGGCCGATGCGGTCGTGCAGGTCTTCGCGTCGGACATGCGGCACTTCGAGAGGGTGCTGGAGCGGATCGCGGGGGAGCCGTTCGTGGAACGCACCAAGTCGGTACTGGTGCTGTCGCCGCTGCTGAGGAGGTTCTCCTCAGGGGCACCGGGGTGAGTGCGGGACCGGTCTCGGGGGTGCGGATGCGTTGCCGGGTGCCGGTGCGTGGGGATTGCTCGCGCAGTTCCCCGCGCCCCTGAAGGCAGCTCAGCTGGTCCCACCTAGAAGGGGCGCGGGGAACTGCGCGATCAGCCACGCACCACCGGCACCCGGCAACGCATCCGCACCCTCCGCCCCCTATCCCGCGGTCATCCGCGCCAACGCGTTGCTGTCGATGGAGTTGTGCACGCTGAAGCTGACCGCGTCCGACCGGTACCGGTCGTCCGACCACTCCACCGGGCGCCCTTCCCGTGTCGTCGTCACCCGCCGCACCCGCAGCAGCGGGCTCGACCGGCGGACCCCCAGCAGTTCGGCGTCCCGCGCGCCGCAGGCGACCGCGTCGATGACGTGCTCGCCGTACGCGAAGACCAACCCCGTGTCCTCGTACAGGCGTTGAGTCACCGACGGGCACTCCGGCTCTATCGCCGCCACCGCCGGCGAGATCCAGTCCGCGTACACCGTCCGCTCCAGCAACACCGGTTCGCCGTCCAGGCCGCGTACCCGGAGTACGTGCAACACCGGTGTGCCGAGGGGGAGTTGGAGGCGTACCACGTCCTCCTGGGTGGCGGGGCGGTACTCCTGGGACACCACGTGTCCGGTCGCCTCGCGGCCCATCGACCGCGCCCACTGCGCGAAGCTGCGCAGCTCCGCGAAGCTCTGGCTGCGGCGGCTGGCCAGCACCACCCGGCGGGCGCCCTGGCGGGAGCCGATCAGCCCCTCGGAGGTGAGCGCGGCGACGGCCTGGCGGACGGTACCGCGGGACACGCCGTACTGCGCCGCCAGCTCCGTCTCCGAGGGCAGCCGGCTGCCGACGGTGTACTCCTCACGGTCGATGGCGCGCCGCAACTCGTCGGCGATCTCCTCGTGTCGCGCCGTCATGCTTCCCCTCTGATCAGGCTGTTGTGCACAGCGTGACCAGCCTAATCGACGTTCTCGGGTGATTCGTGTCAGCCGTGAATGTGCAGGGAATCAGGGGTCGGTGTTTGTGCTGTGTTCATGAACAGGTCACTCACGCCGGGCGTACTGGGGCCGACTTGTTCAGACAAGTTCGGTCGGCGCCGGCCACCGCGCCGCCCACCGCGCCACCCACCCTCGTGCGTACTCCCTGGAGAGACCGTGACCGTGTCCCTGCCGAGAACCGCCGTCCTTGGCGGCTCCCTCGCCGTCGTTGCCGCGCTCGCCCTGAGCGCCTGCGGCGCCGCCCCCGACAACGCGTCGTCCACCACCTCCGACGGCAAGAACGCCGCCACCGCCACCTCCGCCGCCGACCTCGGCGGCATGGACAAGCTGGTCGCCGCGGCGAAGAAGGAGGGCACGCTGCACATCATCGCCGTGCCCCGCGACTGGGCCAACTACGGCGCCATCATCGACGGTTTCAAGAAGAAGTACGGCATCAAGATCGAGGACGAGAGCCCCGACGGCTCCAGCCAGGACGAGATCACCGCCGTGACCTCGCGCAAGGGCCAGGACCGCGCCCCGGACGTCCTCGACCTCGGTTCCTCCTTCGCGCTCAGCGCGGCCCAGCAGGGGCTGCTCGCGCCGTACAAGGTCACCTCGTACGCCGACATCCCCACCGGTCAGAAGGACCCGCAGGCCCGCTGGTACAACGACTACGGCGGCTACATCTCCATCGGCTGCGACGCCAAGCGCGTCAAGACCTGCCCGACCACCTTCGCCGACCTCCTCAAGCCGCAGTACAAGGGCCAGGTCGCCCTCAACGGCAACCCGACCAAGTCCGGCTCCGCCTTCGGCGGCGTGTACGCGGCCGCGCTCGCCAACAAGGGCTCCTTCGACGACATCCAGCCCGGCCTCGACTTCTTCGCCGAGCTGAAGAAGAACGGCAACTACACGCCCGTCGAGTCCACCCCGGCCACCGTCGAGAAGGGCGAGACGCCCATCTCGATCGACTGGGACTACCTGAACGCCGGGTACGCCGACGAGTTCAAGTCCAAGGGCGTGGACTGGAAGGTCACCATCCCGACCGACGGCCAGTACGCCCAGTACTACTCCCAGGCCATCAACAAGGACGCCCCGCACCCGGCGGCCGCCCGCCTGTGGCAGGAGTACCTGTACAGCACCGAGGGCCAGAACCTGTGGCTCAAGGGCTACGCCCGCCCGGTCCTGATGACCTCCATGGAGTCGGCCGGCTCGCTGGACAAGACCGCCGCCGCCAAGCTGCCCGCGGTCACCGGCACGCCGTCCTTCCCGACCGAGGCCCAGCAGGACAAGGCCAAGACGGTCCTCGCGACGGGCTGGTCGAAGGCCGTCTCCGGATGACGGCCACGCTCACGCGGGCCGACGTGGCGTCCGCCGCTTCCCAGAAGCGGCGGCGCCGCGCCCCCGGCTGGCTGGCCGTCGTCCCGCTGCTCGTCTTCACAGCCGTCGCCTTCGGGCTGCCGGCCGTGGCCATGCTGAACGGCGCCTTCACGGTCAAGGACCCGGCGAGCGGGGTGTCCTCGTACACCGGGCGGAACCTCACGGACTCGCTCCAGGGGCCGTACCTCACCGCCCTCGTCGGCAGCGTCAAGCTGTCCGCGCTCTCCGCCCTGATCGCCGCCCTGCTCGGACTGCCGCTCGCGCAGGCCGTGGTCAGCTCGCGCTCCCGGGCACTGCGCGAGGCCGTGCTCACCGCCTCAGGCGTGCTCGCCAACTTCGGCGGTGTGCCGCTGGCCTTCGCGTTCGTGGCGACCCTCGGCAACGCCGGTGTGCTGACCACGCACCTGCACCTCACGGACCACGGCTGGAACCTGTACAGCTTCTGGGGCCTGGTCCTCGTCTACCTCTACTTCCTGATCCCGCTGATGGTCCTCACCATCACCCCGGCCCTGGACGGACTGCGGACGCAGTGGCGAGAGGCCGCGCGCAACAACGGCGCCACCGGGTTGCAGTACTGGCGGTTCGTGGCGCTGCCCGTGCTCGCGCCCTCGCTGCTCGGCGGGCTCGTGCTGCTCTTCGGCAGCGCCTTCGCCGCCTACGCCACCGCCGCCGCGATGGTCGGCAGCGCGGTCCCGCTGGTCACCCTGCAGATCGCCGACGCCCTCTCCGGCAACGTTCTGGTCGGCCAGGAGAACGTGGCCCTCGCCCTGAGCCTCGACATGGTGCTGGTGGCGGGCGTGGTGATGGCCGTGTACCTGCCCCTGCAACGACGGAGTGCCCGATGGCTCGACGCCTGACCCCCTGGCGCTGGGCCGTCCTCGGCCTGGCCGCCCTGTACTTCCTGGTCCCGCTGGGCGCCTCCGTCGTCTTCACCGTCGACGTGCCCGGCCAGGGCGTCACCTTCGACGCCTACACCCAGATCCTGTCCGCCGACGGCTTCCTCTCCAGCCTGCTGCTCTCGCTGGAGCTGGCCCTCGCCACCATCGTCGTCGTGCTGCTGCTGATGGTGCCCGCCGTGGTCGCCCTGCGGCTGAGCGCGCCGAAGCTGCGCCCCGTGGTCGAGATCGTCTGCTCGCTGCCGCTGGTGGTGCCGCCGATCGCGTTCGTCGCCGGCATCGCCAGCGTGCTCAAGTGGGGGCCGGACCACCTCTCCCGGACCCCCCTGTTCGAGACGTTCGTCGCCATCCAGAACCCGGACTTCCCGGTCGTCCTGGTCCTCGCGTACGTCGTGATGGCGCTGCCCTTCGTCTACCGGGCGCTGGACGCCGGACTGCGCGCGATCGACGTGCGCACCCTCGTCGAGGCCGCCCGCAGCTGCGGTGCCAACTGGCCGCAGGCCCTGGTCCGGGCCGTGCTGCCCAACCTGCGCGGGGCACTGCTCAACGCGGCCTTCCTCACCCTGGCGCTGGTGCTCGGCGAGTTCACCGTCGCCCGGTTGCTCGGCTTCCAGCCCTTCGCCGTGTGGATCTACAACGTCGGCGGCTCGCAGGCCCAGATGTCCGTCGCCGTGTCCGTGCTCAGTCTCCTGGTGACCTGGGCCCTGCTCCTCGCGCTCGCCGGTGCCGGCGGCCGTGACCGTACCGCTTCCTCCCGGGGATGAACCATGAGTGTCAGCACGCCTGAGAAGGCCACCACCGCCGCAACCGTCGAATTCCGGTCACTGCGACGGGAGTTCGGCGCCACCGTCGCCCTCGACGGACTCGATCTGACCGTCCGCCCCGGGGAGTTCCTGGCCCTGCTCGGCCCGTCCGGCTGCGGCAAGACCACCGCGCTGCGCATGCTCGCCGGGTTCGAACACCCCGACTCCGGCGCGGTGCTGGTGGACGGCGAGGACGTCACCTCGGTCCCGGCCCATCGCCGTGACGCCGGGATGGTCTTCCAGTCGTACAGCCTCTTCCCGCATCTGAACGCCGTCGACAACGTGGCGTTCGGGCTGCGCATGCGCAAGGTGCGCACCAGTGAACGGCGCACCCGCGCCGCCGAGTTGCTGGATCTCGTCGGGCTCGGCGACAAGGGGGAGCGGTTCCCGCACCAGCTCTCCGGCGGTCAGCAGCAGCGCATCGCGCTCGCCCGCGCCCTGGCCCTGCGGCCCCGGGTGCTCCTCCTCGACGAGCCGCTGTCGGCCCTCGACGCCAAGGTCCGGCTGACCCTCCGCGAGGAGATCCGCCGCCTCCAGCAGGAGCTCGGCATCACCACCCTGTTCGTGACACACGATCAGGAGGAGGCGCTGTCCGTGGCCGACCGGGTCGCCGTGATGCGCGCCGGGCGGCTCGAACAGTGCGCCGAACCCGCCGAGCTGTACGGCCGTCCGGCCACCGCCTTCGTCGCCGAGTTCGTCGGCACGATGAGCCGGATCCCCGGCACGGTCAAGGACGACCGGGTCGAGGTGCTCGGGCAGCGGCTGCCGGTCGACGGACAGGCTCCGGACGCGAGCGAGGTCGACGTGCTCGTACGGCCCGAGGCGGTCCAGGTGCGCGCGGACGGCACCGGTACGGCCACCGTCGTCGCCACCGCCTTCCTGGGCGCGGTCGTCCGGGTCACCGTACGGCTCGCCGACGGCACCGAGGCCAAGGCCGATCTGCCCGCCCACGAGGCCGCGGGTCTGGGCGCCGGAGCCGCGGTGAGCGTGTCGCTGCCCGAACGGCCGGTGCTCGTGGCGGACCGTACCCAGAAGTAACGCTTCCGGAAGTCCGGAAGCGTCCAGAAGCCCAGCAGTAAGGAATGACGACAACGTGACCCCCCACCCCCGACTCCCGCTCCAGGCCGTCCTGTTCGACATGGACGGAACGCTCGTCGACACCGAGCGACTGTGGTGGGAGGCGGTGGAACGCGTTGCCGGGCGGGCGCTCGGCGAGGCCGACGAACCCGATGTGCTCGGCCGTCCGGTCGAGTACACCGCCCAGTGGCTGGCCGGCAGCACCGGCAGGTCCGGCGCCGATCTCGCGGCCGAGCTGCACCGTGAGTTCGCGGACCGCGTCCGCACCGGCATCGTGCCCCGCCCCGGCGCCCTCGACCTGCTGGACGCGCTCGCCGCGGCCGGCGTTCCCACCGCCCTGGTCACCGCGTCCCCACGCGCGGTCGCCGACCTCGTGCTCGCCGCGCTCGGCGCCGGCCGGTTCGCCGCCTCCGTCACCGCCGACGACACCGGCCGCACCAAGCCCGCCCCCGACCCGTACCTCGCCGCCTGCCGGGCCCTCGGCGTCGACCCGGCGGCCTGTGTCGCCGTCGAGGACACCGAGACCGGGGTGGCCTCCGCGGAGGCGGCCGGCTGTGCGGTGCTCGCCGTGCCCTCGCTCGCGCCGATCGGCGGCGCACCCGGCCGGACCGTCCGGGACACCCTCGTCGGGGTCACGCCGAAGCAGCTGAGCGACATGGCGGTACCCGAACTGCGGGTCATGTCCTGGAACCTGTGGCTCGGCGGCAGCCGGATCGACGACCACCGGGCCAAGCAGGTCAAGGCCGTCCTGGACGCCGGCGCGGACGTCGTCGGACTCCAGGAGACCGCCGGCACCTCGGCGCGGGAACTCGCCGAGGCCCTCGGCTGGCACCACCACACGGCCGGCGAGAACCTCGGGATCATCAGCCGGTACCCCATCACCGCCCGCCTCGGCGACCCGGAGGTCGGTTTCTACGGAGCCGCCGGGGCGCGGATCGCCCTGCGCCCCGGACTCGAGGTCGACATCTGGACCGCGCATCTGCACTACACCCCGTACGGGCCCTACGAGTTCCACTTCGACGGGCTCGGGGCGGCCGAGCTGATCGCCCACGAGGAGGTGCGGCTCGGGCAGCTGCGCGAGGCGCTGCGGCGGATCGGGGACGGTCCGGTGCCGGTGGTGCTCGTGGGGGACTTCAACTGCCCGTCCCACCTGGACTGGACGGACGTCGAGTGGCCGGTGACCAGGGCCGCCCAGCAGGCCGGGTTCCGCGACTCCTACCGGGAGGTCCACCCGGATCCGGTGACCGCGCCGGGACACACCTGGTCGCCGATCCACCCCGTGCGGGAGGACGGCAGCGGGCGGCCCGAGCCGCAGGACCGGATCGACTACGTGCTGCACAGGGGGCTGCGCGTACTCGACTCCCGGACCTACGTCAGCGGCATCCCCGCGCCCTGGCCCGAGGTGGCGGGCAACGACTGGCCGTCCGACCACGCGGCCGTCGTCAGCACCTTCGCCGTGGGGTCCTGACTCGGGGTTACCGGGGGCAACCATTGCGGTCATCGGGGGCATCCCGTAGGTTGTGCCGGGCTCCTTACTCGCTGGTAACACCGGTAGGCAACCCATGCGCTGGCCCTCCGCCACCCTCCGGCCGGGGGGACCCCGATCCCGCTTCGCGCGCCGACCCACCACCGTGCGCGCGCGGATCGTGGCGCTCGCCCTCGCCCCGGCCGTCGCGCTGACGGCACTGTGGAGCTTCGCCATGGTCTCCGTCACCGCCGAACTCCGCGCGCTGATCAGGCTCCAAGGGGTGTACGACGACTACGGCACCCCCGTCGACACCGCCGTCGGGCAGATCCAGATCGAACGGCGGCTGTCGGCGGCCTACCTGGGCGCCCGGCTCGACACGGCGACCGCCGCCGACCTGCTCGCCCAGCAGCGGCGCACCGACCGGGCGGTGGACGCCATGCGGGACGCGGTCCGCGGCGGTGACCGCGGCCGGCTCAGCGACCGGCAGCGCGCCGCCCTCGACGCGATGGTGACCGCCACCGGCAGGCTGGAGGGACTGCGCGAGCGGGTGCTGGCCCGGAAGATCACCTGGGACGGCGCCGTCACCGGCTACAGCGCCCTGGTGGAACCCGGCTTCGACGTCGAGTCCACCCTCACCGCCCTCCAGGCCGGACAGCTGGCCCGGGAGTCGCAGGTCGTCGTCGAGCTGGTGCGGGTACGGGAGTTCGTCTCGCGCGAGGACGCGCTGGTCGCGGGGGCCCGGGCCGCCGGAGGGCTCACCGAAAGGCAGTACGGCAGCCTCACCGCGACCATCGAGGACCGCCGTGTCTTCCAGCGGACCTACGTCCCCGATCTGCCCTCCGACTCGCGGGAGCTGTTCGAGCGGTTCCAGCGCGGCGGGCTGTACGGCTCGCTGGTGCGCGGCGAGGACGCGCTGCTGCGGGCCGGTGCGGACCGGGCCGGTGCGGCCGTCGCCGCGGACACCTGGCGGTCGACCACCGACCGGGCCGTCAAGCAGTACATGCTGCTGTGCACCGACTCGGCGCGGAACTCCGCCGCGCGCGGACGGGCCTTCGCCTACCGGGAGCTGACCAAGGCGGCCGTCGTCGGTGTGGTCGGGCTGGCGGCGGTGGGGCTCTCGCTGTGGTTCGCGGTACGCGGGGCGCGCCGCATCTCACGCCGTCTGGAGATGCTGCGAGACGCGGCCGACCTGCTCACCGCACACCAACTTCCCACCCTGATGAGCCGCTTGAGCGCCGGTGAGGACGTGGACGCGGTCGCCGAGGCGCCGCCGCTGGCCGCCGGGGAGGCCGGTCGCGACGAGATCGGGGACGTCGGCCGGTCGTTCAACAGGGCGCGGCTGGCCGCCGTCGAGGCCGCGGTGAAACAGGCCACGCTGCGCAGGGGCCTGTTCGCGGTCCTCCTCAACATCGCGCGCCGCAACCAGGCCCTCGTCCACCGCCAGCTGAAACTCGTCGACACCCTGGAGCGGCGCACCGACGACCCGGCCGTCCTGGGCGAGCTGTTCCGCATCGACCATCTGACCACCCGGATGCGCCGGCACGCGGAGAGCCTGATCATCCTCTCCGGCGCGACGCCCGGGCGGCGCTGGCGGCGGCCCGTTCCCATCGCCGACGTGGTGTCCTCGGCGGTGGGTGAGATCGAGGACTACCCACGGGTCGTGGTGCCGCCGATGCCCGAGGTCGGGGTCGCCGCGGACGCGGTCGCCGACGTCGTGCACCTGGTCGCCGAGCTGCTGGAGAACGCCACGGTGTTCTCGCCGCCGCACACCCAGGTCACCCTGCGCACCGGCCGGGTCGGCCACGGCTTCACCCTGGAGATGGACGACCGGGGCCTCGGCCTGGACGCCGACCAGCTCGCCGAGGCCCACCGCACCCTCACCGACCCGGAGGCCTTCGACCCGACCCGCCACGACCGCCTCGGCCTCTACGTCGTGGGCCGCCTGGCCGCCCGGCACGGCATCGAGGTGACCCTGCGGGAGTCGCCGTACGGGGGCACCACCGCGGTGGTGCTGCTGCCGGCGGCGGTGCTGGCGGAGGTGGAGCCGGAGAGCGGCCGGCGGGGAGGCGAGCGAGGGCGGCGGGCGTCCGCGGAGGACCACGGCAGCCGGCCCACGCGTCCGGAGGGCCGACCCGCGTCGGCGGTCGGCGTCCTGCCGCCCCACGGCGGCACGGCGGTCGCGGGGGAGGCCCCGGCGCCCGGCGGAGCGGCCGCGCCGGTGCCGGCCGGCGGGGCCGGAGCGGGCCACGACACGGAGCCCCGGCCGAGCCGGACCGAGGATCCCGCCCCCGACGTGCCCCCGGCCCTGCCCACCCGTACCCGCCAGGCCTCCCTCGCCCCCGAACTGCGCGCCGCCGGCCCGCCGGCCCCGGCCCCGCCCGCCGGGCGCGATCTGGACGCCGACGAGATGCGGGCGGTCTTCGGAGCCTTCCAGCGCGGCCTGGACCGAGGGCGCAGGGGGTTGCCGACCGGACCCGAGGAGCCGGACCACACCGAGGAAAGGACGCGCGCCGACCATGACCAGTGACCCCCAGCCCCAGCCCCCAGACCCGGCCGCCGCCCCCGACTCGGCCCCGACCCCCAGCTCGCCCCCGACCCCGGCCTCCGGCTCGGCCCCAGGCCCTGGCTCGGCTGCGGGCCTTGGTTCGGCTGTCGGCCCTGGCTCGGCCGCTGGTCCCGACTCGGCTGCCGGTTCGGGTTCGGTTGCGGGCCTTGGTTCGGCTGTCGGCCCGGACTCGGCCACTGGCCCGGGCTCGGCTGTCGGCCCGGACTCGGCCACTGGCCCGGGCTCGGCTGTCGGCCCGGACTCGGCCGCCGCCCCCAACCCGGCCGCCGGTTCCGGATCGGTCGTCGGTTCCGGATCGGTCGTCGGTTCCGGTGGCGCGGCCTCCGTTTCACGGGCCGGCGGCGGCCCGTCGGCTGCTGTCGGCTCAGGGCCCGGCGCCCAGCCCGGCAGTGATCTCGGCTGGCTTCTCGATGATCTCGTCGCCCGGACCGACCACGTCCGGCAGGCCGTGCTGCTCACCGCGGACGGGCTTCCGCTCAGCCACTCCGAGGGCATGCGACGGCGGGACATCGAGCATCTCGCGGCCGTCTGCTCCGGCTTCCACAGCCTGGCCCGCTCGGCGGGGGACCGGTTCGGCGCCGGCGAGGTACGGCAGACCATGGTGATGCTGGACGACGCCTACCTCTTCGTGACGCCGGCCGGGCACGGCAGCCGGCTCGCCGTCCTCAGCGACGTCCGTACCGACGTCGGCCAGCTGGCCCACGAGATGGCCCTGCTCGTCCGCCGCCTCGGCCGCCACCTGGACGCGGCCGCACGCTCGGCCCCCTGACCCTCCGGTGAGCGACGAGCACTGGTACGAGGACGAGACCGGCTCGCTGGTCCGCCCCTACACCGTGACCCGGGGCCGTACCGAGCCCTCCGGACGGCACACCATCGACCTGATGTCCCAGGTCACGGCGGTGGACGCGGACCCGGCCGAGCCGGATGTCGACCATGCCCGGACCGCCCTGCTCGCCCTGGTGCGGCGCGGCGCCCGGCCCGTCGTCGAGCTCGCCGCGGACGCCGACCTGCCGCTCACCGTCGTACGCGTCCTGCTCGGCGACCTCGCCGAGGCCGGCCTGGTCCGCATCGACCGGCCGCACCGCGTGGCGCCGGCAGGCCCGGGCGCCGACCCCGCGCTGCTGAAGGAGATCGTCGAGCGGCTGAGGGAGCTCTAGCGGTGCGTCCGGCGCAACGAATCGCCGCCGGACACCTGTATGACGCAACGAACCGCCCGGCCACGCGCAACGGCTCCTCCTTGTCCGGCCCGATCCGCCGACTTACCGTCTAAAGGGCCCCAGAGACCCCTTCCGTACCCGGTGAGGACCCGTATGCGCACCGCCCTGCTCCAGAGCTCCGGCCGCCCCGGCTCGACCGTCGAGAACCTCAAGGCGCTCGACGAGGCCGCCGGCCGGGCCGCCGCCGCGGGCGCCGCGCTGCTCGTCGCACCCGAGATGTTCCTGACCGGCTACGCGATCGGCGACGACATCGCCCGTCTCGCCGAGCCCGCCGACGGCGACTGCGCGGACGCGATCGCCGAGCTGGCCCACCGGCACGGGCTGGCGATCGCCTACGGCTACCCGGAGCGCGCAGGCGACGCCGTCCACAACTCCGCCCAGCTGATCTCCGCCGACGGCACCCGGCTGGCGAACTACCGCAAGACCCACCTCTTCGGCGGCTTCGAACGCGACCACTTCACGCCCGGCGAGCAGCCGGTCGTCCAGGCCGAGCTGAACGGCCTCACCGTCGGGATCATGATCTGCTACGACGTGGAGTTCCCCGAGCTGGTCCGCGCCCACGCCCTGGCCGGTACCGACCTGCTCCTCGTCCCCACGGCGAACATGCACCCGTTCCAGCTCGTCGCCGAGTCCCTGATCCCGGTGCGGGCCTGGGAGAACCAGATGTACGTGGCCTACGCCAACCGGGTCGGCCACGAAGGGGAGTTCGAGTTCTTCGGGCTCTCCACGCTGGCCGGACCCGACGGGGTCGCCCGCACCCGCGCCGGCCGCGGCGAGGAACTCGTCCTCGCCGACCTCGACCCCGCCCTCCTCGCCGCCTCCCGCGCGGCGAACCCGTATCTGAAGGACCGCCGCCCCGGCCTCTACGGGTCCCTGAGCTGACCTCCACCCCCCCCCGCTCTTCTCTACCTCTTTCAGCTTTTCGCAAGGAGCCCGTACCCCATGACGTCCACCGTGCCCAACGCCGTCGAGCACGCAGACGAGCAGCAGCCGCCGATCACCATGTTCGGGCCGGACTTCCCGTACGCGTACGACGACTTCCTCGCCCACCCGGCGGGCCTCGGCCAGATACCCGCGGCCGAGCACGGCACCGAGGTCGCGGTCATCGGCGGCGGGCTGTCCGGCATCGTGGCCGCGTACGAGCTGATGAAGATGGGCCTGAAGCCGGTCGTGTACGAGGCCGACCAGATCGGCGGACGGCTGCGGACCGTCGGCTTCGAGGGCTGCGACCCCTCGCTGAGCGCCGAGATGGGCGCGATGCGCTTCCCGCCCTCCTCCACCGCCCTCCAGCACTACATCGACCTGGTGGAACTGGAGACCCGGCCCTTCCCCAACCCCCTCGCGGAGGCGACCCCTTCGACCGTCGTCGACCTCAAGGGCGAGTCGCACTACGCCGAGACGGCCGCCGACCTGCCGCAGGTCTACCGTGACGTCGCCGACGCCTGGAACAAGTGCCTCGAAGAGGGCGCCGACTTCTCCGACATGAACCGCGCCATGCGCGAGCGGGACGTGCCGCGCATCCGCGAGATCTGGTCCCGGCTCGTCGACAAGCTCGACAACCAGACCTTCTACGGCTTCCTCTGCGACTCCGAGGCCTTCAAGTCCTTCCGGCACCGGGAGATCTTCGGCCAGGTCGGTTTCGGCACGGGCGGCTGGGACACGGACTTCCCGAACTCGATCCTGGAGATCCTGCGGGTCGTCTACACCGAGGCCGACGACCACCACCGCGGGATCGTCGGGGGCAGCCAGCAGCTCCCGGTCCGGCTCTGGGAGCGCGAGCCGGAGAAGATCGTGCACTGGGCGTACGGCACCTCGCTCGCGAAGCTGCACGCGAACGGCGCACCCCGCCCCGCCGTGACCCGGCTGCACCGCACCACCGGCAACCGGATCACCGTGACGGACGCGAACGGCGACATCCGCACCTACCAGGCGGCGATCTTCACCGCCCAGTCCTGGATGCTGCTCTCGAAGATCGCCTGCGACGACTCGCTGTTCCCGATCGACCACTGGACCGCGATCGAGCGCACCCACTACATGGAGTCCTCGAAGCTGTTCGTGCCGGTGGACCGGCCCTTCTGGCTGGACAAGGACGAGGAGACCGGCCGGGACGTCATGTCGATGACGCTCACCGACCGTATGACGCGCGGGACCTACCTTCTCGACGACGGCCCGGACAAGCCCGCCGTGATCTGCCTGTCCTACACCTGGTGCGACGACAGCCTGAAGTGGCTGCCGCTGTCCGCGAACGAGCGGATGGAGGTGATGCTGAAGTCGCTCGGCGAGATCTATCCGAAGGTCGACATCAGGAAGCACGTCATCGGCAACCCGGTGACCGTCTCCTGGGAGAACGAGCCCTACTTCATGGGCGCGTTCAAGGCCAACCTGCCCGGCCACTACCGCTACCAGCGGCGCCTGTTCACGCACTTCGTGCAGGACCGGCTGCCCGCGGACAAGCGCGGCATCTTCCTCGCCGGCGACGACATCTCCTGGACGGCGGGGTGGGCCGAGGGCGCCGTCCAGACCGCGCTGAACGCGGTCTGGGGCGTCATGCACCACTTCGGAGGCGAGACCGACCCGGCCAACCCGGGCCCCGGTGACGTCTACGACGAGATCGCGCCGGTCGAACTCCCCGAGGACTAGACCCCGGCCGCCCGGGCCTTCTCGTACACCTCCGCGGCGACTTCCTTGAGTTCCTGAGCGTCCCGCGGAGTGGTCTGGAGGTCGACCAGGATCTCCTCCAGGCCGACCGCCGCGTGCGCCACCAGGTCCTCCACGATCTGGTCGGCGCTGCCCTGGAAGGGCTGGCGGTCCGGGCCGTCGTAGGGCTTGGCCGTGTACACGGCGTTGACCCGCACGACCGTCCGGATCGGTTCCGTGCGGCCGCGTTCGGCCGCCAGTTCCTGCAACTCCCGCCACTGGGACGCCAGCTGCTCGGCGCCCATGCCCACCGGCAGCCAGCCGTCGGCGTGGTCCACCAGCCGCCGCCGGGCCTTCTTGTTGCCCGCGGCCAGCAGGATCGGGATCGGCCGGGCGGGCTTGGGACCGACCACGGCGGAGGCGATCTTCGTCAGCCGGCCGTCGTACTTCACCGGGTCCGGGCCCCACACCGCCCGGCACACCTCGATCAGTTCGTCGAGCACACTGCCGCGCTCCTCGAACGGCCGGATTCCGGCGGCCGCGTACTCGTCGAGCGACCATCCGGTGCCCAGGCCCGCGATCACCCGGCCGCCGCTCGCCGCGTCCAGCGAGGCCAGCGACTTGGCCAGCTGGAAGGGGACGTGCAGCGGCGCCACCAGCACACTGCTGCCCAGCCGCGCCCGCTCGGTGGCCGCGGCGGCGAGGGCGAGCGTGACCAGGGGCTCGGCCACGTCCCGGTACGCGTCCGGCCAGGCGAGGCCCTCGATGCCGTACAGGCCCTGGGTGGCGGGCTCCGGGAAGAGGGCCCGCTCGAAGACCCACAGGCTGTCGTAGCCGATCTCCTCGGCGGTACGGGCCACGTCGGGAACGTCCGTGCCGATGGAATACTGCCGCATCTGGGGGAGGCTGAGGCCCAGCCGAGTCGCCATACCGGTGCTCCTTCGCAATCGGGTGCGTGCCGTCAACGTAAGGCGATCACAAGGGGATCCCGAGGCGGCTCGCACAGGGATCGGATCAGGCCACCTCAGCCGCGCAGCGGGGTGAGCAGCATGCGGCCCGCCAGCCCCACGGCCGCGTCCAGCCGCTCGGTGAACTCCTCGGCCAGATCCCCGAACCGGCGCAGCGCCCACAGCGCCCGCGCCGCCGACCAGGTCGCGTCCCGGGCCCGCTCCAGGCTCCAGGAACCGAGCAGATGGGTCAGCGGATCGGCGATCTGGAGCAGGTCGGGACCCGGCATCAGATCCTCGCGGATGCGCTCCTCCAGCGAGACGAGGAGCTCGCCCACGCGGTCGAACTCGTCCTCCAGGTCCGCCGGTTCGCAGCCGAGCGTACGACAGCTGTCCACCACGGCCAGCGCCAGGTCGTGCCCGATGTGCGCGTTGATGCCCGCGAGCGCGAACTGCAGCGGCCGTACACCGGGATGCCGGCGGAGCTGGAACAGCGGCCGCCAGCAGGCCGGCGGACGGCGGTCGCCGGCGGCCGCGTCCACGGCGGCCAGGTACCGCTCGGCGAACCGCACGTCCAGCGTCGCCGCGGCTCTCGGGTCCCCGAACCGGCCCGCTTCCAGCCGCCGTTCGACCTCCTCCGTGACGGAGAGGTAGACACGGTTGAAGACCGCGACCCCGTCCCGCCCGGGCAGGGCCGCGTCCAGCGCGCGCATCCGGGAGACGACGGTGGCGACCGGGGCGGTGAGGTGTTCCGTCTGGGACATGGGGGAAGGGTCCCAGCCCTAGGCTGCCGAGCGCGCCGACGGGCCCGGCGCGTCCCCGGAACGGGGGACGGACCCGTCGCACGGGAGGGGGAGCGCAGCGTGCCTGGCTCACATGCGCGGCCCGGCGGTGAGGGCAGGCGGGCGGTCGTGCTCGCCGTCGCCTCGGTCGTGGCCGCCGTCGGCACCGCGACCGGGATGCTCTCGGCGCTCGGCGAGGACGGCGGCGGGAGAGCCGGTCAGGCCCGGCCGGCGGTGGTGCGTACGACGGGGGAGAGTACGACGGGGGAGAGTACGACGGCGGTGCGTACGACGGGGTCGGTGCCCCGGGACTCGGTGCCACCGGAGACGGCGTCGTCCCGTCCGCCGTCCGCCCCGCAGCCCGCACAGACTCCCCGGCGGACCACGGCGACCCCGGCCGCTCCCGAGGTGCGCGGGCAGCGGGCGCCCCGCCTGTACCGCCACCCCGACTCGCAGGTCGCCGACTGGGTCCGCGCCCACCCGGACGATCCGCGCGCCGCCGTCATCGCGAACCGCATCGCCGACCGGCCGGCCGCCGTGTGGTTCGCCGACTTCGCCCCGGCGACCGTCGCCTCGCGGGTCCGCGCCGTCACCTCGGCGGCCTCCGCCCAGGGCCGCGTCCCGGTGCTGGTGCCGTACGCGATCCCGGACCGGGACTGCGGCGGGGCCTCGCAGGGCGGCGCGCCGGATCTGCGTGCGTACGACCGCTGGATCGACGCCTTCGCGCGCGGGCTCGGCTCCGGCGAGGTGATCGTGATCCTGGAGCCGGACTCCGTCGCCCAGTCCGGATGCCTCTCCGCCGCCCGCCGCGCCGCCCGGTTCGCCGCACTGGCGCGCGCCGGCCGGGTGCTGAAGGCGGCCGGTCCGAGGACCCGGGTCTACTACGACGCCGGGCACTCCGGCTGGAACCCGGCCGCCCGGCAGGCGGCCCTGCTGCGGCAGGCCGGAGCCAGGTCGGGCGACGGCATCTTCAGCAACGTCTCCAACTTCCGTACCACCGCCGACGAGATGGCCTACGACCGTGAGGTGCTCGGCGCCCTCGGCGGCTCGGCCTCGCTCGGCGCGGTGATCGACACCAGCCGCAACGGCAACGGCCCCCCGGCGAACGGTGCCTGGTGCGACCCGGCGGGGCGGCGGATCGGGCAGGCGCCCACGCTCCACACCGGTCAGGCGCGGATCGACGCCTACCTGTGGGTGAAGCTGCCGGGGGAGTCCGACGGCTGCAAGGGCGCCGCCGGGACCTTCACGCCGTCGTACGCCTACGACTTGGCGTCGTCGTAGGAGCTGGTGCCCTCGTCGAGCAGCGGTTCCGGCCCCTTGAGGTGGGCGGGGGCGAGGGCGCGCAGGACGTGGTAGCCGACGATGACGACCAGCGTGCCGAGGGCGATGCCGCTGAGGGAGAAGCTGTCGGTGAACTTCATGCTGACGTTGCCGACGCCGATGATGATGCCCGCGGCGGCCGGGACCAGGTTCAGCGGGTTGCGCAGATCGACCTTGGCGTGCAGCCAGATCTGGGCGCCGAGCAGACCGATCATGCCGTACAGGATGACGGTGATGCCGCCGAGCACCCCGCCCGGGACCGCGGCCACCACCGCGCCGAACCTGGGGCAGACGCCGAAGAGCAGCGCGAAGCCGGCGGCGGCCCAGTAGGCGGCGGTGGAGTAGACCCGGGTCGCGGCCATCACGCCGATGTTCTCGGAGTAGGTGGTGTTGGGCGGGCCGCCCACGGCGGTGGAGAGCATGGAGGCGACCCCGTCCGCCGAGATCGCCGTGCCGAGCCGGTCGTCGAGGGGGTCGCCGGTCATCTCGCCGACGGCCTTGACGTGCCCGGCGTTCTCCGCGACCAGGGCGATCACCACCGGGAGGGCGACGAGGATCGCCGACCACTGGAAGGACGGTCCGTGGAAGGACGGCAGCCCGATCCAGTCCGCCTTGCCGACACCGGAGAGGTCCAGCCGCCAGTGGTCGGTGACCTTGCCGCCCGGGCCCGTGGAGTGGATCCTGCCGAAGATCCGGTCGAGGGCCCAGGACAGGACGTATCCGAAGACCAGGCCCAGGAAGATCGCGACACGTGACCAGAAACCACGCAGACAGACGACGGCCAGACCGGTGAAGGCCATCACCAGCAGCGCGGTCCACTGGTCCTGCGGCCAGTAGGTGGAGGCGGTCACCGGGGCCAGGTTGAAGCCGATCAGCATCACGACCGCGCCGGTGACGATCGGCGGCATCGCGGCATGGATGATCCGGGCGCCGAAGCGCTGGACGGCCAGACCGACCAGGAAGAGCGCGGCGCCGACCACGAAGACCGCGCCGGTCACGGTGGCGCTGGTGCCGCCCTGGGCGCGGATGACGGCCGCGACCCCGACGAAGGACAGGGAACAGCCCAGGTAGCTGGGGACCCGGCCACGGGTCGCGAGCAGGAAGATCACGGTCGCGACGCCGGACATCATGATGGCGAGGTTGGGGTCCAGGCCCATCAGCACCGGGGCGACGAAGGACGCGCCGAACATGGCCACCACGTGCTGGGCGCCGAGCCCGATCGTGCGGGGCCAGGAGAGCCGTTCGTCGGGGCGTACCACCGCTCCGGGCGCGGGCGTGCGCCCGTCGCCGTGCAGTTTCCAGCGCACGCCGAGATCCATGGTGGGGGTTCGCTTTCTTCGAAGTGCCGTGAGGACGGCTTCGTACGTGAAGACGGTCCGAACCATTGTCATGGCTACGTGGCGGTCCTACGCTCGCACGGTCCCACTCGTGAACCAAGTTCACATATCTGATTACCGGCTGCTTCCTGTCCGATCGGAGTGCTCGATGAGTGGAAGATCCCGCGCGGCCGTCGTCCTGACGGCTCTGGCGGCCATCGGGGCCGTCCTCGTCCCCTCCGCCCATGCGACCGCGAGGGCCCCGAAGGCGCCCGACACCGCCGTGCTCGACGGCGCTCGCCTCCAGCGGGCCAAGGCTGATCTCGACCACGGCGACCCCCGACTGCGCCGTGCTGTCAAGGACTTGACGGCCCGCGCCGACGCCTGGCTGGGCCAGGGCCCCTGGACGGTCGTCGACAAACCGAAGCCCGCGCCCGGCGGAGACGTCCACGACTACCTGAGCCAGGCCCCCTACTGGTGGCCCACCACCACCCCCACCGCCGACAACCCCTGGGGCTGCCCCTACGTCCAGCGCGACGGCCAGCGCAATCCCGAGGTCGACACCGGCACCGACCGCCAGGACGTCGAGAAGGTCTTCGACTCGACCTACGACCTCTCCCTGGCCTGGTACTACACGGGCAAGCGGCAGTACGCGGAGAAGGCCGGACAGGTCCTGCGCACCTGGTTCCTCGACCCGGCGACCCGGATGAACCCGAACCTCGACCACGCCCAGTTCATCCCGTGCAAGTACGACGGCCGGGCCATCGGCATCATCGACTTCTCCCAGTCGTACACGAGCGTGGTCGACGCCCTCGCCATCCTCGCCACCGGCGCACCCGGCTGGAGCGCCGGGGACCGTGCCGGGATGCGCAGTTGGAACACGGACTTCCGTGACTGGCTGGAGAACAGCGCCTTCGGCAAGGAGGAGGGCGCCGCCGCCAACAACCACGGCACCTTCTACGACATGCAGCTCGCCGCCCTCGCCTACGCGACCGGCGACCGGGCACTGGCGAGGAAGACCGTGCTGGACGCCCGGGCCCGGCGGATCGACCCGCAGATCGCGGCCGACGGGAGCCAGCCGCAGGAGCTGGCCCGGACCAGGAGCTGGCACTACTCGACCTTCGACCTGGTCGCCTACACCCGGCTCGCGGCCATCGGCCGGCATGTCGGGGTGAACCTCTGGACCTACCGGGGGCCGGACGGACAGAGCCTGTTCAAGGCCGTGGACTATCTGCTGCCCGCCGCGACCGGGGCCACCGCCTGGTCCCATCCCGAGCTGGAGTTCCACCGCTACGCGGCGTCCGACGTCGTCCACGCGGCGGCCGACGCCGGCGACAAGGCGGCCCAGCGGGCGGTACGACAGCTGGAGGCCCCGCCCGGCGGCGACCTCTGGGCGCTGCGGCCGGCCGCCGAGCAGCTGGACTCGATCGCGGGCTGAGGCCGCCGACGGGGCTCCTGAGCGCTCGCTTAGACTGGCGTCAGCTGAAGGTCAGCGAAATGCCAGCAACGCCCAGGAGCCCCACCCGTGACCGCCGAAGCCCCGACCGCCCCCGCCCTGTCCTACGGCCGGCTGATCCCCGTCACCGTCCACTTCGACGACCTCGACGCGCTCGGGCTGCTCCACAACGCCCGCTACCCGGTGATGGTCGAGCGGGCCTGGGCCGAGCTCTGGCAGGGGCACGGCTTCGCCTTCGAGGGCGACTGGGCCGCGGCCGAGGACGCCTGCAACGCGGTCAAAGAACTCCGGATCGGCTACGAGGCGCCGGTCACCCGGCCGGGCGCCTACGCCGTCCACCTCTGGCTGGAACGGCTCGGCAACACCGGCCTGACCTACGGCTTCCGGTTCTGCTCGGCGGACGGCGCGACCACCTACGCGCACGGCACCCGGGTCCTGGTCCGGCTGGACGCGGCCACCCTGCGCCCCGCCCCCTGGAGCGAGCGCTTCAGGGCCGCGGGTCGGGAACTGCTGCGGCCGGCGGGCTGACCTCCGCCCGCACCCCGCGTTCCCCTGCCCGCAGCACGCCCGCGAACACCACCAGACCGCAGGTCAGCGCCGTCACCACGCCGAACGACACCACCAGGCTGGTGGCCTGGGCGACCCCGCCGATCAGACTGGGTGCGACCAGCCCCGACGTGTAGGTGATGGTCGCGACGCCCGCGATGGCCTGACTCGGGTTGGGCCCGGCGTGCCCGGCCGCCGCGAAGCACAGCGGTACGACGACGGCGATGCCGAGGCCCATCAGCGCGAACCCGGTCATGGCCACCGCCGGATGCCCGGCGAGGACGATCAGCAGCCCGCCGAGCGCGGCCAGCACACCCCCGGCGCGCACGGTACGCACCGTGCCGAAGCGGTTCACCACCGCGTCCCCGCTGATCCGGGCGATCGCCATGGTCAGCATGAACCCCGTGGTGGTGGCGGCCGCGAGCCCCGCCGAACTGGCCATCCGGTCCCGCAGGAACACCGCAGACCAGTCCAGGCTCGCACCCTCCGCGAACACCGCGCAGAAGCCGACCGCGCCGATCAGCAGCGCCGACCGGGGCGGCAGCGCGAACCGCGGCGGCGGCTCCTCGTCCTCGGCGGGCTGTACGTCCAGCACCCAGCCGGCCGCCAGGACACCCAGCACGGTGAGGGTGACGGCGGCCAGCGCGAAGTGCAGCCGGGCGTCCGAGCCGAGATGCGCGGCGAGGGTGCCCGCCGCCGAGCCGATCAGGGCGCCCGCGCTCCACATGCCGTGCAGACCCGACATGATCGACTTCCCGAGCAGTCGCTCCACCTCCACGCCGAGCGCGTTCATCGCGACGTCGGCCATGCCCGCGCTGGCGCCGTAGGCGAACATCGCCAGGCAGAGCGTGTACAGGTTCGGCGCGAGGGACGGCAGGACCAGCGACAGCGTCCACATCGCGATCAGCCCGCGCAGCGCCGTACGGCTGCCGAAGCGATGGCTGATCCGGCCCGCCAGCGGCATCGAGCAGGAGGCGCCGAACGCGGTGAAGGCGAGCGCGAAGCCGAGCTGGCCCGCGCTCAGGCCGGCATGGTCCTGGATCCAGGGCACCCGGGTCGCGAACGAGCCGGTGACGGCACCGTGCACGGTGAACACGGCCGCCACGGCGTACCGCGCCCGCTTCACCTCGTGCTGCTCGTAGCCCACGTCTCTCATGGCTTTCATGGTCCTGCCCCTCCCCGGGTGGGTGCCGCCCCGCTGCCGCGCCGTAAACTATCAGGGACCCTGCCTGATAGATAGGTAGTGACGTGGCCGTCCTGGGCCGCGTCGATCTGGGAGGATGCCCGTCATGCCCGCATCACCGAGCACCGCCCGGGCCATCAACGACCGGCTCGCGCTGACCCTGCTCCAGCAGGAAGGCCCGCTGACGGCAGGGCAGTTGAAACAGCTGACCGGGCTGTCCCGGCCCACCGTCGCCGACCTCGTCGAGCGGCTCGCCGAGTCCGGCCTGATCGCGGTGGTCGGCGAGTCCGGCGAACAGCGCCGGGGGCCGAACGCCCGGCTGTACGGCATCGTCGCCGACCGGGTCTGTCTGGCCGCCCTCGACGTGCGCACCGAAAGCGTCTCGGTGCTGGTGTCCGACCTGGTGGGGCGGGTGCTGGCCGAAGGGGCGGTGCCGGTCGGGCCGGAGGCGGGAAAGGCGGCCGCGGGGGAGGCGGCGGCCGTCGAGCAGGCGGTGGAGCTGGTCGAGCGGGCGGTCAAGGAGGCGGGGGCCGCCGGCGGCGGGCGGTTGCACACCGTCGGCATCGGGGCGCCGGGGCTCATCGACCCGGCGAGCGGCGAACTCCGCGACTCGGCGGGCCTGCCGGCCTGGCACCGCCGGCTGGTCGCCGCCGTGCAGGAGCGGTTCCCGCAGGCCCGGGTCGGCGTCGAGAACGAGACCAATCTGGCCGCCGTCGCCGAACAGCGGGAGGGTGCCGCCCGCGACCGCGACACCTTCGTGCTGCTCTGGCTGGGACACAGCTGCGGCGCCGCCGTCGTCCTGGACGGCAGCCTGCGCCGGGGCGCCTCCGGCGGCACGGGCGAGATCGGCTTCCTGCCGGTGCCGGGCACCCGCGCCCTGCCCTCCGCGACGGACTGCGCCGGCGGCTACCACTCCCTGGTGGGCGCGGCGGCGATCGCCGAACTCGCCGGGCAACACGGTCTCCCCCCGGCCGAGTCGAGGGGCCCCGAGCCCGCGGCGGCGTGGCTGGTGGGGGAGGCGGTCCGGTTCGGGGGAGCGCTCCGAAGGGGCGCGATGAACTGCGCGACCAGCCCGATCGGACCCGCAGACGACCATCGAGGCCGCCCGGCGGACTCCGCCCTCTTCCTCGACGCCCTCGCCGACCGCATCGCCGTGGGCGTCGCTGCCGTCGTCGCCATCCTGGACCCCGGCTGCGTGGTCCTCGGCGGCGAGATCGGCTCGGCCGGCGGCGCCACGCTCGCCGCCGGTGTCGAGGAGCGGCTGCGCCGGATGTCCCCGCTGGCCACCGAGGTGCGCGCGAGTGTCCTCGGCGGCGGGGCCGTGCTGCGCGGAGCGCTTCTGACGGCACGGGAGCGCGCGCAGGACGAACTGTTCGCGCCGCAGGGCCGCTGACCCGACCGGCCCGGTGGGTGACCCGGCGACGGGCAAGGGCCGTCGTCACCGCCGCCGGGCTCGCTCGAACGATAAATGGACTAGACCAGTAGGGTCAATAGCTGCGGATCGAGTCAAGATGCCTGGTCCGAGGGCCCGTTGGGCGCCGCTCGTGCATATGACGTCCCGTCAGGCAAGTCCAGCGACCCGGTCTGTGAGGCAGCCCACACGGTTCCCCTGCATGGACCACTCCCGGGCGTGGCAGACTGGCCGTGTACCAGAAGCAGCGCACTCCGGGGTCGGTGAAACTCCGAACCGGCGGTTACAGTCCGCGACCCGTCCGCTTCCAGCGGCCGGTTGACCAGGTGAAATTCCTGGACCGACGGTTAAAGTCCGGATGGGAGGCAGTGCGCGGCGGGCGAGCATGTATCTGTGCGCGCCGCCGTATCTGGTCTCGTCCGTCACGGACGGGACCTTGTCGGCGTCGCTCCCGGTGTGCTCTTCCGTCCTTTCTGTCGTTCGTCGACAGGCCCCGGAGTCCGTGCCCCGTTGAGGCAGGAGGACCCGGGAAGTGTTCACCGGAATCGTCGAAGAGCTGGGTGAGATCACCGCCGTCGAGAACCTCGGCGACGCCTCCCGTTTCCGGCTCCGTGGCCCCGTAGTGACCGAGGGCGCACAGCACGGCGACTCCATCGCCGTGAACGGCGTCTGTCTGACCGTCGTGGAGCACGAGGGCGACGAGTTCACCGCCGACGTCATGCAGGAGACCCTCAAGCGCTCCTCCCTCGGCGCGCTGGACGTCGGCTCCCGCGTCAACCTGGAGCGCCCCACAGCCGTCGGCTCCCGGCTCGGCGGCCACATCGTGCAGGGCCATGTCGACGGCACCGGTCAGGTGCTGGCGCGCACGCCCTCCGAGAACTGGGAGATCGTCAAGGTCTCGCTCCCGGCCGACCTCGCGCGGTACGTCGTCGAGAAGGGCTCCATCACCGTCGACGGCATCAGCCTCACCGTCGTCGAGGCCGGCCCCGACTACTTCACCGTCAGCCTCATCCCGACCACCCTCGACCTGACCACGCTCGGCCGCAAGCAGCCCGGCGACCCGGTCAACCTCGAGGTCGACATCGTCGCCAAGTACGTGGAGCGGCTGCTCGCGAGCGCGCAGGGAGCGGGCAAGTGAACTCGCTGAACTCCGAGGCCTTCGTCCTGTTCGGCCAGCACATCCTCTGGTCGGACATGATCGGCAATATCCTCGGCCTGGCCGCCCTCGCCCTCGGCTGGCGCCGCAACCTGTGGAGCTGGCCGGTCCAGTTCGCCTCCGGCCTCATCCTCTTCGGCGCCTTCTACGGCCACCTCACCGGCAGCGCCGGCAAGCAGGCCGTCGTCATGGTCGTCGCGCTGTACGGCTGGTGGCAGTGGAACCGCAACAGGGGCCGGGCCGAGGACGGCGGTGACGGCCACATCGCCCCCCGGTTCGCCACCTGGCGCGAACGCGGCGCGATGGCCGCCGCCGCGGCCGTCGGCACCGTGGCCGTCGCCGTGCTCTTCAAGGCCTACCCGTCCCTGTCCTGGGACCCCTGGCCGGACGCCTACATCTTCGTCGGCACCGTCGTCGCCATGTACGCCCAGGCCCGCGGCATGGTCGAGTTCTGGATCGCCTGGCTGCTGGTCGACCTGGTCGGCGTCCCCCTCAACTTCGCCAACGGCTACGCCTTCTCCGGCTTCGTCTACGTCATCTACGGCGCGCTCGTCCTGTGGGGCATGCGCGACTGGTGGCTGCGCTCCCGCCAGGGCTCGCGGCCCGCTCTGGAAGGGGCACCCGCATGACCGCGGCACCGATTCTCTACCGCACCGACGGCGTCGAGGACCTCACCCTCGACCCGGTCGAGCAGGCCATCGCCGACATCGCGGCCGGCCGCCCGATCGTGGTCGTCGACGACGAGGACCGCGAGAACGAGGGCGACCTCGTCATCGCCGCCGAGAAGGCCACCCCCGAGATCATCGCGTTCATGATGAGCGAGTGCCGCGGCCTGATCTGCGCCCCCATGGAGGGCGCCGAACTCGACCGGCTCCAGCTGCCGCAGATGGTCGAGGACAACACCGAGTCCATGAAGACCGCGTTCACCGTCTCCGTGGACGCCTCCGCCGCGCACGGCGTCACCACCGGCATCTCCGCCGCCGACCGCGCCACCACGCTCCAGCTGCTGGCCAGCGGCGGCGCCGAGCCGACGGACTTCGTCCGCCCCGGCCACGTCTTCCCGCTGCGCGCCCGCTCCGGCGGCGTCCTCACCCGCAACGGCCACACCGAGGCCGCCGTCGACCTGGCCCGGCTCGCGGGCCTGCGCCCGGCCGGCGCCATCGTCGAGATCGCCGGTGAGGACGGCCGTATGCTCCGGCTCCCCGAGCTGATCCCGTTCGCCCGCAAGCACGGCCTGACGATCATCTCCATCGCCGACCTGGTCACCTACCGCCGCTCCGCCGAGCCCACCGTCCGCCGCGAGGCCGAGGTCAACCTGCCCACCAAGCACGGGACCTTCACGGCGTACGGCTACCGCTCCACCACGGACGGCGTCGAGCATGTCGCCCTCGTCCACGGCGAGATCGGCGACGGCGAGGACGTCCTGGTCCGGGTGCACTCCGAGTGCCTCACCGGAGACGTCTTCGGCTCCGCCCGCTGCGACTGCGGCCCCCAGCTGGACGCCGCCCTGGACCGCATCCAGGACGAGGGCCGGGGTGTCGTCGTCTACCTGCGCGGACACGAGGGACGCGGCATCGGCCTGCTGTCCAAGCTGCGCGCCTACGAACTCCAGGAGCGCGGCCGCGACACCCTCGACGCCAACCTCGAACTCGGCCTGCCCGCCGACGCCCGGGACTACGGCGCCGGCGCCCAGATCCTGGCGGACCTCGGCGTGCACAGCGTGCGCCTGATGACCAACAACCCCGACAAGAGCGACGCGCTGCTCAGCCACGGCCTCAAGATCAGCGGCCGGGAGCCGATGCCCGTACAGGCGGGCGAGCACAACCTCCGCTACCTGCGCACCAAGCGGGACCGGATGGGCCACGACCTGCCCTGGCTGGACACCCCTGCCGTGTCCGGCTGCGGCAACCAGTAAAGAAACAGCACTGAGGAGAGACGTGAGCGGCAAGGGTGCACCGGAGTTGTCCGTACGCAATGTCAGCGACCTGCGGGTCGCCGTCATCGCGGCCCAGTGGCACGAAAAGGTGATGGACGGTCTGGTGGACGGCGCCCTGCGCGCCCTGCGTGACCTGGGGATCGACGAGCCGACCCTGCTGCGGGTCCCCGGCAGCTGGGAGCTCCCGGTCGCCGCCAAGGTCCTCGCGGGCCGCGGCTACGACGCGGTGGTCGCCCTCGGCGTCGTCATCCGCGGCGGCACCCCCCACTTCGAGTACGTGTGCCAGGGCGTCACCCAGGGCCTCACCCAGGTCTCCGTCGAGACCGGTGTCCCGGTCGGCTTCGGCCTGCTCACCTGCGACAACGAGGAGCAGGCCCTGGACCGGGCCGGCCTGGAGGGCTCCAACGAGGACAAGGGCCACGAGGCGGTGACGGCGGCGGTCGCGACGGCGGCCACCCTCCGCTCAGTATCTGAACCCTGGCACTGAGCGACGCCGCGTTTGGCGTAGTCTGGCGCTCACCATGTCCAACAAGACTTTCGAGGAGCTCTTCACCGAGCTCCAGCACAAGGCCGCCCACGGCGACCCCGCCACGTCCCGCACCGCCGAGCTGGTCGGGAAGGGGGTCCATGCCATCGGCAAGAAGGTCGTCGAAGAGGCCGCCGAGGTCTGGATGGCCGCCGAGTACGAGGGCAAGGAAGCAGCCGCCGAGGAGATCTCGCAGCTGCTGTACCACGTCCAGGTGATGATGGTCGCCCGCGGAATCTCGCTGGACGACGTCTACGCCCACCTGTAGAATCTTTCCGACAAATCCCCCTTTTCGAGCAAAGGAAGCCGACCTCATGCTGCGCATCGCCGTCCCCAACAAGGGTTCCCTCTCAGGCCCTGCGGCGGACATGCTGCATGAGGCCGGCTACCGGCAGCGCAGGGAGTCCAAGGAACTCCGCATCGTCGACCCGGTCAACGACGTCGAGTTCTTCTACCTGCGTCCCCGGGACATCGCGATCTACGTCTCCTCCGGCCGCCTCGACATCGGCATCACCGGCCGGGACCTGCTCGTCGACTCCGGCGCCCACGCCGAGGAGATCCTGCCGCTCGGCTTCGCCCGCTCCACCTTCCGCTTCGCCTCCAAGCCGGGCGCGGCCGACGGCCTGGCGGACCTGAAGGGCAAGACGGTCGCCACCTCCTACGAGGGCATCGTCGCCAAGCACCTCGCCGACAGCGGTGTCGACGCCTCCGTCGTCCACCTGGACGGCGCCGTCGAGACCGCCATCGAACTGGGTGTCGCCGAGGTCATCGCCGACGTCGTCGAGACCGGCACCTCGCTGCGCAACGCGGGCCTGGAGGTCTTCGGCGAGCCGATCATGACCTCCGAGGCGATCGTCATCCGCCGGGCCGGCGCCGACATCGAGGAACCCAAGGTCCAGCAGTTCCTGCGCCGTCTCCAGGGCGTCCTGGTCGCGCGGACGTACGTGATGATGGACTACGACTGCCGGGTCGAGCAGCTGGAGAAGGCCGTCGCCCTCACCCCGGGCCTGGAGTCCCCGACCGTCTCCCCGCTGCACAACGAGGGCTGGGTCGCCGTCCGCGCCATGGTCCCCACCAAGGACGCGCAGCGGATCATGGACGACCTGTACGACATCGGCGCCCGCGCCATCCTGACCACGGCCATCCACGCCTGCCGCCTCTGAAACGCCCGCGAGAGATGTCCGAGCTTCCTTCCCTTCCCGTCACCTTCCGGCCGGGCCACACCCGCGTGATCCTGCTCACCGCGGGCGCCGCCATGTTCGCCACCATCTCCGGGGTCGCGCTGCTCCTCGAGCAGCTCGGCCCGGGGGAGCAGCTCAGCTTCGTCCTCACCGGCGCGCTGATCTTCTGGGTGCTGGCCCAGCTGGCCCGGGTGAAGGTGGTCGCCGACGAGTCCGGGGTCACCGTCGTCAACATCGCCAGCAAGCGGCGTCTGGAGTGGGCGGAGATCGTCCAGGTGAACCTCCGCCCGGGTGACCCGTGGGTGTTCCTGAACCTCAGCGACGGCACCAGCCTGCCCGCGCTCGGCATCCAGCCGGGCATCGCCAAGCAGCGCGCCATCGCCGACGCCAAGGCCCTGCGGGCCCTCGCCGAGGCCCACGCGATCCACGACCCCGAGCAGCACCAGGGCTGAAATCACGCAACTTCGGGGCCACCTCGGGGTCGCCCACTCTGCCGTTGTGGGCCCTGTCTTGATTAATCTGTTGGCGGAGGCTTTTCACGTCCCGCCTCCACCCCTGTCGCGCGCCCTGCGCACAGGGGTTCCTGCTACCCGAGGAGTGACCCTCTCCGGCGATGGACGGATCGTCCTGTAGTACCTGCGCCGCCCCCTCCCGACATACCGCGGACCCCCGATTCGGGGTCCGCGACGCATCGGAGGCGGCGGCATCATGACCACCCCCCTGCTGCTCCTGGCAGCCGCGTTCCTGCTCATCCTCGCCAACGGCTTCTTCGTGGCCGCCGAGTTCGGCCTGGTGACCGTGGAGCGACCCGAGGCCGAGAAGGCCGCCGCCGACGGCGACAAGCGCGCCGGTACGGTCGTCGAGTCGCTGAGGGAACTGTCCTTCCAGCTCTCCGGCACCCAGCTCGGCATCACCATCACCTCCCTGGTCGTCGGTATGCTCGCCGAACCGGCACTGGCCCAGCTGCTGCGCGGCCCGTTCACCGCTCTCGGCCTGCCCGAGGGCGCCGTCTCCGGTGTCTCGGTCGTCATCGGCATGCTGCTGGCCTCGGCGATCCAGATGGTGATCGGCGAACTCGTGCCCAAGAACTGGGCGGTCTCCAAGCCGCTCCAGGTCGCGCGCTTCGTCGCCGGCCCGCAGGCCCGCTTCTCGCGCCTGTTCCGCCCGGTCATCGCCGCGCTGAACACGGTCGCCAACCGGCTCGTCCGCGCCCTCGGCGTCGAACCCGCCGAGGAACTGGCCTCCGCCCGCACCCCGGGCGAGCTGGTCTCGCTGGCCCGGCACTCCGCGCAGGCCGGCGCGCTGGAGCAGGACACGGCCGACCTGTTCGTCCGCACCCTGTCCCTGGGAGAGCTGACCGCGCAGCACGTCATGACCCCCCGAGTGAAGGTCAGCGCGCTCCAGGACTCGGCGACCGCCGAGGACGTGGTAAACCTCACCCGGGCCACCGGCCTGTCCCGCTTCCCGGTCTACCGGGAGAAGATCGACGAGATCGTCGGCATGGCCCACCTCAAGGACGCCCTGGCGGTCTCGGTCCACGACCGGCTGCGCACTCCCGTCGGCCGCATCGCCCGCAAGGCGCTGCTCGTCCCCGAGACCCTGCCGGTCCAGCCGCTGCTCGCCCGGCTCCGCTCCGAGCAGCCCATCGCCGTCGTCGTCGACGAGTACGGCGGTACGGCCGGGGTGGTCACCCTGGAGGACATCGTCGAGGAACTCGTCGGCGAGGTCCGCGACGAGCACGACAGCCCGGACGCGCCGGAACTCGCGGCCGCCCCGCCGCAGGACGGCAAGCCCGCCTGGGACGTCGACGGCAGTGTCCGCGTCGACATCCTCCAGCGGATAGGCCTCGACGTGCCCGAGGGTCCGTACGAGACGGTCGCCGGCCTGGTCGCCGACCTGCTCGGCCGGATCCCGGCGCCCGGCGACCGGGCCGAGCTGCCCGGCTGGCGGCTGTCGGTCCGCCGGGTCGGCCACTACCGCGCCGAGCGGGTCCGCCTGGTCCGCACCGCCCCCGCCGTCGCGGAGGCCGTCCGATGAGCGTCCTCCAACTGGTCTTCGCCGCCCTGTTGGTGCTCACCAACGGCTTCTTCGTGGGCGCGGAGTTCGCCCTGGTCTCGGTCCGCCGCAGCCAGATCGAACCGCTGGGCACGGCCAGGGCGCGCCAGGTCCTCTACGGCCTGGAACGCCTCCCGCAGATGATGGCCGCGGCCCAGTTCGGCATCACCGTCTGCTCGCTGACGCTGGGCGCGGTGGCCGAGCCGACCGTGGCGCATCTGCTGGAGCCGGTGTTCGAAGCCGTGCACCTGCCCGAGGGCGTGATCCACCCGCTGGGCTATGTGATCGCGCTGGCCGGAGTCGTCTTCTTCCACCTCGTCATCGGCGAGATGGTGCCGAAGAACCTGGCGATGGCGGCGCCCGAGAAGGCGGCGCTGTGGCTGAGCCCCGGCCTGGTGGCGTTCGCCCGTGTGTGCCGGCCGATCACGGTCGCCCTGGGCGCCTGTGCCCAGGGCATCCTGAAGCTGTTCCGGGTGGAGCCGAAGGACGAGGTCGAGGCCGTCGTCACCAGCGAGCAGCTCAACCGGCTGCTCGAGGACTCCGGCCAGGCGGGCCTTCTCGATCCGGAGGAGCAGGAGCGGCTGGAGGACGCGCTGGAACTGGGCTCCCGCCCGGTGACGGACGTACTCCTGCGCCGCGAGTCCCTGATCACGGTCCCTCCGTCCGTCACCCCGGGCCAGATCGTCGAGCTCACCGCCCGCACCGGATACTCCCGCTTCCCGGTCTCCGCCGAGTCCGGTGCCTTCATGGGCTACGTGCATGTGAAGGACGTACTCGACCTGGAGGACTCGGACCGGGCGGTGCCGCAGCAGCTGTGGCGCCCGATGACGACCCTGCGGGCCGAGCTGCCCCTCGACGACGCGCTCACGGTGATGCGCCGTGCCGCGACGCACCTCGCGCAGGTGGCCGACGGCCACGGCAGGGTCCTGGGGCTGGCGGCGCTGGAGGACGTGCTGGAACTGCTGGTGGGCGAGGTGACGGACCCGGCACACCGGGAGGAACGGCCGACCAGGGCGCCCGAGCCCCGGGCCAGCGGCGAGCCGGAGGAAGTCGCGGTGGGCTGAGCATCACGGGGAGCCGCGTCCCGGCGACGGCCGGTCACGCGGCTCCCCGCGTCCCACAAGGGGCACCGCGCCTCGACGTCGTGGAGGTACCGACGTCGGGCCGCCCATGAGCGCTGCCGTCAGGGCATACGCGAGCCCGAACCGTCACCCGCCCCCTCCGTGGGCGCACGCAGGTATGCCGCGTTTGCAATTAACCGGCGTCTGCAATTAATGTAGTCATGTCTTCGGCACCCCCGAATGCGTCATCGAAGGCCTGCCGCCCGACGTCGCCGCAGGCTTCGGCCGCACCCCGCGCCGCCGCGCAGTCCGCGCTCCGGCCACGGGCGGACACCCGTCGCCGCGCACCACTGGCCGCGCGCCGACGACGAACAACACGGACCATCGACTACGTACCCACGGACGATCACCCCGGCGCCTTTGGCGACCCGTGTGATCGAAAAGGACAGGGAGAACATCGTGACCTCCATCCCCGCCGTCACCCTCAACAACGGCGTCACCATGCCGCAGCTCGGCTTCGGTGTCTTCCAGGTCCCCGACGAGGAGACCACCGCCGCCGTCGCCGGCGCCCTGCGGGCCGGCTACCGCAGCATCGACACGGCCGCGATCTACGGCAACGAGCGCGGCGTGGGACAGGCGCTCGCCGACTCCGGCATCGCCCGCGACGAGCTGTTCGTCACCACCAAGCTGTGGAACACCGACCAGGGCTACGACAGCACGCTCGCGGCCTTCGACGCCTCCCTGGACAAGCTCGGCCTGGACCACGTCGACCTGTACCTCATCCACTGGCCGACCCCGGCCCGTGACCTCTACCTCGACACGTGGCGTGCGCTGGAGAAGCTGTACGCCGACGGGCGCACCCGCGCCATCGGAGTCTCCAACTTCCAGCCCGCGCACCTGGAGCGCCTGCTCGGTGCCGCTACCGTCGTCCCGGCCGTGAACCAGATCGAGCTCCACCCGGGCCTCCAGCAGGCCGAGCTGCGTGACTTCCACGCCCGGCACGGCATCGTCACCGAGGCGTGGAGCCCGCTCGCCCAGGGCGCCGTCCTCGATGACGAGGCGGTCACCGCGATCGCCGCCGCGCACGGCAAGAGCCCGGCCCAGGTCGTGCTGCGCTGGCACCTGCAGATCGGCAACGTGGTCATCCCGAAGTCGGTCACCGAGACCCGTATCCGCGAGAACTTCGACGTGTTCGACTTCGAGCTCGGCCCGCAGGAGATCGACGCGCTCACCGCGCTCGACCGCGGCCTGCGCACGGGCCCGGACCCCGACACCCTCAACTAGCCGGCCACCCGGGCCGACGCCCCACCACCAGCGACGCCCCCGCTTCGTACCCCCCACGCAGCAACGCAGATTGAGGCACCACCATGAGCATCCGCTCCCTCCTGCCGGGCCGCATCGGCTTCGGCACCGCACCGCTCGGCAACATGTTCCGCGCCATTCCCGACGACGAGGCCGCCGCCACCGTGCAGGCCGCCTGGGACCAGGGCATCCGCTACTTCGACACCGCGCCCCTGTACGGTGCGGGGCTGGCGGAGATCCGGCTCGGCGGGGTCCTCGCCGACAAGCCGCGCGATGAGTACGTCCTGTCCACCAAGGTCGGCCGGGTCATCCTCGACGAGGTCGAGGACCCCGCGAGCCGTGAACTCGGCGAGAAGGGTGCTCTGTTCGAGCACGGCCGCCCCAACAAGATGGTCAACGACTACAGCGCGGACGCGACGCTGCGCTCCGTCGAGGACAGCCTGAAGCGCCTCAGGACGGACCGCCTCGACATCGTCTGGGTGCACGACGTCGCCCAGGACTTCTACGGCGACGACTGGGTCGGCGTGTACGAGAGCGCCCGCACCGGTGCGTTCCGCGCCCTGACCCGGCTGCGTGACGAAGGCGTCATCAAGGCCTGGGGCCTCGGCGTCAACAAGGTCGAGCCGCTGGAGATGACGCTGGACCTGGACGAGCCGCAGCCCGACGCGTTCCTGCTGGCCGGCCGCTACACGCTGCTCGACCACTCGCGAGCCCTCCAGCGCCTGCTGCCGGCCGCGGCCGAGCAGAACGTCGACATCGTGGTCGGCGGCCCCTACAGCTCCGGCATCCTCGCCGGCGGCAGCCACTTCGAGTACGCCGAGGCGCCCGCGCACATCGTCGACAAGGTCGGCCGGATCAAGGCGCTCGCGCAGCAGCACGGCATCGGCATCAAGTCCGCCGCGCTCCAGTTCGTGCTGGCCCACCCCGCCGTCGCCGCGGCCATTCCCGGCGCGACCCGGCCCAGCCGCATCGCCGAGGACCTCGCCGCGCTCGTCGAGCCCGTCCCGTACGGCTTCTGGAAGGCCCTGCGCGAGCAGAAGATCATCGCGCACGACGCGCCGGTCCCCCTGAAGGACGCCTCGTGACCGCCGCCCGCGCCACCCTCGACGTGCGGCAGTCCGCCGACCGGGTCTGGCAGCTCATCGGCGGCTTCCACGCCCTGCCCGACTGGCTGCCGTACATCGCGCGGAGCCGGTCGAGCGAGGGTGGCCGGCTGCGCACGCTGACGAACGCCGAGGGCGCCGTCATCGTCGAACGCCTCCAAGCCTTCGACGAGACAGCCCGCAGTTACACCTACTCGATCGAGCAGGCCCCCTTCCCCGTCACGGACTACCGTTCCACGCTGCAGGTCGTGGACCGCGGCGGCGACGGATGCCGGGTGGAGTGGTCGGGCACGTTCACCGCGGACGGTGTCACCGACGCCGAGGCGACCGCGCTCTTCGAGGGCATCTACCGGGACGGCCTGGCCGCCCTGGCGGAGACCCTCGCCGCCTGACCGGGGCGGGCGCCGGCCGCCGAGAGCAGCCGGGATCCCGGCGATCCCGGCCCTCCCGGTCGCACGCCCCGGCCGCGGCGGCGGAGCGAGGCTCATACCGGCGTGGCCGTGTCACCCGGAGGCCGGCGGAGCAGGTGCAGACAGACGACCGAGGCCACGACGGTCCGTCGGTCGGAGGCGTCCAGGCGGGCGTCCACTTCGACCACGTACTGCTGCAACCCGATCCACGAGTCGATGGTGCTCACCGTGACCCGGCCGAGGATCTCCGGCGCCGGGCCTCCTTCCGGATCGGACTCCGTGAGATGCCACTCGGCGTACAGGAGGCCGGGCCGCGCGAGGAGGAGCCGGCGTCCCCGCTCCGTCCGGAGGTCCAGTCGGCGGGACTTGACGAGTCCATGAGCGTCGACGGTGCCGACCTCCCGGTCCGCGGCATCGACGAAGCGGAACCGCGCCGGTCCGAACTGCTCGATACGGACGATGAACTCCCCGGACGTCCCGGTGAGGACGGAGCGCGCGTCGTCGGTGTACGTGACCTGGCCGAGCGGGGCCCCCGTCGCGGTGGACAGGACCAGCCCGGGCCCCGTGTATCTGCGCCACCACGACCGCTTCGGCTGCCCCACCACGACGGTCTCCAGCCCGAACAGACCGGCCGGCGGCATCGGTCCTTCTCCGCCCTCCACGGCATCCCCCTCGACCCGGTACGTCTCCCGCCACCCGGCAGCGCACCCCGAGCGGGCGGTGCCTGGGCGGTGGCGCAGGAGACGCGCACCTACATACCGGCCGGATCCTGCGGTCCCCGTCCCGACAGCACTTCCCCGTACGCCTGCATCAGGTCCGGCAGCCGCAACGTCGCCAGGTCGTCCCGCGACAGCACCCCCGGATACACCGACAAGCGCAGATCCCGGTACGCACAGCTCTTCTCGTACAGCGTCCGCAGGAACCGCCCGTTGCCCAGCTCGTCGATCCACCCCTGGTCGACCACGTGCCCGGCGATCGACCGCAGCTCCTCCAGCGCCTCCTCGTCCCACGCGTCACCGTTCTCCGTGGCCAGCACCTCGCCGATCGAGGTCAGCTCCAGGGGCCGGTAGGAGGGAAAGTCCACGCGGGTCGTGAAACGGGAGGAGAGACCTGGGTTGGCGGCCAGCAGCCGGTCCATGCCCTCCGGATAGCCGGCCAGGATCACCACCAGGTGGTCGCGGTTGTCCTCGGCCCGCTTCAGCAGCACTTGCAGGGCCTCGTCGCCGTACGCGTCCCCCTTGCCGTAGCCGGAGTTGGACAGCGAGTACGCCTCGTCCACGAACAGCACCCCGCCGATCGCGGAGTCGATCAGCTCGTTCGCCTTCACGGCGGTCTGGCCGAGGTACTCGCCCACCAGATCGGCCCGCTGCGCCTCCACCAGGTGGTCGCCGCCCAGCAGCCCCAGCGCGTAGAACACCCGCCCGAGGATCCGTGCGACGGTGGTCTTCCCGGTGCCCGACGGCCCGGAGAAGACGAAGTGGCGTTTCGGCGGCTGCACCGGCAGCCCCTGACCGGCCCGCAGCCGGGCCATGTTCAACTGTGCCGACAGCGCCTTGACCTGCCGTTTCACGGGCTCGAGCCCGACCATGCGCTCCAGTTCGGCGAGCGCCTCCTCGAGTAACGCGGGGTCGGTCGGCCCGGCCGGCAGCGGAGGCGAGGGCGCGACCTTCTCGCGCACCGCCGGATCGACCACCGACGGCATCGCCCCCGCCGGCGGCTCCGCCTCCCCGAACCGCAGATCGCGACCCTCCGCGCCGAAGAGCGGGTCGAGCATGTCCGGCCCGTCCACGACGTCCTGACCGGCGCCGGTGAGCGTGATCGCCGCGAGGTCGGCGCTGTCGTCGTACCCGTCGCCCTCGGCGATCGCGGCCAGCCGCGCCGAGGTGTCCATGAACGCGGGGTCGACCCGGTGCACGGCCCGGTAGAGGGGGAGCGCGGCGGCGCTGCGCCCGGTGCCCTCGTGCGCCCGCGCCAGCCAGTAGCGCAGTTCCTTGCGCTGCGGCTGCTCGCTGCGGCAGCGCATCAGCGCCGCCGACAGCAACGGCTCGGCCTGGCCGTACATTTCGAGGCGGACCCGGGCCATGCCGCCGAAGAGGCCCGCCTCGATGCCCAGCATGGGATCGTCGAGGAGCGGGTCGGTGTGCCGTACCAACTGCTCCCAGTCCTTGACCAGATAGGCCCGGCAGGCGTGCAGGAAGCGGACCTGGGGGTCGGCGTCCACGGGCGGCAGCCCGGCGAGGGCCCGGTCGAGTTCCGGGACGTGCCGGCCGTCCAGCCAGTGCGAAGCGTGGGCGAGCAGCAGATCGCGTGGGTTCTCCAGGACCGGCTGCACCCACCAGCCCAGCCAGTACCAGGAGTTGAGCGCGCGGCGGTGCCGGGCGCGCTGATCGCCGAAGCGGTCCCGGTGCCGGAACATTCTGAGCAGCGCGGTCGTCGTGTCGACGCGCAGCGCGTGCAGCCCGAGCCAGGCGTCGGCCATCCCGGGATCCATCCGTACCGCGGCCCGGAACTCCTCCTCCGCCTGCGGATAGGCGCCCATCGTGTAGGCGTCCACGCCTCGCAGCCAGGCGAGGTCGGCCGGGGCCTCGAGGCCCTGCGTGCCGAATTCCATCACGTCCCCCACAAACCGTGCCCCCGTGGTTGGCCCCCGGGCTCCCCCCGATGGCCGCCGTTGGTCGAACCGCTGTGCCGCGGACCGGAGTTGCAGATGCGCGAAGCAGCCGTTCGAAGGTCGCACCGAGGGCATCGTACCTGCGGTTCCACCGCCCGCCGAAGGGTGCCGCACAGGCCGTTTGGCGAGGTGGGAGCAGACCGGGTGAACGCCGCTCGGTGACCGAGGGTGAGCGAGGAGGCGCACGCGGCGCACACAAAAGGGGTAAAGGGCAGAACGAAGCCCCCGATCACGGGGGAACAACCGGGGGCTTCGCGTCTGTGGGGCGGCTCCCTAGGGCCGCTCATTCAGAACGTAAGTCCTGTACGGCCCTTGGGTCAAGCCGAGTTGAGGTACTGAGGCAACTTCTTCAGGGTGCGTCTTCACAAGTTCAGCACACCGCCGACGGCCCGTCACGGTGGGTGACCGACTGGTCCGGTCCAACGGTGTTCTCGTGTCCCGAAAGTACCTCGTACCCCTTCTGTGACTGTGTTACCAAGAGGTCGGCGTAGGGCCTGGAGGGGTCCTCGGCGAAGTGCGCGCGTTCCGCCCTGACCCATTCGACCCAGAAGTCCCGCTGTTCCGCCCCGTCCCGCAGCCTGCCCCGGGTCCAGGACTCCTCCGGCCGCATCTCCATCCACAGCAGCCGTGCCAGGAACGGGCGCAGCGCCCGGCGCCCGGCGCCGACGCCCTCGACGAGCACCACGGGGGCCGGCGGCAGCGGTCGGGGCGGCCCGAAGGCGCGGGCGCGCCAGTCGTAGGGCCGGTAGTGGGCGGTGTCGCCGCGGCCGAGCGGCTCGATCACCTGGGTCAGCAGCCGTCCGGTCCAGGCGAACAGCTCCTCGTGGCTGGCGATGTCGTCGAGGTGGAGCACCGGTGCCCCGCCCAGCGCGGTGGCCAGCCGCCCGGCGAAGGTGGTCTTCCCGGAGCCTGCGTGCCCGTCGACGGCGACGAGACGGACCGGGCCGCAGGAGGGCGGCAGGCTCTGGAGTGCGGCGGCGAGGCGGTGGATGACGATTCCCGGGGTGTGCTGAGGTGCTGTGTGGTGTGGTGTCGCGTGGTGTGGGGCGTTTTCCGGAAACATTCTAGTAGTGCGGCGCATAGCGGGCGTTTACGGCCTCCTGGAAGTAGCGGCTTGAACTAATTTCGAGCCGTTCTCCAGCATCCTCGTTAATATTTCCGACTCGCTGACCGATATGTCGAAATCGGACGTTCCCGGTGCGTCCGCCGCTGAGTAGGGTGCCTTCTGCGCGACTGCGAAGCGTCGAACGGGGACGGACAGGGGAAGATGGCCGCGGAGTTATTCGAGGGGCAGTACGTATGGCATCCGGCGGCCGATGACCGCTTGCTCGCGAGCGTTTGCGTGGATGTGCGCGCCGGGAGATATCGCAGCGCCCGCGAGGCCCTGGCCGAGACCCGTGCCGACTTCGCCCTGCGCGCCCACCGTTCCCTGGTCCTGGCCTCCGAGGCGGCCGGCACCGACCTGGTCGAGCGCTGGCTGGCCGAGGAGCCGAGCCCCGAGTCCGCGCTGATGTGGGCCCGGGTGGCCGTGCAGCGGGCGATCCGGGCGGCCGACGCCCGCGACGAGCGCGCCGAGGCGCTGGAGCGGATCGCCCTCGCCGCCTGCGACCGGGCCTCCACCATGAACCCCGCCGATCCCACACCCTGGGCCGCCAAGCTGGCCATGGCCCGGCTGCACCGCCCGCACGACCCCGCCCCGAGCGGCCTGCTGACCTCGCCGCCCGGGCCCTGGCGGCTGTTCGCGCACACGCTCGCCCTCGACCCCTGGCACCGCGAGGCCCACCACCGTTTCCTGTCCTTCTTCTTCACCCGCTACGGCGGTTCGGTCAACGCCGCCTGGGACGTCGCCGCCTTCCTCGCCCAGCGGGCCCCCGCCGACTCGGCGATACGGCTGCTGCCCCTGGTCGCGCTGGTGGAGAGCCACAACCCCACCCAACTGCTCGCCGAGCGGGTCTGGGAACAGCCGCAGTGGCGCGCCACCGCACTGTCCATCTACCACAACTGGCAGCCCGCGGCCGCCGGCTACCGGTTCACCCCGGTGCTCGACCTGGCCTACCTCGCGCACGCCCTGGTCATGGCCCAGCGTGAGTTCGAGGCCCGGGCGGTCTTCACGGCCATGGGGCGGTACGCCTCACGGATGCCCTGGAGCGTCTTCGGAGAGCCCGCCGAGCAGCTCTCCCGGGCCCGCCGAGCCTGCGGCCTGCCCACCCCCTCGTAGAGAGACCCTCACAGACCTCGCAGAGAGACCTTCACAGACCTCACAGAGAGACCCTCACCGAGAGAAAGGCCGGTACGTGTCAGAACGCACAGCGGACCCCGTCACCCTCGACGACGATGCGACCCTGCATGCGATGGGTTATCCGCGGAAACTCACCCGCCGATTCCAGGCGTTCGACAATTTCGCTATCTCCTTCACCATCATCAATATTCTCTCCGGGATCTTCTCGTCCTTCGGATTCGGTATGAACGCGGGCGGCCCCCGCATTCTCGTGTTCGGCTGGATCGGCGTCTGCGTGATGGTGCTGTGCATCGGCGCAGCCATGGCGGAAGTCGCCTCCGCCTATCCGACGAGCGGCGCGCTTTATTTCTCGGCCGGCAAACTCGCCAAACGGCACAAGGGCGCCTGGTCCTGGTACACGGGCTGGCTGAACTTCGTGGGCCAGATCGGCGGTACCGCGGCCACCGGATACGCGGCCGCCACCTTCATCCAAGCCTTCGTCGCCCTGCAGTGGTCCTCGTACACGCCGACCGCCCACCAGACGGTCCTGATCACGGCCCTGATCACCGTGGTCCAGGGGCTCGCCAACACCTACACCGTCCAGCTCGTCGCCGTACTGAACCGGATTTCCGTGTGGTGGCTGCTGATCGGACTCGTGGTGATCGTGAGCACACTGATCGTGATGCCCGCCCAGCATCAGTCGGCATCCTTCGTGACGCATTTCGTGAACAACACCGGCTTCACCAACGGCCTTTACGGCGGCATGCTCGGCCTGCTGGTCACCAGCTGGACCTTCACCGGCTTCGACGGCAGCTTCCACATGTCCGAGGAAACGGTCCGGGCGACCGTGAACGCCCCCAGGGGGATCATCCGCTCGATCGGCTATTCGGCGATCACGGGTCTCGTCCTGATGCTCGCGCTGGTGTACAGCATCGGCGACTACGACAAGGTGGCGAGCTCTTCCGCGCCGCCCGTCCAGATTCTCATCGACGGACTCGGCATGGGCTGGGCGAAGGCGATGCTGCTCGTCGTCATCGGTGCCATGCTCTTCTGCGGTCTCGCCAACCTCACCAGCAACACCCGGCAGATCTTCGCCTTCTCCCGGGACGGCGCCATGCCCGGCTCCCGCCTGTGGCACTCGGTCTCGCCCCGCACCCGTACCCCCGTCAAGGCCGTATGGCTCGCGGTGGCCTGCTCCCTCGCGCTGATCGTGCCGGGCTGGTGGTCGCACACGGCGTTCACCGCGATCGTCAGCGTCAACGTCGTCGGGCTGTTCCTCGCCTACGCCGTGCCGGTGTTCCTGCGGCTGCGCCTGGGCGACGAGTTCCAGCCGGGGCCGTGGAACCTGGGCCGCTGGAGCAGGCCGGTGGGCTGGCTGGCGGTCGCCTGGATCCTGCTGAGCAGCGTCCTGTTCATGCTGCCGCAGGCCTCGCCGATCACCGTCGACACCTTCAACTACGCGCCGATCGCCCTGGCCGTCGTCCTGGTCGTGGCCACCGCCTGGTGGTTCGCCACCGCCCGCCGCCGCTTCCAGGGTCCGGTCAGCTACGGCCGCCCCGACGAGGTCGCCGCGATGGACCTCATCTGACGGCGGTGCGGGAGGCCCCGGTGGAGGGGGCCCCGGCGCCGGGTGCCGGGCCCTTTCAGCGGACGAGACCAATATTGGTGGGCGTGGCATGGGCGGAAGTGCTGGCAGGGGCATGCCCCCTGCTCCATAGTTGGCGCACCGGACCAGCAGCGTCGCGCACACCTGGGGGTCTTCCACCCATGAGCAGAGCCGAACAGCCCTCCCGCAGAACAGTTCTGGCCGCCGCGGCCTCCGTCGCGGCGGCCGCCGTCGCCCAGGGAATGGTCCCGGCGGTCCCCGCGGCCGCGGCGTCGGACACCGACACCGAGGACACCGGCCGGGCCCGGGCCCGGCCGGTCGACTACCACTCGTGGACCACCTACAGCGACTGGCGGACCGGCACCGCCAAGGGCGTCCGCGCCGTCTCCGGGCGCCGTCCCGGCGTGGTGATCGGCACCCCGGCCGGCACCACCTCCTACACCGACCCGCACACCGGCACCACCGCCGACTGGGAGTACGGCACCTGGACCGGCCCGGTGCGCCGGCTCACCGTGCCCGCCACCGAGACCATCGCCTCCTGGAACGCGGACACCCCGGCCGGCACCTGGATCCAGGTCGAACTGCACGGCACCTACTCCGACGGCACCGCGACCCCCTGGTACGTGATGGGCCGCTGGGCGGCCGGCGACCAGGACATCAGGCGGACCTCGGTGGACGGCCAGACGGACGGCAAGAGCACCATCTGGACGGACACCTTCGCCATCGACGACGCCACCACCGGCCTGCGTCTGACCTCGTACCAGCTGCGCCTGACCCTCTACCGCAAGCCCGGCACCAAGCTCACCCCGACCGTCTGGCGGCTCGGCGCCATGGGCTCCGACATCCCGGACCGCTTCACCGTCCCGGCCTCCGTCCCGGGGCTGGCCCAGGAGCTGAAGGTCCCGCGCTACTCGCAGGAGATCCACAAGGGCCAGTACCCCGAGTACGACAACGGCGGCGAGGCCTGGTGCAGCCCCACCTCCTCGCAGATGATCGTCGAGTACTGGGGCGGCCGGCTCACGCCCGCGCAACTGGCCTGGGTCGACCCGTCGTACGCCGACCCGCAGGTCTGCCACGCGGCCCGCCACACCTACGACTACCAGTACGCGGGCTGCGGCAACTGGCCGTTCAACGCCGCCTACGCGTCCACCTACAAGGACCTGCAGGGCGTGATAACGCGACTCGGCTCGCTCACCGACCTGGAGACGCTGATCGCGGCCGGCATCCCGGCCATAACGTCCCAGTCGTTCCTGGCGAGCGAGCTGACGGGCGCCGGCTACGGCACCTCGGGGCACCTCATGACGGTGATCGGCTTCACCGCGGACGGCGACGTGATCGCCAACGACCCGTGCTCGGCCGACGACGACGCGGTCCGCCGGGTCTATCTGCGGCGGGAGTTCGAAAACATCTGGCTGCGGACCAAGCGGTACAACGCCTCCGGCAAGGTCGCCTCCGGCACCGGCGGCGTCTGCTACCTGTACTTCCCGGCCTGCCCGACCCCGGGCCAGCTCAAGGCACTCGCGGCGGTGGGCGTGCGCTGACCGGGCACGACGGCGGCCCCCGGACGGAGCGGGGGCCGCTTTCCTGTGACCAAGCTCTCCGCCGCAAAAGCCGCAATCGGTGGCATGGTGGACGGCATGACCACGCACTCCACCACCGCCGCCCGTGCCCGAACCGGCGGACCCGAGGACGACGGCCCGAAGGTCCTGGAACACGTCATGGGCTGGACCCTTGTCGTGGTCATCGCCATGTTGGTGACCCAACTCGGGCTGCTGTGACCTGACCCACTACCCGACCTGGCATACTGCGGATGTCCCGCAGCCTGCTGAGACCAGGGTCTAAATTGAATATTAGTCAACAACGTGCCGCCGCCCGTCCCCGGGCGCGCGGCACCGAGCGCTCCGTGGCCCGTCGTGCCGAACTCATCGCCATCGGGCGGAAGTTGTTCGCCGACACCTCGTACGACGCGCTCTCCATGGACGACATCGCCAGGCAGGCGCATGTCGCCAAAGGGCTGATCTACTACTACTTCCAGTCCAAGCGGGGCTACTACCTGGCGATCATCCAGGACTCGGTCGCCGACCTGGTCACCTATGCCGGGAGCGGCGTGGAGCTGCCCCAGGTGGACCGCGTCCACCGCACCATCGACAGCTATCTGCGCTACGCCGAGTACCACCAGGCCGCGTACCGCACGATCGTCAGCGGCGGCGTCGGCTTCGACGCCGAGGTGCACTCCATCCGCGACGGGGTGCGCGAGGCGATGGTCGGGACCATCGCCGAAGGCGCCTACGGCCGAAGCGACATCGCCCCGCTCGCCAGGATGGGCCTGCTCTCCTGGCTGTGCAGCGTGGAGGGCGCGACCCTCAGCTGGATCGAGCACCCCGAACTCACCCGCGACACCATGTGCGAGCTGCTGGTCAAGACGCTCGGCGGCACCATGCGCGCCATCGAGGAACTGGACCCCGCCTACCCCGCACCGGCCCCGGCCCGCCGGGACGCCTGACACGTACAAGGGGCGGAGGTCTCGTGGAACCCCCGCCCCAAGCCCCCCGTGGCGGGGGTCAGTTGACGGCCTTGATCAGCTCACCGCCTGCGGTGTCGCCGCTCAGCTCCCAGAGGAAGGTGCCGCCCAGGCCCTGCTGGTTCTTGTACGTCATCTTGGTCCCGATGGTCGCCGGGGTGTCGTAACTCCACCAGTCGCTGCCGCACTTGGCGTACGCCGTGCCGCCCACCTTGCCGGTCGCCGGGCACTTGGTCCTGAGCACCTTGTAGTCCTCGATGCCCTGCTCGTAGGTCCCCGCCGCCGGGCCGGTCGCCGTGCCGCCGGGCGCCGCCTGGGTCACCCCGGTCCAGCCGCGGCCGTAGAAGCCGATGCCGAGCAGCAGCTTGGACGCCGGGATGCCGAGGCCCTTCAGCTTGGCGATCGTCGCCGAGGTGGAGAAGTCCGCCTTCGGGATGCCGGAGTAGGAGTTCAGCGGCGAGTGCGGGGCCGTCGGCCCGGTCGCGTCCCAGGCGCCGAAGTAGTCGTACGTCATCGGGTTGTACCAGTCGACGTACTGCGCCGCGCCCGCGTAGTTCGCCGCGTCGATCCTGCCGCCGCTGGTCGCGTCGGCGGTGATCGCGGCGGTGACCAGGGCGCTGCTCCCGAACTTCGAGCGCAGCGCCGCCATCAGGTTCTTGAACGCGTCCCGGCCGCTGGTGTCACAGGTGTTCCCGCAGGCGTTCGGGTACTCCCAGTCGATGTCGATGCCGTCGAAGACACCCGCCCACTTGGAGTTCTTCACCAGGTCGTAGCAGGACTGGGCGAAGGCGGCCGGGTTCCTCGCGGCCTCGCCGAAGCCGCTCGACCAGGTCCAGCCGCCGAAGGACCAGAGGATCTTCAGGTTCGGGTGCTTCTTCTTCAGCTTCAGCAGCTGGTTGAAGTTGCCGCGCAGGGGCTGGTCCCAGGTGTCCGCGACCCCGTCCACCGACTCGGCGGCGGTGTAGGCGCGGTCGGTCGCGGCATACGAGTCGCCCATCGCGCACTTGCCGCCGGTGACGTTGCCGAAGGCGTAGTTGATGTGGGTGAGCTTCGCGGCCGAGCCCGAGGTCTCGACGTTCTTGACCAGGTACTTGCGGTCGTAGATGCCCCATTCCGTGAAGTAGCCGACGACCTTCGAGCCGGCCTGCACCTGGGGAGCGGACGGGGCGGCCGCGGACGCGGTGCCCGCGCCGGCCAGCAGCCCGGCGCCGAGGACGGCACAGCAGACCGCGGAGAGCAGCGCCCGGAACCGGGAGCGGTGAGGGGTGTGCATCGGGTGTCTCCTCCTGGGGGAGAGGGGAAACGCGCGCCGATTGGCATGAACGCGGTAAAGCGTTGGTCATGAACCCTAGGAGGACTAGACCACTCGGGTCAATGGTTCGGACCAATATCGGGGCGGTCGAATGTTGTCCTGGAATTAGAGAAGTAAGCGGTCGTTAACTGGTGACGGAAGGTCCCCGATCGGGCATACTCACTGCGCAGCCGCTGGTCAGCAGCTTCCGTGACCCGGAACGCCGACCGCGGCCGCACTTGAACGACAGGCGGAGCCGCCCCTACCCGACGGGCCGTGACCGCTGGTGCCCGACAGGGAGGAGACCGACGCCATGTCCGACCGCGACCCGCAGCCGGTGGAGCGTCAGCTGCCCACGGAAGAAGCGAGGGACCTGATCTCGCTCGTCCGGGAGATCGCACAGCGTGAGATCGAGCCCCGGGCGGCCGAGGAGGAGGACGCCGGACGCTTCCCGCGCGGAGTCTTCACGCTGCTCTCCGAGTCAGGCCTGCTCGGCCTGCCCTACGACGTCGAGTACGGCGGCGGCGACCAGCCCTACGAGGTGTACCTCCAGGTCCTGGAGGAGCTGGCCAGGGCCCGTCTCACCGTCGGCCTCGGCGTCAGCGTGCACACCCTCGCGAGCTATGCGCTAGCCGCCTACGGCACCAAGCAGCAGCAGGTCGAGCACCTGTCGGCGATACTCGGCGGCGGCCTGCTCGGCGCCTACTGCCTGTCCGAGCCGGCCGCCGGCTCCGACGCCGCCTCCCTGCGCACGAAGGCGGTCAGAGACGGCGACGACTGGGTGATCAACGGCACCAAGGCCTGGATCACGCACGGCGGCATCGCCGACTTCTACACGGTCATGGCCCGCACCGGCGGGGAAGGCTCGCACGGCATCACCGCCTTCCTGGTCCCCGGTGACGCCGAGGGCCTGAGCGGCGCGGTTCCGGAGAAGAAGATGGGCATGAAGGGCTCGCCCACCGCCCAGGTCCACTTCGACGACGTCCGGGTCCCGGACGAGCGGCGGCTCGGCGAGGAGGGCCAGGGCTTCGCCATCGCGCTGTCCGCACTGGACTCCGGCCGGCTCGGCATCGCCGCCTGTGCCATCGGCCTCGCCCAGGCGGCCCTGGACGAGGCGGTCGCCTACGCCACCGGGCGGCGGCAGTTCGGGCACCCCATCTCCGACTTCCAGGGCCTGCGGTTCATGATCGCCGACATGGCCACCCAGATCGAGGCCGGCCGCGCTCTGTACCTGGCGGCGGCCCGGCTGCGGGACGCGGGCCGGCCGTTCGCCAAGCAGGCCGCGATGGCCAAGCTGCACTGCACCGACACCGCGATGAAGGTGACCACCGACGCCGTCCAGATCCTCGGCGGCTACGGCTACACCGCCGACTTCCCGGTCGAGCGCTATATGCGCGAGGCCAAGGTCCTGCAGATCGTCGAGGGCACCAACCAGATCCAGCGGATGGTCATCGCCCGTCATGTGGCGGGACCGGAAAGTCGCTGAACTGCCCGCGTGAGACCGTCGGGGCCGCCAGCCTGACCCACTCCGGGTCGTGGCGGCCCGGCAGGGTGCGGCCCCGGTCGGCCCAGGTCCGCATCAGATCGCGGTAGATGGGCGGATCCTGCGGCGCGGGAGGCGGGGCCGATGCCGCGGGCGGGGGCACGAAGATACGGCGCTGACGGCCGAGGGCGGTGTAGGTGGTCGTCATGCCCGCCCAACGCGGGGGCGGCCGCCCTGGTCACCGATGCCCCGAATCGTGCGTGAGTTCGTGGACGTCCGCTCCCGGATCTGGCCTCCGCCTGTTTTCTGACGTACCGTCAGCCGGACCGTCTCCAGCCCCCGGGGAGGCCCGCCATGGCCGACGACCGTCCCGTACCGCTCGACGAGTACCCGGTGCACCAGGTCCCGCTCTCCATGAAGCACGTCGCCTCCGGGGACCGGAACGCCTACGACCGCTGCATCTTCCACGTCCTCGACCACAGCGGCCGTGCCCTGCTCATCCTCGGCCTCGGCGTCTACCCCAACGTCGGCGTGATCGACGCCTACGCCACCCTGCGCACCGGAGACACCCTGCACGCGGTACGCGCCTCGGACGCGCTCGGCGACGACCGGACGCGGCTGACGGTCGGCCCGCTGCGCATCGAGGTCGAGGAGCCGCTCCGGCGCTTCCGCCTGACCTGCGACGACTCGATCTCGTACGACCTCACCTGGACCGCCGGCTTCCCGGCCCTGTGGGAGCCGCACCACCTGCAACGCCGGGGCGACCGGCTGACGTTGGAGGGCCGCAGGTTCGTGCAGGCCGGGGGAGTGTCCGGGGTGATCAGGGCCGGCGGCGAGGAGTTCCGCGTCGACCCGGCCGGCTGGACCGGCACCCGGGACCGCAGCTGGGGCGTCCGCCCGATACCGGGGGAGGAGGGCGGACGGCTCGCCCAGGAGAAACCGACCGAGGGCTTCCACTGGATCTGGTGCCCGGTCCGCTTCGAGGACCGCTTCCTGATGGTCATCACCCAGGAGGACGCCGACGGCTACCGCACCCTGAACGACGCCACCCTGGTCCGGCCCGGCCACCGCGACCGCCAACTCGGCTGGCCGCGGGCCGAGATCGGCTACCGCTCCGGCACCCGCCATCCGGAGCACGCCGTCGTCCACCTCGGCGACGCGCGGGGGCCCCAGGAACTTGAGGTGGAGATCCTCGCCTCCTCGCCACTCGCGATCGGCGCCGGCTACCCGCCGGCGGACGACTGGCAGCACGGCACCTGGCAGGGCCGCGGCTGGACGGACCGCCGTACCTACGACATGACCGCACCGCACCCCCGCGCGGCCTACGGCGTCACCGACCACTCCGCCCGCTTCCGGCTGGACGGCCGGGTCGGCCACGGCATCTTCGAACACGGCTCGTTCGGCAGACACGATCCGAGCGGCTTCACCGGCTTCGACTCGGTGGCGCCCTGAAGGAGGAGTCCGGGATGACGACGAAACCGCGCCCGCGCACCACGACGCGCGACCCGGAGGACCTCACCCGCCGGCTGACCGCCTGGCTGGACGCCCGGCTCCCCGGCGCCGAGGCCGTCGGCGTGACCGTCCCCGCCTCCAACGGCATGTCCAGCGAGACCCTGCTGTTCGAGATCGAGCACCCGCACCCGCCGCTGCGTGGCTGCGCGTTGAGGCTGGCGGCCGACCCCGCGGCGTACACGGTCTTCCCCTCGTACGACCTCACCCGCCAGTACCGCACCATGCGGCTGGTCGCCGAACACACGGATGTGCCGGTGCCCCGCGTCCTGTGGCTGGAGGAGGACCCCGGACCGCTCGGCGCGCCCTTCTTCGTCATGGAACGGGCCGAGGGCCGCGTCCCACCCGACGTCATGCCCTATACGTACGAAGGGAATTGGCTGTACTCGGCAAGCGATACCGAACGCGAACGACTCGAAGCGGCGACCGTGGGGCTGTTGGCCCGGCTGCACGACCGAGTACTCCTCACCGAGGCGGAGTTCCTCGCCCTCCCCGGGGACGGCGACGCCCTGCACCGGCATGTCGATTCCCAACGCGCCTACTACGACTGGGTGGTGGCCGGACTCGCCCGTTCACCCCTGATCGAGGCCGCGTTCGACCGGCTTGCGGACCTGTGGCCGGACGAACCCGGGACACCGGTCCTCAACTGGGGCGACGCGCGTATCGGGAACGTCGTCTACGACGGCTTCGACCCCGTCGCGGTCCTGGACTGGGAGATGGCGGCACCGGCCCCGCGCGAGGTGGACCTCGGCTGGACCGTCTATCTGCACCGCTTCTTCCAGGACCTCACGGCCGCCTCCGGACAGCCGGGACTGCCCGGGTTCCTGCGCCGCGAACGCGTCGAGGCCCGCTACGCCCGGCTGACCGGCCACACCCCGCGCGACATGGACTTCTACACCCTGTACGCCGCCCTGCGGCACGCGATCGTCATGCTGCGCATCGCCTACCGGCAGGTGTACTTCGGTGAGGTCGCCGTGCCGGCGGATCCGGACACACTGATCCTGCACCACGGCAGTCTGCGCGCCATGGTGCAGGGCAGCTACTGGGATGCGGTGCGGTGACTCAGGCGGCCTGACGGCCGAGGTCACTGCCGCCGAGGCGCATCGCCGGTACGCGCATCGGGCGCGAGCCCGGGCCGCCGACGTGGGAGAAGGGCTGCGTCCGCCAGTCCAGACCCTGCGGGAGGGTGAGCAGGAGGGCGGTGTCCTGTTCCTGCGGCTCGACCGACTCGTCCGCGGACGGGGCCTCGGCCGCCGCACGGCCCGTGCCGGCACAGACCGTGAGACCGAACGGGTTCCACGGCGAGGCGCACAGCGCGTGCTCCGGCAGGAACTCCTCGTCCGCCAGCAGCGCGATCGGCTGCGCACAGTCCGGGCAGATCACCCGGTACATCTCGAAGGTGTCGTACGCGTCCGGTTCCTCGGCCTCGTAGAGGTCGGATTCGACGCCCTCCGGCTCGGGCTCGACGACCAGCTGCGGGCGCTTGGACGTGGTACGACCAGGGCGCTTGAGACTCTGCATGGGTAACTCCCCCTCGGGCTGGGCCGTGACGGCGCTGCGGCCTCGACCACAGCAAGCACTTCCCGTCCGGTCTTGGCCGTAATCACGAGAACATCACGAGGCCTGTTCGGGGGCTGTGGCGTTCGTCACATGCCGCCCGCAGGTGCCCGGTGCGGTGGATTTGTCCCTCAGCAGGCTTACAACCTGCCCTCCGTGACATCACGAACCGGCCATGACCTGGGTCGCCGAGGTATCCCGGGAGATCAGGCGCACTGTAGTTTTTGCGCCATGGAGGAGCTGGACCGTCAAATCGTGCAGCTGCTCGTCAAGGACGGGCGGATGAGCTACACCGACCTGGGCAAGGCCACGGGCCTTTCCACGTCGGCCGTGCACCAGCGGGTGCGCCGGCTGGAACAGCGCGGCGTCATCCGCGGCTATGCCGCGGTCGTCGACCCGGAGGCCATCGGGCTGCCCATGACGGCGTTCATCTCGGTGAAACCGTTCGATCCCAGCGCCCCCGACGACATCGCGGACCGGCTGGCCGGCGTCCCCGAGATCGAGGCGTGCCACAGCGTGGCCGGGGACGAGAACTACATCCTCAAGGTGCGGGTGGCGACCCCGCACGAGCTGGAGGAGCTGCTGGCCAGGCTGCGCGGCCTGGCGGGGGTGTCGACGCGGACGACGGTGGTGCTGTCCACGCCCTACGAGGCGCGGCCGCCGAGGATTTGAGCGCCGCGGCAGGGCCGCCGTGGGCCCGGCCCTCGTTCGCGGAGCGCGGGTGGTTCGTGGCTGGTCGCGCGGTTCCTCCCGCCCCTGGGGTGTCGGCGTCGCCCCCTGTCGAGAGCAGTCGGGGTGAGGCGCGAGACTGTTCCCCATGAGTGAGCGCACCGCCGACCAGCCCGAGACCGTCCTCCTCCGTCGTGGAGAGGTCCACAGTCCCGCCGATCCGTTCGCGACCGCGATGGTCGTGGAGCGTGGACAGGTCGCCTGGGTCGGGTCCGAAGGGGCCGCCGACGCCTTCGCGGACGGGGTCGACGAGGTCGTGGACCTGGACGGGGCTCTGGTCACCCCCGCCTTCACCGACGCCCATGTCCACACCACCTCGACGGGTCTCGCCCTGACCGGGCTCGACCTGTCCGGGGCCGGTTCCCTGGCCGCGGCGCTCGCCCTGGTACGGGACTTCGCCGCCGCCCGCCCGGACGACCGGGTCCTGCTCGGGCACGGCTGGGACGCCTCCCGCTGGTCCGACGGCCGCCCGCCGACCCGCGCCGAGCTGGACGCGGCCACCGGTCGACGCCCGCTCTACCTGTCCCGGATCGACGTCCACTCGGCCGTCGTCAGCACGGCCCTGCTGGACCTGGTCCCCGGTGCGGTCTCCCGGGAGGACGCCCCGCTCATCAGCGACGCCCACCACGCCGTACGCGCCGCCGCGTTCGCGGCCGTGACGCCCGCACAGCGTGCCGAGGCCCAGCGCACCGCCCTCGCGCACGCGGCCTCCCTCGGTATCGGCACCCTCCACGAGTGCGGCGGGCCGAAGATCTCCTCCGAGGACGACTTCACCGGCCTCCTGTGGCTCGCCGCCGAGGCACCCGGACCCCGGGTCGTCGGCTACTGGGCCGAGGAGGATGCCGACAAGGCGCGCGAACTGGGCGCGCTCGGCGCCGCCGGAGACCTCTTCGTCGACGGGGCCCTCGGCTCGCACACGGCCTGCCTGCACGAGCCCTACCGCGACGCCGGCCACACCAGCGGGGCCGCCTACCTGGACGCGGCCGCCGTCGCCGCCCATGTCACCGCCTGCACCGAGGCGGGCCTCCAGGCGGGCTTCCACGCCATCGGGGACGCCGCCGTGAGCGCCGTGGTGGAGGGCGTGCGCGCCGCCGCCGAGAAGGTCGGCCCGGCCCGTGTCCGCGCCGCCCGGCACCGCGTCGAGCACGCCGAGATGCTCACCCCCGAGCACATCGCCGCCTTCGCCGAGTTCGGTCTGATCGCCTCCGTGCAACCCGCCTTCGACGCGCTCTGGGGCGGCGCCGACGGCATGTACGCCCAGCGGCTCGGCGCCGAGCGGGCCCGCACCCTCAACCCCTACGCGGCGCTCCTCAAGGCCGGGGTCCCGCTCGCGTTCGGCTCCGACAGCCCGGTCACCCCGCTCGACCCCTGGGGGACCGTCCGCGCCGCCGCCTTCCATCACACGCCCGAGCACCGGGTCTCCGTACGCGCCGCGTTCACCGCGCACACGCGGGGCGGCTGGCGGGCGATCGGCCGGGACGACGCGGGCGTTCTGGTGCCGGGCGCGCCCGCCGACTACGCGGTCTGGCGCACCGAGGAACTGGTGGTGCAGGCCCCGGACGACCGGGTCGCCCGCTGGTCCACCGACCCGCGCTCCGGCACCCCCGGCCTGCCCGACCTGACCCCCGGCCGCCCGCTGCCGGTCTGTCTGCGCACCGTGGTGGGCGGCCGGACGGTGTTCGTACGACCGGGCGAGTGACCCGGCCGCATTCGTACGGCCGGGCGAGTGATCTCCCGGGGTGGCGCGGCCGCGATCGACGGCCGCCGCTCCGTCGCGCGACCTGCGCATCCTCCGCGCTGACCAGGGGTTTGATGCCGTTTGTGCAGGTCAAACGGCTGTTGACAGCCAACGGCAGCGGGCCGGTAGGTTCGGCCGAGTCCACCACCGGACGCCCGACCGGGGAGCAGTTCGCGCACTCGTCGCAGCGCCGCTGGGTCAGGGACGGGGCCTCGCACCGGGGCAGCGTCACTGGGAGCCAGGCTCAGCGCCCGCGCCGACGAGGGAACGTTCGTTCCGGCCGGTCGGGAGGTGTGACCCGGGTGGGGCCCGGACGCTCAGTAGACAACGGCTTTCGGTCGACCCGCAGCCAGCGGGTCCCAGGTCGGCCCGAAGGGCGCCGGGCCCCCATCCGTAGTCGAACGGGCTGGCGAAATCACGGATGAATGGCACCCGAAACGGGCATCCTTACCCCGTTCTTTCGGAATCGACACCACCACACGAACGAGCTGTCACGTCAGTGCAGGCTGTGGCCACTATGGTGGACCCCTGCGTACGACATGAAGGGGCAGCAGTGAACGACGGCGACGGGACCCTCGCGGCACAGGCCCAGGAGAGGCGGTTCGGCCCGCTCGGCACGGCCTTGGTGATCATCCCCACGTACAACGAGGCGGAGAACATCAAGTCCATCGTCGGCCGGGTGCGCCAGGCCGTCCCCGAGGCGCACGTCCTGGTGGCGGACGACAACAGCCCCGACGGCACCGGCAAGCTCGCCGACGAACTGGCCGCCGAGGACGACCATGTCCAGGTGCTGCACCGCAAGGGCAAGGAAGGCCTGGGGGCCGCCTATCTCGCGGGCTTCCGCTGGGGCATGGACAACGGCTACGGCGTGCTCATCGAGATGGACGCCGACGGCTCCCACCAGCCGGAGGAGCTGCCCCGCCTGCTGACCGCGCTGAAGAGTGCCGACCTGGTGCTCGGCTCCCGCTGGGTGCCCGGTGGCCGGGTGGTGAACTGGCCCAAGTCCCGCGAGTTCATCTCCCGGGGCGGTTCTCTCTACTCCCGCCTCGCGCTCGACCTCCCGCTGCGGGACATCACCGGCGGTTACCGCGCCTTCCGCCGCGAGACCCTGGAGGGCCTGGGGCTCGACGAGGTCGCGTCGCAGGGCTACTGCTTCCAGGTCGACCTGGCCCGCCGGGCGATCAAAGCCGGCTTCCATGTCGTCGAGGTGCCCATCACCTTCGTCGAGCGGGAGCTGGGCGACTCCAAGATGAGCCGCGACATCATGGTGGAGGCCCTGTGGCGGGTCACGTCGTGGGGTGTCACCGAGCGGCTGGGCAAGATCACCGGTAAGGGCAGGCGGTCCTAGCCGGTACGGCCAGGCGGTCCTAGCCGGTACAGCGGGCGCCGCCGCCACGTCGGGGGCCCGGGAACCGCACGGTTCCGGTTGATCATCCCCTTATCCCGCACTGAGCCGGGCCCAGGCACACTGGGAGCATGACGACTGGCGCGCAGATCCCTCCGCGGACCACCCGGCCCCGGCGTTCCCGGCTCGGCAGATATCTGCCGCTGGGTCTCGCCGCATGGCTGGTGCTGGAGATCTGGCTGCTGACGGTGGTCGCCGGCGCGGCGGGCGGTGCGACCGTGTTCCTGCTGCTGGTGGCGGGCTTCGTCGCCGGGGCCGTGGTCATCAAGCGAGCCGGGCGCCGTGCCTTCCAGAACCTCAACGAGGCGATCCAGCGCGGCGGCTCACCCGAGCGCGGCGGTGGCAACGGCCTGATGATGCTGGGCGGCCTGCTCCTCATGATCCCCGGCCTGGTCTCCGACGCCCTCGGCCTGCTGCTCCTGCTGCCGCCGGTCCAGAAGGCGGTCTCCCGCCTCACCGAACGCACCCTCGACCGAAAGCTCCGCGCGTCCGCACCCGGCACCCTGGGCGACGCCTTCCAGCAGGCCCGCATCCGCCGTCCCGACGGCAAGGTGGTCCAAGGCGAGGTGATCGTCCGGAACGACGGTCCGGGGCCGGGCGACGAGCCGACGGGGGAGCGGCCGCCGCTGACCCGCTGAGGGCGGTCGAGGCGCCGGTCGTCCCGGCCGAGACCGCGGAGCCAAAACCGAGGGCGCCGCACGTTCGGTGAACGTGCGGCGCCCTCGGTCTGTTGTGTCGCTATGCAGACTTACGGCTGTCCCTCGGATGAATCGCGATGTTCATCGCGCCGGAGCGCAGAACCGCCAGACGCTCCTCGAGGACCTCTTCGAGTTCCTCACGGGTGCGTCGCTCCATCAGCATGTCCCAGTGGGTACGCGCGGGCTTGGCCTTCTTCTCTTCAGGGCCGTCGCCGTCCACGAGGAGTGCCTGGGCCCCGCAGACCTTGCACTCCCACTCCGGCGGGATCTCCGCCTCGACCGAGAAGGGCATCTCGAACCGGTGCCCCTTCTCGCATGCGTACTCCACGGCCTGGCGCGGGGCCAGGTCGATACCGCGGTCCGTCTCGTAGCTGGTCACTACGAGGCGCGTACCGCGAAGAGCTCGCTCACTCATGAATCGTGCCTCCCGGGCTTGTCGCCCACAGGACAGGTGTCGCTGTCGTCGTCATCCGGTCAACGTCCGGTCGGCGGTAAAGATTCCCGTTCCGGGTCATGCGTCGCCGTCGTAGCCGCCCCTTGTTGTACCCACCAGCGCCCGGTTTGTCACATCTGCTAACAGATGTCACCCAGCGTTTCTGCATCTTTGACGCGCAGTAACGGTACGCCTGGCAGGCCAAACGCGTACACTACCGCTCTTCCGCGTTGAACGCTAAATCTTCCTGCTGGATCTTCCGCTAGACCTTCTGCGGAACCGGGTTGCCGGCCTCACCGATCGCCTGCCGCACCGGAACCCGCGCGAGCAGCGCGAACCCGATGACGAAGAAGACCACCAGCGAGATGATCGCCGAGCGGTAGCTCCCGGTGAGCTGGAAGGTGATCCCGAACAACAGAGGTCCCAGCCAGCTCATCCCCCGATCGCTCATCTCGTACGCCGCGAAGTACTCGGCTTCTTTGCCGGGCGGCACGAGATGCGAGAACAGGGAGCGGGACAGGGCCTGGCTGCCGCCGAGGACGAGACCGATACCGGCCGCGAGGACGAAGAACCACACCGGCGCCCCGGCCGGCAGGAAGTACCCGGCCGCCAGCGTCACCGTCCACGCCACCAGCGACCCGAGGATCGTGCGCTTGGCCCCGTACCGCCTCGCGAGCCGCCCCATCGTCAGGGCGCCGGCCACCGCCAGCACCTGGACCAGCAGGACGGCCCCGATGAGCGTCGACTGGCCGAGCCCGAGCTCCTCGGAGCCGTAGACGGACGCCTGGGAGATCACGGTCTGGATGCCGTCGTTGTAGACGAGGTACGCCAGCAGGAAGGAGAGCGTCAGCGGATGGCGGCGCATGTCCCGGACGGTCGCCCTGAGTTGACGCAGCCCCGGCGCCGTCGCCTCGGCCGCCCGGCCGGCCCGGTCGCGCAGCCGGCGCAGCGGTACGAGGGTGAAGACGCCCCACCACAGACCCGCCGCGGCCAGGCAGATGCGCACCGCCTCCGTCTCCGAGAGGCCGAAGGAGTCGTGCGCGGAGTACAGGACCAGGTTGGCTATCAGCACCAGGGAACCGGCCGCGTAGCCGAAGGCCCAGCCCCGGGAGGAGATCGTGTCGCGTTCCTCGGGCGGGGCGATCTGCGGGAGATAGGAGTTGTAGAGCATCAGGGCGACGGACTGGGCCGCGTTCGCCACGATCAGCAGCAGCCCGCCGAGCAGATAGCGGTCGCCGTCGAGGAAGAACATGCCCGTGGTCGCCAGGGCCCCGGTGTACGCGGCCGCGCCGAGCAGCCGCTTCTTGCGGCCCGTGCGGTCGGCCACGCTGCCCACCAGGGGCATCAGCACGACCGCCAGGATCACCGACAGGGAGACCGAGTAGGCGAAGAAGGAGCCTGACCGGACCGGGATGCCGAGCGGGTGCACATAGCCGTCCGCGTCGGCCGCGTGGTCGGCGACCGACGTGAGGTACGGGCCGAGGAACACGGTGAGCACGCTCGTCGAGTAGACCGAGCACGCCCAGTCGTAGAAGTACCAGCCGCGCTGTTCGCGCCGCAGCCCGGCGACCTCGTCCGAGGCCCCCGTCCGCACGGTTTCGGTGCCCACCCGTGCCCTCGCCTTTCCCGCAGCAGTGCCGTCGCGCGTCTCAGACCCAGACGCCGCGGTCCTGCATGACCTCACGCAACGTGTCGATGTGATCGGTCATGATGCCATCGACTCCCAGGTCCAGGAGCCGGTGCATCCGCTCGGGTTCGTTGATGGTCCACACGTGGACGTGCAACCCGCGCGCGTGGGCGGCGCGGACGAAGCGGCGGTCGACGACCGGCACACCCGACTGCGACTCGGGTACCTGCGCGGCGACCGCCGACCGGCGCACCGAGGCGGGCAGTCCCCAGGAGCGCAGCCGCAGTCCGACCACACCGCGGGTGCCGAACGAGGTGGCCAGCCGCGGCCCGGCGATGCGCTGCGCCCGCAGCACCCGCGCCTCGGAGAACGAGCCGACGCACACCCGGTCGTAGGAGTCCGTCCGGTCGATCAGGTCCAGCAGCGGCCGCAGCGCCGGCTCCGCCTTGGCGTCCACGTTCCAGCGGACGCCGGGGAATTCCTCGAGGAGTTCCTCGAAGAGGGGGAGCGGCTCGCGGCCCGCCACGCGCGCGTGCCGTACGTCCTCCCACGGCAGGTCGCCGATCCGGCCCGCCCCGTCGGTGACCCGGTCCAGGGTGTCGTCGTGGAAGGCGACGAGCCTGCCGTCCGCCGTGGCGTGCACATCGGTCTCGATGTACCGGTAGCCGAGCTCCACGGCGCGCCGGAACTGCGCCACGGTGTTCTCCAGGCCGTCCGCGGCCCCGCCACGGTGGGCGAAGGCGATGGGGCCGGGGTGGTCCAGGTACGGGTGGCGTATCAGCGTGCTCACGGGCGAAGTATGGCCTGCTCCGATGACCGCTTGGCAACGACGGTGCTGCCTGGGGATGCCACCGGAACGGCGAACACCTTCAGGAACAGCTGGGCGAGGGGCCCGATGGACACGGCGTAGAGCAGGGTCCCGACGCCGATGGTCCCGCCGAGCACGAAACCCGTGACGACCACCGCGACCTCGATCGCCGTCCGGATCAGCCGGATCGAACGTCCGGTACGGCGGTGCAGCCCCGTCATCAGACCGTCCCGGGGACCCGGCCCGAAGCTCGCCGCGATGTACAGCCCGGTCGCCGCGCCATTGAGTACGATCCCCGCCGCCATCAGCGGAATCCGCACGGCGAACGCGTGTGCGCCGGGGACGACGGCGAGTGTGGCGTTCATGGCGAGGCCGATGACGAACACGTTGGAGACCGTGCCGAGGCCCGGGCGCTGGCGCAGGGGGATCCACAGCAGCAGCACGGCCGCGCCCACGACGATCGACACCGTGCCGATGCTCAGCCCGACGTGCTCGGCGAGCCCCTGGTGGAGCACGCCCCAGGGCTCCAGCCCCAGGCCCGCCTCGACGAGAAGCCCGGAACTCACGCCGTACAGGGTGAGCCCCGCATAGAGCTGGATCAGCCGTCGCCCGAGCCGGCCTCGCGTGGACAAGAGGTACCCCCTGCTGGTGATGGTGGACTGGTTCATGTCACTCTGTGGCTTGGGAGCAAAAGCCATCCATGGCCAATTCGGGGAAGGTGGACTGATTCTCATGGCGCAGTGGACCTCGGCGGTGGGCGCCGCACAGCTCGGCCGGCTGCTCAACTCGCAGCAGGACCGCCCGGCCGGCGCCGGCACCCGACGCCCGCCCGCCTACCGCGCGCTCGCCGACGGCATCCGCCTGCTGGTCCTCGAAGGGCGCGTCCCGGTCGCCGCCCGGCTGCCCGCCGAACGCGAACTGGCCCTCGCCCTGTCCGTCAGCCGTACGACCGTGGCGGCGGCGTACGAGGCGCTGCGCGCGGAGGGATTCCTGGAGTCCCGTCGCGGCGCCGGCAGCTGGACCGCCGTCCCCGCGGGAAACCCGCTGCCGGCCCGCGGACTCGAACCCCTGCCGCCCGAGGCCCTCGGCTCGGTGATCGACCTCGGCACCGCCGCCCTGCCCGCGCCCGAACCGTGGCTGACCCGTGCGGTCCAGGGCGCCCTGGAGGAACTCCCGCCGTACGCCCACACGCACGGCGACTACCCGGCCGGGATCCCGGTGCTCCGCGCGATGATCGCGGAGCGCTACACCGCGCGCGGCATCCCCACGATGCCCGAGCAGATCATGGTCACCACCGGTGCGATGGGCGCGATCGACGCGATCTGCCATCTCTTCGGCGGCCGCGGCGAGCGCATCGCCGTCGAGTCGCCCTCCTACGCCAACATCCTCCAGCTGATGCGGGAGGCCGGCGCCCGGCTGGTCCCCGTGGCGATGGCGGAGGGCCTCACCGGCTGGGACATGGACCGCTGGCGCCAGGTCCTGCGGGAGGCGGCGCCCCGGATCGCGTATGTCGTCGCCGACTTCCACAACCCCACCGGGGCGCTCGCCGACGAGGACCAGCGCCGCCGGCTGGTCGACGCGGCCCGCTCGGCGGGCACGGTGCTGGTCGCCGACGAGACGATGAGCGAGCTGTGGCTGGACGAGGGGGTCGAGATGCCCCGCCCGGTCTGCGGCTTCGACCCGGCCGGTTCGACCGTGGTCACCGTGGGATCCGCCAGCAAGGCGTTCTGGGCGGGCATGCGCATCGGATGGGTGCGGGCGGCTCCGGACGTCATCCGCAGCCTGGTCGCCGCGCGGGCCTACGCCGACCTGGGGACGCCGGTGCTGGAGCAGCTGGCGGTGAACTGGCTGTTCGGCACGGGGGGCTGGGAGCACGCGGTCGAGCTGCGCCGGATCCAGGCCCGCCAGAACCGGGACGACCTGCTGACCGCGGTACGGCGGGAGCTGCCGAACTGGGAGTTCGAGGTCCCGCGGGGCGGCCTGACGTTGTGGGTCCGGGCGGGCGGGCTGTCCGGCTCGCGGCTGGCGGAGGCGGGGGAGCGGGTCGGGGTGCGGGTGCCGTCCGGGCCGCGGTTCGGGGTCGACGGTGCCTTCGAGGGCTATGTGCGGCTTCCGTTCACCGTGGGCGGAGCGGTGGCGGAGGAGGCGGCGGCCCGACTGGCCGCGGCGGCGCGGTTGGTGGAGGCCGGTGCCTCCGGCGGGGGCGAGGCGCCGAGGACGTTCGTGGCGTAGGCGGTTGTCCGGCTGCGGGCGGGTGGGGGCCGGTCGCGCAGTTCCCCGCGCCCCTGAAGGGGCGACTGCAGCGCGCCGTGAGGGGCGCGGGGAACTGCGCGATCAGCCCCCCGCGACCCGCAGCCGGACGACCACCGCCTGCCTCAGGCTTCGGAGACGGCCGCCTCCATCGATACCGGCTGCTCCGTCGGCTCACTCCGCGGCGGCAACAGGTCCAGCACCGCCTGCCGGTCCGCGTCGCTCGTCGCGTCGTCGTACGGGTCCGGTGTGGCCGGCACCTGGAGCCGCAGTACCGGACCGTGGCCCAGCCGGGCATAGCCCCGGCCCGGCGGCATGTGGGCCAACGGCGTCGTGTGCGGCGGTGCCCCCAGCGCCGCCTCCAGCTCGTCCGGCAGCGCCGGCCCGAGCACGACACGCGCGCGCGTGTGCTGTCGTAGCGCCTCGCTCACCGCATCCGTGCTGTCGAGGTGCTCGGCGACCACCACGGTGACGTTCGCCGCGCGGCCGTGCCGCAGGGGGGTCTGGAGCAGGGCCTGCGGATCCTGGTGGCCGTTCGCCGAGGCCAGGTGGACGAAGGAGCCGGGGCGGTCCAGCAGGATCCACAGCGGGCGCCGGCAGTCGTCCGGCGGCGGATGGCCGGCCTGCCGTGCGCCGTTGAGGGCGATCAGGCGGCGTTCCGTCTCGTGGGCGGCCCATTCGAGGCTGGCCAGCGCCCCGGCGAGACCGCACTCCACGGCGAGGACCCCGTCCCGGCCGGAGAGGCACGCGTACTCGCCGGTGCCGCCGCTCTCGATGATCAGCACGTCGCCGTACTGGAGCGCCTGCAGGGCGACGGAGCGCAGCAGGGTCGAGGTGCCGCTGCCGGGGCGGCCCATGACCAGCAGATGGGGTTCGGTGGAGCGGGCGCCGGTGCGCCAGACGACCGGCGGGACGTCCCGCTGCTCCTCGCCGTAGGTGAGCGGGAGCGTGCGCTGTACCTCGCTGGGGTCGGTGAAGCCCAGGACCGTCTCGCCCGGCGCGGTGACGAACCGCTGGGCCGCGATGTCGGTGGGCAGCGGGGCCAGGGCGGTCACCGTGAGCCGGTTGCCCTCCTCGTCCCACGAGAAGTGGTACTCGCGGCCGCGCCCGGACTTCGCGGTGAGCAGGTACTCGATCCGGGCCCGGGCGTCGGGCTCGCCGTCCGGGAAGTACGCGGGGTAGCGGATCAGCAGCTGGCCGATCCGGTCGGCGTCGTCGAACTCGTGGGAGAGGAAGGCCTTCTCCCACTCCCCGCCGTGCGCGTACAGCGGCGCCGGGTCCTCGGCGGCCGAGAAGTACGGCACCAGGGCCTCGTACAGGGACTGGAGCCGCTGGGTCTGCGACTCGTCGGGGCCCTCCGGCGGGGGTGGGGTGCGGTCGCGGCCGTGCCAGGCGCTCGCCGCCATCAGGGTGATGACGGCGAGCAGGGGTCCGTACGGCACCAGGGCCACGACCAGGACGACCGAGGCCACCAGGAACAGCAGCGGGCCACGCTTGTCCTTGGGGGTCTCCGCCCACCTGTGCCGTCCGGCCGAGGCCAGCCGGCCCAGTCCGCGCGTGACGGTGATGAGCGGATGGAGGACGTCGGTGGCGTTGTCGGCGGCCGTCCGGGCCAGCTCCCTGCTCCGGGCGAGCTGCGCGGTGCCGTTGCTCAGAATGCGGGGGAGAGGGCGCCGGGCCACTGCTGTCTCCTGAAGGTGCGTAGGGACGGGAGGGGCGTCGTCAGAACTTGATCCCGCCGAGCAGGCTCGCAAGGCTCTCGCCGCCTGCCTTGATGCTCGGTGCGATGGCCGTGCTGGCGAGATAGAACCCGAAGAGTGCCGAGACCGTGGCGTGCGACGGCTTCAGTCCGTCCTTGCGGAAGAAGAGGAAGACGACGATGCCGAGCACGATGACGCCTGAGATGGAGAGGATCATTTGAGATCTCCTGGTGTCGAAGGGGGACAGTCACCATGAGTTCTTCCAGGATCACAGCAGGTATCCATACGATTAAAGGTGCAAATGAGTGAATTCCGGCAGATTTCACTCGGTCGGCGGATCATTCCCGGCCCGAGCCGACCAGGTCGGACGCCTTCCGGGTGGGGTCCGGGTGATCGTCCGGCGGAACTGCGGTGATCTTTACCTCGGGCGGTTCCGGTCATGTGCACCCTGAAGCCAGTACGCTGACGATTCACTCGTACGGCCGCGCGGCCCGCCCGTTGCCGTACGCTCCACCCGTCCACGGAAGTCCCCGCAGCACACAGGAGAGGCGGTCCGTTCGATGAGCGAAGCCCCCGACCCCGAGGTCGTGGAGCTGGCGACCAAGATCTTCGATCTGGCTCGGCAGGGGCGGACCGAGGCGCTCGTGGCGTACCTCGACGCGGGTGTTCCGGCCAACCTCACCAACGACCGCGGCGACTCCCTCGTGATGCTCGCCGCCTACCACGGGCACGCCGACGCGGTGCGCGAGCTGCTCGCCCGGGGCGCCGAGGCGGACCGGATCAACGACAGAGGTCAGACCCCGCTCGCCGGAGCGGTCTTCAAAGGCGAGACAGAGGTCATCAAGGCGCTCATGGAGGCCGGCGCGGACCCCGCGGCGGGCACTCCGTCAGCCGTCGACACCGCGCGGATGTTCGGCAAGACGGAACTTCTCGAATTGTTCGGCATCCACTGAACCATCCTTCCGACCAGCGAAAACACACAAAACGGGGGAGGCGGTACAGGGCCGCCGAAATTTCGGTCGCGGCAGGTCGAAGTGCCGAGTCATCATGACGTCGTGATTCACGGACGCGATGGCTGGGCAGGTGTTGCCGCACCGCGCGGGCCGTGATGCGGTCCGCATGGGCCACTGACGAGAGGCAGAGAGAGATGGTCTACAGCAAGCAAGAGACGGCGGGCGCTCCGACGTTGTGTCACGCGGCCAGGTAGTGCGTGTTCTCCGGTTGCGTCGACGCTTGATGTGAGGCTGTTTCCCATGTTCGATCCGGTCATAGCGCCCAGCGGTACGCTGCTCGGCCTGCTCCAGCGGGGCCGTGGCGACGGCACGCTGCACGCGCTCACCGCCCCGCGCGCCGAAGCGCTCGCGGCCCTGAACCACTGCGTGCTGCGCGACCCCCGCCACGACTGGCAGGTGGAGAACCGCTCCCTCTACTACGCCCGCCTCTATCTCGACCTGAACGGCGAGCTGGACGCCATCGAGGCGCATCTCTTCGACCCCGACGACGTCCTCGACACCGAGGAGTCCCGCACCGGCCTCGCGCTGGCCGTGCTCGGGCACCTCGCCTCCTACGGCAGGCGGGACGCGCTCGCACTGCTGCGCAGGTACGCCGCCACCGGCACCAACTGGGCCTGGGCCCTGGACGAGCTGGCGCTGCGCGACGACGACGCGGGCCTGTGCGCCCTGGCCGCGCCGGTGCTCGCGCGCTTCACCACGGACGCCGAGGGCGAGGCCGAGCTGGCCGCCGCCGTGCGGGACGCCTTCGAGCCACGGCCCTGGCGGCTGTGGGCCGACGATCCCCGCGAATCGATCGCCACGCGTGTGCGTGCCGCACAGGAAACCGGCTGTTTCGACCGCTGGCAGCGCCAGATGCGACCTACCGGGCCCCGCCCGGGGTGGAGCGTGCGCGCGGTCTTCGAATGGGCCCAGCAGGGCGTCGAGCGGGGTGCGGCCCTCCATGTGCCGGCCGCCCGCTGCCTGGTCGCCGTGGCCGGTCCCGAGGACCGGCCGGAGATCCTCCAGGCGGCCAAGGACGGCACCGACGGCGCCCGCTGCACCGCGTTGCGCTACCTCGCCGACAGCAACGACTCCGACGCCCTGGGCCTGATCGAGGCCGCGGTGATCGACGGCACCGCCGCCGTCGAGGAGGCCGCCGTCGACGCCTTCGAACGCATGCGCAGTATCGCCGCCGTCGACCGCGCCCGCGGCTGGGCCCGCCGGCCCGACGCCCTCGGCGCCGCCGCCGGGCGGATGCTCGCCTGCCGGGGCGGCGCCCAGGACAGCGAACTGGTCCTCGCGGCCCTGCGGGAAGCCGTCCGCGGCGAAGGCCCCGACGCGCCGACCCTGTGGACCCTCGTCGACGGCACCGGACGCCTCGGCATCGCCTGCGCCGCGCCCGTCCTGCGCCACGTCTACCGCGAGACCGCCTCGTCCCATCTCCGTGGCCGCGCCGCCCGCGCCCTGGCCGCCACCGATCCCTCCTTCGCCGCCGGCTTCGCCGTCGAATGCCTCTGGGACTGCGAGGAGACCACCCGCGAGATCGCCGCCCGGCACGCCGAGACCGGTGACGCCCGGGTCGTCGAACAACTCCGCCGGCTCGCCGCCGACCCCGCCGAGGAGGACGAGGTCCAGACGGCCGTCCGCAGCCGTATCGGACCGGACACACCCGCCGTGTGAGACATCGCCACGGGGGACCACGGCTTCAACTCGGGAACCACGGGGGATCCCGCATACGTTCCATTCGCGGCAGACCGCCCGCCAAGTGAACGACCGGTGACCGGCGGACCAGTCGGATGTGGACGCGGTCTGGCCCGCTCGGGCGTGCAGGGCAACGCTCATGGGACGTTTAACCATCGGAAAGATCCACTTTGACGCGGCCACGTCCAGCGCGGCGACAACACCGGTATGCGTGTCGTCATCGTGACCGAATCCTTTCCCCCCGATGTGAACGGCGTGGCCCACTGCGCGCTTCAGACCGCCCGACACCTCGTCGATCGCGGTCACGCTCCCCTCGTCGTCGCTCCGGCTCCCGCCCCCGGAAACAGGCTCGCCGCGGCCGCCGCGCCGTGCCCTGTCGTCCACGTCCCCTCCCTTCCGCTCCCGGGCTATCCCCAGGTCCGCGTGGCTCTCCCCAGCCGCAAGCTCGCCGCGGCGCTGATCGAGCACCGCACGGACGTCGTCCACCTGGCCAGCCCCTTCATCCTCGGCGTCCGCGGCATGGCCGCCGCCGCCCGGCTCGGCATCCCCGCCGTCGCCGTCTACCAGACCGACCTGGCCGGATATGCCCGGACCTATGTGGGCGCCGGCGAGGCGGCCGCCTGGCGGCGGATACGGTCCGTCCACGGCGCCGCCGACCGCACCCTCGCTCCGTCCACCGCCTCGATCGGCGACCTGGAGTCGCACGGGGTTCCCCGGATCCAGCTCTGGCAGCGCGGCGTGGACACCGTCCGCTTCCGCCCCGAGTTCCGCGACGAGGCGCTGCGCCGCGAGATCGCCCCGAACGGCGAGGTCATCGTCGGCTACGTCGGCCGCCTCGCCCCCGAGAAGCAGGTCGAACTCCTCGCCGGGGTCTGCGGCCTGGAAGGCGTCAAGGTCGTGATCGTGGGCGACGGGCCCAGCCAGGCCCACCTCACCGAGGCGCTGCCCGGCGCGGTCTTCCTCGGCCGCCGCACCGGCCACGACCTCGCGCGGATCTTCGCCTCGTTCGACGTCTTCGCGCACACCGGCCCCTTCGAGACGTTCTGCCAGACCGTCCAGGAGGCCATGGCCAGCGGTGTCCCGGTCGTCGCGCCCGCCGCCGGCGGCCCGATCGACCTGGTCGACCACGGCCGCACCGGCTTCCTGGTCCCGCCGCGCGACGCGGGGGCCGTCCGCGAGGCCGTGGCCGCCCTGGTGGCCGACCCCGCGATGCGGGCCGGCTTCGGCGCCGCCGCCCGCGCGACCGTCGAGGGCCGCACCTGGGCCGCGGTCGGCGACCAGCTGATCCAGCACTACGAGGACGTGCTCGCGGCACGCCGACCGGTGGTGGCGGCATGAGCGTCTCGTCGCCGGCACCCCTGCGCATCGTCCGCCTGGCCAACTTCGTCGCCCCGTCCTCCGGCGGCCTGCGCACCGCCCTGCGCGAACTCGGGAAGGGCTTCGTGGCCGCCGGTCACGAATCGGTCCTGATCGTCCCCGGCGAGCGCTACTCGGACCGGGTCGAGGAGCAGGGCCGGGTCATCACCCTGCCCGGCCCGGTGCTGCCCGGCACCGGCGGCTACCGCGTCCTCGTCGACAAGACCCGCGTGCAGACCCTCCTGGAACACCTCGCCCCGGACCGCCTGGAGGTGTCCGACCGCACCACCCTGCGCTGGACCGGCCGCTGGGCCAGGCGCGCCCGGATCCCCGCCGTGATGGTGTCCCACGAGACCGCCGACGGCGTCCTGCGCACCTGGGGCCTGTCCGAGAACATGTCCCGGCGCACCGCCGACGCCCTCAACATCCGCACGGCGCACACGTACGCGCGCGTGGTGTGCACCACCGAGTTCGCCGAGCGCGAGTTCATCCGCATCGGCGCGCGCAACGTCGTACGCGCCCCCCTGGGTGTCGACCTGACGGGCCGCCACCCCTCGATGCGCGACCTCGACCTGCGGGCGCGGTACGCGAGCCAGGACGAGGCACTGCTCGTCATGTGCTCGCGGCTGTCCGTGGAGAAGCGGCCCGGCACCGCCCTGGACGCCGTGGAGGCGCTGGTCCGGCGCGGCCGCCGGGTCGTCCTGGTCGTCGCCGGCGACGGGCCGCTGCGGGCGCGTCTGGAACAGCGCGCGCGGGAGCGCAGGCTGCCGGTGACCTTCCTCGGGCACGTCTCCGACCGGGACACCCTGGGCGCGCTGCAGGCGTCCGCCGACGTGGCCATGGCGCCCGGCCCGGCCGAGACCTTCGGGCTCGCCGCCCTGGAGGCCATGGCCTGCGGGACGCCCGTGGTGGCCAGCGCCTCCTCCGCGCTGCCCGAGGTGATCGGGTCCGCGGGGGCGACCGCGGCCGACCGCGGCGACGCCTTCGCCGACGCGGTGGAGACGCTCCTGGAGCGGCCCGGCCCCGAGCGCCGGGAAGTGGCACGCGCGCGAGCGGAGTGCTTCGGCTGGGGAACGGCCGTTGAGGCCTTCCTCGCCGCGCACGACGCACCGGTGCTCTGCCGTCGCGACGAGAACGGAACGACGGCACCGGTCCGTCGTGTCGTGCCGGAGGGCGTGGCATGAGAACGGTTCGGTTCGTGGCGCTGGGGGACTCGCTGACCGAGGGCGTGGGCGACCCCGCCGGCGACGGGTGGCGCGGCTGGGCCGCGCTGCTGTCCGGCGGACTCGCCGCGAAGGACGTGGACTTCACCAACCTCGCGGTCAGCGGGGCGCAGACCCGGGACGTGCTGGAACGCCAGACCCCGGCCGCACTGGACCTGCGCCCCGACATCGTCGCCGTCGTCATCGGCGTCAACGACACCCTGCGCTGCACCTTCGACATCCACGCGGTGGCCGCTCGCCTCGACAAGGTCTACGCGGCCTTCACCGCATCGGGCGCGACGCTGCTCACCGCATGTCTGCCCGACCCCGGCTCGATGCTCGGGCTCCCGGGCGCCCTGGCCCGCCCGCTGGCCCGCCGGCAGCGTGCGGTCAACACGGTGGTGCACGCGTTGTCCGAGCGGTACGGGGCCGTCCATCTGCACGCGGCGGAGGGCGCCTGGCTGACCGACCGCGCGATGTGGAGCGCGGACCGGTTGCACCCGTGCGAGCGCGGGCACCGGCAGCTCGCCGCCCGCTTCCACGCCCTGCTCGCCCCGATGGGCAAGGCGACGGGGACGCCGCCGTCCCCCGAGCCCGAGTTCCCGGCGCCGACCAAGAAGGCGAGCCTGTTCTGGCTGGCCACGGCCGGCACCGCCTGGGTGATCAGGCGCTGCCGTGACCTGCTGCCCCAGCTGCTGCGGCTGGCCCTCGACGAGATGCGGCACCGCCGCAAGGGCACCAGCGCACGCCTGGACCTGAGCGCGTCCGCAGCCGTGTCCGCCGCACTGGCCGCCCTCCAGCCGCCGGAGCGGCCCGCCGACGCCGCGTGAGGACGATGACGTCGCACGCGGCCGAGGGCGCCGGACGCGGCGCGTGGGGCGTGGCGCCGGACGCGGCGCGTGGGGCGTGGCGCGTGGCGCTGGACGTGGTGTGTGGGGGGCCTGGCGCGCGACGCCGGACGCGGTGCGTGGCGCGTGGCGCTGGACGTGGTGTGTGGGGCCTGGCGCGCGACGCCGGACGCGGTGCGTGGCGCGTGGCGCTGGACGTGGTGTGTGGGGCGCGTGGGCGCGGTGCCGGAAACGGTGCGTGGGCGGTGGTGCCCGATGTGGGGCGTGGCGGGCGGTGCCGGAAGCGGTGCCGTGGTGCCGGATGAGACCGCCACGGAGACCGACACGGCGGCTCAGCGACGGCGTACCGCCACGAAGCGGACCGGGATGCCCGGGACCGCCTGGGCCGCGGCCGGGAGGTCGGCGGCGCGGACCACCGCGATCACCGGATAGCCGCCGGTGGTCGGATGGTCGGCCAGGAACACCACCGGACAGCCGTCCGGCGGCACCTGGACGGCGCCGAGGACCATGCCCTCGCTGGGGAGTTCACCGGGACGGGCCCGCTCCAGGGCGGGCCCTTCCGTGCGCAGCCCGATGCGGTTGCTCGCCGACGACACCCGGTACGCGCGCGAGGTGAACGCCCGGACGGCCGTGGGCGTGAACCAGCCGGCGCGCGGACCGAGCGTCACCCGCAGCACGAGCTCCGTGGGCGGGGACGGCTGCGGTACGACGTCCACGCGCGCGTGCGGAACCGCCGCTGTGCCCAGCGGGAGCACCGTGCCGTCCGCCAGCGGAGCCGGCCCGAGCCCGGAGAGCAGATCCGTGGCCCGGCTGCCCAGCACCGGCTCGACCGTGATGCCACCGGAGACGGCCACATAACTCCGTACGCCGGACCGGGCCGCTCCCACCTCCAGCAGTTCCCCGGCCGGAACCACCACGGGCGCGCCCCACGCGGCCGGGCGCCCGCCCACCGTGACCGGACCCGGCGCACCCCCGACCGCGACCACCACCGTCGAACGCGGTCGTACGGCACACCCGTTGAGGGTCGTCTCCAGAACGGCCGCATCCGGGGAGTTGCCGACCAGCCGGTTGACGAGCGCCGCGGCGGGCGCGTCCAGCGCCCCCGAGCGCGGCACCCCGAGATGCGCGTACCCGGGGCGTCCGCTGTCCTGCACGGTGGTCAGCGCCCCGGCCCGTACGACGACGAGCGCACGGTCGGTCATACGCCCCCCACCGGCACGAACCGCACCCGCGTACCCGGAGCCAGCAGCGCCGCCGGCACACGCGCGTGGTCCCACAGCACCGCCTCCGTCGTTCCGATCAACTGCCAGCCGCCCGGCGAGGCGCGCGGGTACACGCCCGTGTACGGCCCGGCCAGCGCCACCGCGCCCGCGGGCACCGCCGTGCGCGGGGTGGCACGGCGCGGCACGTCGTAGCGCACGGGGAGTCCGGTGAGGTAGCCGAAGCCGGGCGCGAAGCCGCAGAAGGCGACCGTGAACTCGGTTCCCGCGTGGATGCGGGCCACCTCCCGCTCGGGCACCCGCCAGTGGGCGGCGACCTCGGCCAGGTCCGGGCCCTCGTAGCGCACGGGCAGTTCGACGGCCGCACGCGCGTGAGGCGGAGCGGACGGGATCTCGGTGGCGGCCAGTTCGGCGGCCCAGCGCGCCGGGTCGTCGAGACCGTCGAGCAGGACCGTGCGGGCGGCCGGCACGATCTCGCGGACCCTCAGCGAGCCCTCCCCGCGCCGGCGCGAGAGCTCGGCGTGCAGGGCTTGGGCCTCCGCGCCGGAGCCGACCTCGACCAGGAGGGCGTCGTCACCGACGAGGTGGGTTGTCATGCGCGTGGCAGCCTCGGGTTTCGGGCTCGGGACGAGGCCCGGGCCCGCGCTCCTGCCGAGGTCCATGGCCGTGTTTCTGCCGGGGTTCACGTCCGCGCTCCTGCCGGGCTCCACGCCCGCGCTCCTGCCGGGGTTCATGTCCTTGTTCATGCTCATGCGAAGGCCGTTACGGTCACGCCCGCCTCCGTGAGCCGCGTGCGCACCCTGCGCGCCAGCTCCACGGCGCCCGGGGTGTCGCCATGCAGGCAGAGTGAGCGGGCGCGCACGGCGATGCGCGCGCCGGAGTGCGCGGTGACCGAGCCGGAGCGCGCCAGCTCCACCGAGCGCTCCACGACGGCCTCCGGGTCGCTCACCACCGCACCCTCGCGCCCGCGCGGGACGAGCGTCCCTTCGTCGGTGTACGCGCGGTCCGCGAACGCCTCGGTAACGGCGGGCAGTCCCGCCTTCCCGGCCAGCTCCAGCAGCCGTGAACCGGGGAGCCCGAGGACGGGCAGTGAAGCGCTCGCGAGGAGCACGCCGTCCACCACCGCGGCGGCCTGCTCCCCGTCGTGCACCACCCGGTTGTAGAGCGCGCCGTGCGGCTTCACGTACGCCACCCGCGCGCCGGCCGCGCGCGCGAAGACCTCGAGCGCACCGATCTGATAGGCCACCTCGGCCGCCAGCTCGGCGGGCGGCACGTCCATCGAGCGCCGCCCGAACCCCGCCAGGTCCCGGTAGGACACCTGGGCGCCGATCGTCACCCCGCGCGCGGCCGCCAGCTCGCACACCCGCCGCATGGTGGCCGCGTCCCCCGCGTGGAAGCCGCAGGCCACGTTGGCGCTGGTGACGACGGACAGCAACTGCTCGTCGTCGGTGAGCCGCCAGCGGCCGAAGCCCTCGCCGAGGTCGGCGTTCAGGTCGATCGAGGTCATGGATCAGCCGTCTTTCGTGTCAGGCGACGCGGTACTGCTCGTCGCGGGCGTCGCTGATGAACATCTGGCCCGGTGCGTGCGTGATGGCGAACGGCGGCCGGGAGGCCATCACCGCCGCCTGCGGGGTCACCCCGCAGGCCCAGAACACCGGGATGTCGTCGGGGTCGGCGTCCACCGGGTCGCCGAAGTCGGGCCGGCCGAGATCGTGGATGCCGAGCGCCGAGGGATCGCCGCAGTGCACGGGGCCGCCGTGCACCGCCGGGAGCCGACTGCTCTCCCGGATCGCCGCCGACAGCCGCTCCGGCGGGACCGGGCGCATCGACACCACCATCGGCCCGCTCAGCCGCCCCGCCGGACGGCACGGACGGCTGGTCACGTACATCGGCACGTTCCGGCCCTGCTCGACATGGCGGATCGGCACACCCGCCTCGGCCAGCGCCCACTCGAACGTGAAACTGCACCCGATCAGGAACGACACCAGATCGTCCCGCCAATAGGCTCTCGCGTCCGTCGGCTCGTCCACCAACTCGCCGTCCCGCCACACCCGGTAGCGCGGCAGGTCGGTGCGCAGGTCCGCGTCGTCCGCGAGCACGGTGGCCGTGGCGCCGGCGTCGGTGACGTCGAGCACCGGGCAGGGTTTGGGGTTGCGCTGGCAGAACAGCAGCATCTCGTACGCCCAGTCGGCGGGCACCGAGATCAGGTTGGCCTGGGTGTGGCCGGCCGCGACCCCGGCCGTGGCGCCCGTGAGGCCCTCCCGGAAGCGGGCCCGGGCGCTTCTCGGGCTCCACGCGCGCGCGTGCTCGTCGACGAGGGTGACAGGACGGTCTTCCGTGACGAGGGTGACAGGACGGTCTTCCGTACGGTTCACGTCAGTTCCTTCCCGCGCGTCTCCGGCAGTCCGAACAGGGCCAGGGCGGCGAGCCCGTACCCGGCCGCGCCGAAGACCAGCGCGCCGCCCACGCCCCAGCTGTCGGCCAGGTAGCCCACCAGGGTCGGGAAGACCGCGCCCACCGCGCGGCCCGCGTTGTACGTGAAGCCCTGCCCGGTGCCGCGCACCGCCGTCGGGTACAGCTCGCTCAGGTAGGAACCGAAGCCGCTGAAGATCGCCGACATGCAGAAGCCGAGCGGGAAACCGAGCACCAGGAGCGTGGTGTTGGCGCTGTCCGGGATGTTCGCGTACGCCAGCACACAGACTGCCGACAGCAGCGCGAACAGCCAGATGTTGCGGCGCCGGCCCAGCCGGTCGGTGAGGTAACCGCCGGTCAGGTAACCGAGGAAGGCTCCCGAGATCAGGAAGGTCAGATACCCGCCGGTACCGACGACCGACAGACCGCGCTCGGTCTTGAGATACGTCGGGACCCAGGTCGCCAGCGTGTAGTACCCGCCCTGGACGCCCGTGGACAGCAGGCCCGCGAAGACCGTGGTGCGCAGCAGACCCGGTGTCCCGGCGGTGCCCGGACGGAAGATCGCGGCGAACGAGCCGCGCTTGGCGCTCTGTTCGCGGACCGCGACCGCCTGCGGGGCGTCGTGCACGCGGCGGCGCAGCCACACCACGAGCAGCGCGGGCAGCGCGCCGGTCCAGAACATGACTCGCCAGGCCATGTCGTCGCCGACGAACGAGAAGACCAGCGTGTAGACGATCACGGCGAGCGCCCAGCCGACGGCCCACGAGCTCTGGATCGCGCCGAGCGTGCGGCCGCGGTGCCGGGCGCTCGCGTACTCGGCGACCAGGATCGCGCCGACCGCCCACTCGCCGCCGAAGCCGAGCCCCTGGAGGGCCCGGAACACCAGCAGCATCTCGTAGTTGGGTGCGAAGCCGCAGGCCACCGTGAAGACGGCGTAGGTGATGACCGTGATCATCAGGGCACGGACCCGGCCGACCCGGTCCGCGACCACGCCCGCCGCGGCGCCGCCGACCGCGGAGACCACCAGGGTGACGGTGGTGAACAGACCGGTCTGGCCGCTGTCCAGGCCGAAGTACGCCGCGAGCGCGACCATGCTCAGCGGCAGGGTGAAGTAGTCGTATGAATCCAGGGCATATCCGCCGAAAGCTCCGGCGAACGCCTGACGGCCTCGCGGACCGAGGGCGCGCAGCCAGCCGAACGCGCCGTCCTCGGCGGTGCGTTCGCCCTTGCCCGGGTGCGCGTCGGAGGTCAGGGCCTGCGGTGGAGGGGTCGTGCTCATGGGCACCTCGCTGAAGAGGGGACGAAGGGTGCGGGGACTGAGCCGTGCGGTGCCGTGCCAAGGTGAGCGTGCTGAGCACCGTAGAGGATCGTTCAACGATCCTTCAATACCCACGTTGTTTCGTTCCTGTGTCTGCGGTTGAATTCCGGGCATGGCAGAGCAGCTGACCGGACTGGCCGACGACCGCGCCCTCCTCGGGCGTACCAGCACCGCCGAACGGGTCTCCGACATCCTCAGGAGCCGTATCGCGGACGGTTTCTTCCCGCCGGGCACCCGCCTGTCGGAGGACGGCATCGGTGGTGCGCTCGGTGTCTCCCGCAACACCCTGCGCGAGGCGTTCCGGCTGCTCACCCACGAACGCCTGCTGGTCCACGAACTCAACCGGGGCGTCTTCGTCCGGGTCCTGACCGTCGAGGACGTCGAGGACATCTACCGCACCCGGTCCCTGGTCGAATGCGCCGTCGTGCGCGGCCTCGGCGAGCCTCCGTACGCCCTGGACGCGCTCTCGGCGGCGGTCACGGAAGGCCGGCAGGCGGCGGCCGCAAATGACTGGAAAGCAGTGGGTACGGCCAATATCCACTTCCACCGGGAACTGGTCGCCCTGGCCGGCAGCGAACGCACCGACGAACTGATGCGCAGCGTCTTCGCCGAACTCCGCCTCGCGTTCCACATCGTCGACGACCCGCACGCCCTGCACGAGCCGTACCTGGCCCGGAACCGGGAGATCCTCCAGGCCCTGGAGACAGGCGACAGGCGCGGTGCGGAGCGGCTGCTGGAGACGTACCTCACTGATTCACTGGAGCGGGTGGTGGAGGTCTACCGCCGCAGGGTCGGTGAGGACCCCACTCCGTAGGCGGCCGGGACCCCGCAGGACGCGGGGAACCGCGCGCTCGATCCCCACGGACCCGCACCCGGCGAACCGGCCTCAGGACCCCCGGCCCCACCGGCGGAGCCATCCGCGTCGTTTGGGTCGTTGTCAGACCAAGGACCTAGTCTGTGCACCGTGACTTCGCCTGCGACCACGGACAGCGTTCCGCCCCAGCTCAGCGCGGGGCCGCGCCCCGCGCCGGGGCCGGCCGCCGACGAGGGGCTGGCGCGGCGGCTGCGCGCGCTCGCCTGCACCGCGCCGCTGCACGACCTGGACACGCGCAAGGCGAACCTGGCGGGCGAGTACTCGGTGTACGGCATGGCCGAGGTGGCCCTCGCCGCCATCGACCTGGTCACCCTGAACATGGACTTCGACACCGGCGCCGACCACGAGCAGATCGTCGCCCGGCTGATCCCGCGCATCTCCGCGCAGACCCCGCGGCGTCCCGTCGCCGAGCACGAGCGCGTGGCCCGCTGGGTCCTGGAGAACCTGATCAACGTCGGCAGCGTCGACCGCGGCTTCCGCGCGGTGTACGGCACCTTCGCGCCCGACGGGTCGTATGTCCGCCGGGACTACGACTTCAAGCTGATCGAGGAGGTGCCGGGCCCCGGCGGCACGGTGTACCTCCGCACGACCGACGAGGCGGTCAACGTCCTGGTCGGCGCCCTCGACACGGACGTCACCAGCGCCCAGATCGCCGCCGAGGTCAAGCTGGAGGTGCTGATCAACCGCGGCCGCCTCGCCGACGCCCAGCTCGCCGCCGAGCAGGCCCGCTACCGGACCGTGCAGTACTCGGAGACCCTGCGCCGCGCCCTGGACGCCACCCGGCGCAACGTCCGCGCGGTGGACTGGCTCAACGCCGTCCCCGACATGATCGCCGAGGCCCTGGACCACGTCGCCGACCGCTACCGGCACGAGAACGCGATCCTCACCAACATCCGCAAGGCCCGCGACGAGACCGAGGACCCGGAGAACAAGCGGCGCGCCGCCGAGCTCGTCGACATCGTCAAGGACTGCATCCGACGCCACACGCAGTTGCAGTCCCGTCTGCTGGAGGCCGGGCCGCTGTTCCGCGCGGAGCAGGACCGCCAGGCGTTCGCGACGCCGATGACGACGTCCGGAACCGACCTGTACGGGCACCTGCTCGCGCCGCTGCTGCCGTTGCCGCTGGAGCAGGCGAGCCGGGTCACCGGGGCGTTCTTCGCGCGCGGGAGCGGGCTGCGGACACCGGTGTCGGTGCGGGTGGGTGACCTTGTCGACATATTGCTGACGCCGCCCGTGGAGCGGGAGCACCTGGGGGCGGAGATGCCGGAGCCGGACCTGATCGCCACGCCTGACGACAGCCGGTTCAGCGAGGAGCAACTGGCCGACGCCATGCGGTTGCTGGATCTTCCGGCCGACGCGCCTCGGCGGTTGTCGGGGCTGCTGGCCGAGGCGCGCGGGCTGGACGCTGAGCTGCCCTACCTGGTCGCTCTGCTGGCGGTGCACGCGGCCAGTCCGGCTGTCGGTACGGCCTATCGGCAGGGTGAGGAGAAGCTGCTGTTCGCCGTGGACGACGGGACGGAGCTGGACGATCCCGAGTTCGGCGGCGCCGATCTGATCGTCGGGACCGCTCTGCTGGACGCGGTGGGGATGGCTGCGGATCGGACCGAGGCCGCGTGATGTCGTGTGCCGGGTGCGGGTCGGTGGGGGCCGATCGCGCAGTTCCCCGCGCCCCTGAGGGGGTTGCCCATCCCTCTGTTCTCAGCACCAAGGAGTTTTCGTCGTGAACGAGTACGTCGAGGCCGAGGCGTCTGCCGGAGCGGCGCCTGCTGCCGTCACGCCCGCCGACGCCGCGGACGCGGCTCGGCTCGTCGCCTTCGGGCTGCAGCCCAAGCTGCAGCCCGCGCGTGATCAGGAGTACACCGAGCTGCTGCGGCGCTACCGGGAGGACCCGCCGTTCGCACGGCTCGCGGACGCCGTGGCCGCCGGGCTCGGGCTGGTGGTGCTGGAGGTGTCGCCCCGCGCCGGGATGGCCGTGACCGCCGCCGAGGACTCGGTGTTCGCCGTGCGCATGGGCGACTACGCGCGTCGTACGTCCGCGGACGGCAGCGACCGGTTCCTGCACGGGCTCGCGCATCTCGCCGTCGCCGCGCTGGCGTTCCCGCGCCCCGAGGACCTGGCCGACGACGGCTACATCGGGCGGATCACGGTCAACGGCGTCGACGCCTTCGTCCGGCAGGCCTGCCGCCGCCTGGAGGAGCGGGCCGACGAGCTGGGGGAGAACACCGACCCGGCCACCGACGCGCCCGGTCTGGAGGCCGCCTGGCGGATCTGGGCCAGACGCAGTGCGACCGGCGCCACCAAGGACGCCCGCCGGCTGGCCGGTTCCACCACCGGCATCATCGGCAAGGCGGTCGTCTTCCTCACCGACTCGGGGTTCCTCCAGCGCACCGGCGACGACCAGGGCGGCACCTACCGCACGACGGCCCGCTACCAGCTCCAGGTGCGGGACATGGCCGGCAGCGCCGCCATGGCCGAGCTGCTGGAACTCGGCGTCGTCCCGGTCACCGACGGCACGGCCAGCCTGCTGCCCGCCGACGACAGCGACGACCTGGTCGCCGACGCCGGGCTGCCGTTCCACTCCTGACCGTCCAGAACCACCGCACCTTTCCCCAGACTTACGAGAGTCCGCCATGTACGAGCTGTCCCGGGTCCGCCTCTACTCCATCGGGCCCGCCGGTGCGCGCTACGCCGACACCGTGCTGGACCTGCGGGGCGTCGGCCGGCCCGTGCCCGACCCGGCCCCCACCCAGGCGGAGTTCTTCGAGGAGGAGCCGGTCGGCCCGCCGCGCCGCCCGGCCCCCGCAGGCGTCCTCTTCCTGGAGAACGGCGGCGGCAAGTCGGTGCTGCTCAAGCTGATCTTCTCGGTGATGCTGCCGGGCCACCGCAACACCCTCGGCGGCGCCAGCTCGGGCGTGCTGCGCAAGTTCCTGCTCGCCGACGACTGCGGGCACGTCGCCCTGGAGTGGCAGCACACGCTCACCGGTGAGTGCGTGGTCGTGGGCAAGGTGAGCGAGTGGCGGGGACGGCAGGTCTCCAACGATCCGCGGAAGTTCGCCGAGGCCTGGTACTCGTTCCGGCCCGGGCCCGGGCTCTCCCTGGACAATCTGCCGGTCGCCGAGTCCACCGCCGTACGGCCGCCCGTGGAGGGCGCCTCCGGGGCCCAGGGGCGGCGGCGCACCATGAAGGGCTTCCGGGACGCCATCACCGAGGCGGGCAAGGCGTACCCGCATCTGGAGGTGCACTGGGAGGAGATCCACGACCGCTGGATCGAGCACCTCGGCGACCTCGGCCTCGATCCCGAACTCTTCCGCTACCAGCGGGAGATGAACGCCGACGAGGGCGAGGCCGCCGGCCTCTTCGCGGTCAAGAAGGACTCCGACTTCACCGACCTGCTGCTGCGCGCGGTGACCGACACCCGGGACACCGACGGGCTCGCCGACCTGGTCGGCGGCTTCGGCAACAAGCTGGGCCGGCGCGCCGAGCTGATCGCCGAACGGGACTTCACCGCCGGGTCGGTGGATCTGCTGGGGCGGATCGTCGAAGCGGCCGAGGCGCGGGCACGCGCGCGTGACATCCACGCCGGCGCCGAGCGCCGTACCCGCACGCTCGCGCGCCGGTTGTCCGCGCGGGGCGCGCAGGAGCGGATGCGCGCCGCCGACCTTGCCCAGCGCGTCACGGCCGCGGCGTACGCCGTCACGCACTCCGAGGGCGCCCGCGAACGCAGCGCGCTGATCGCCGCCGAACTCGCCTACCGGCACGCCTCGCTGGCACTGGCCGCCGGTGAGAAGTCCGCCACCGCGCAGAAGCGCGAGCTGGCCGAGGCCCGCACCCTGCACTCGGCCTGGCAGGCCGCCGAGGCCGTGCTGCGCCACCGCGCCGCCGCCGACCGCGTCGCGCGCGTGTCCGCCGCCATCCAGGAGGCCGAGCGGGACGCGGCCCCCGCACTCGCCGCCCGCGCCAAGGCCGCCGTCGAACTCGTCCGGGCCCTGCACGCGGCCGCCGGGAGCGCGGAGCAGCTCGCCAACGAGGAGGAGGAGCGGTCCGCCGCCCTCCAGGAGGTCAGCGACTGCGCCTACCGCGACTCGACCTCCGCCGCCACCGAGGCGCAGCGCGCCCGCAGCGAGGTCGGGCATCTGCGCCAGCGCCTCGGCGAGGTCGAGCAGGAGACCGCCGAGGCCGTCCGCGCGGGCTGGCTCGACGACAGCGCCCCGGACGCCGACCCGGCCCGCGCCGCCCTCGCGGCCAGCGACGCCGAGAAGACCGCCGTGGCCGCCTGGGACATCGCGCGCGAGGCCTCCCGCAAGGCCTCCGAACACGCACGAGAGGCGGCCTCCGCCGAGTCCCGCGCCGAACTCACGGCCGCCCGCGCGGCAGACGCCGCGACCGCCGCCGAGCGGACCTACGACGCCGAGAAACGCCTGGCGGAGGCCCTGGCGGCGGAGGAACGGCTCACCGAGCTGCTGGGCCTCACCGGTTCCCGTACGACCATTCCCCGGCCCCGGGGCGCCGACGCCGACGAGGCCCTCGGCGCCGAGGAACTCGACCGGTTCGCCGACGAGCTGCGCGAGCTGCTCGACGACGCCGTCGGCTCCGCGGAACGGCACCTGTTCGAACTGCGCACCGCGGCCGCCGACGACTCCCGGATTCTCGGCGCCCTCGGCGACGGCGGGCTGCTGCCGCCCGGCCCCGACGTGCTGGCCACCGTCGAGTACCTCGGCGAGCACGGCATCCCGGCGCTGCCCGGCTGGCGCTATCTCGCCCAGGCCGTCGACCCGACCGACCACGCGCGCGTGCTCGCCGCCCGCCCCGAACTCGTCGACGGCGTCATCATCACCGACCCGGACACCCACGCGCGGGCCCGCGAGGCGCTCGGCGAGGCCGCCCTGCTGCCGCGCTCCGCCGTCGCCGTCGGTACGGCCGCCGCCCTGCTCGCGCCGACCCCGGCCGCCGACGCCACCCCGGGCGACGTGTTCCTCGTACCGCCGAACCCGGCCATGCACGACGAGCACGCCGCCGACGAGGAGCGGCAGGCGCTGCGCGCCCGGGCCACCGAGCGGGACGAGGAGATCCGCGGCCTCGCCGCCCGGCTCGGCAAGGACCGCGAGCTGGCCGCGCGGCTCGCCTCCTGGCGCACCGGCTGCCCGGCCGGGCGGCTCGTGGAGCTGGCCCGGGCCGCGCGGGAGGCCCGCGCGTTCGCCGAGGAGTCCGAGGCCGAACTGGCCGAGGCACGGACCGTGCGGGCCGAGACCGAGGAGGCGGCCGCCGAGACCGCCCAGGTGCGCGACGAACGGCAGGAGGCCGCGCAGAAGGCCCGGCGCGCCGCCGACGCCCTCGCCGGCCTCGCGTTCCGGCTGCGCGAGCGGGCCGGCTGGCAGGTCAAGCTGCGGGAACTCGCCGACGAGGCCACCGAGTCGGAGGCCCGCGCCCAGTCCTGCCTGGAGCGCGCCCGCGTCGCCGACGAGGACCGGCGCGGCGCCCAGCGCGCCGCCGACGACGCCCGCCGCACCGCCCGCGCGCTGCGCGCCGAGCGGGCCGAGATCGCCGGTGCCCCCGACGACGTACCGGAAGCCGACGAGGACGCGCCCAAGTCCTCGCTGCCCGCCCTCCGGGAGGCCTACCGGGCCGCCTCACAGGTGTACGAGAAGGTCGGCGTCGGCGCCGACCTCCGTGCCGAGCAGGCCCGTTCGGAGAGCGACGAGAGCGCCGCGCTCACGGAGCTGGAACGGCTGACCAACAAGGTCCGCACCCGCGCGGAGCAGCTGCTGCAGTCGCCCGATGGCTCCGACGGGCCGTCCCGGCAGGCCGCAGCCGCCCGCGCGGAGGAGCTGGTGCAGCTCCTGGAGACCCGGATGTCCACCGCGAGCGAGCAGCTCGGACGGCTGCGCGGCGAGGCGGAACGGCACGCCCCCGAGGACGGTGAGGCGCACACCGAGCTGCCCGAGGAGCTCCAGCCGCGCGACGCCGAGCACGCACAGGCCCTGCTGCGTACCGCGACCGCCGAACTCGCCACCCGCACCGAGTCCCTGACCCAGGCCCGCGAGGCACACGCCGAACTGCTGGACGCCCACCGCGCGGCCGAGGACGCGGCCGGCGGCATCGACGAGATCGCCGCCATGCTCCGCGACCTGCTGCGCGAACACCTCACCGACGAGGAGCAGGAGGAGCCCGAGCCCTACCCCGGCACCCTGGAGGAGGCCCGGCAGTCCGCCGCCGAGGCCCGCCGGTCACTGCGCGGCTGCGCCGGCGATCTCTCCGCCGCCGAATCCGCCGTGCGCGAGGCGAGCGATGTGCTCGTACGGCACGCCAACTCCACGCGCTACGAAGCGGTCCGGACACCCGCACGGCAGCAGATCCGTGAACTGCCCGCCTCCGCGCTGCCCGAGCACGCCCAGAAGTGGGCGGACGCCTTCGCACCCCGACTGCGGGTGCTGACCGACGAGTTGGCCCAGCTGGAGCGCAACCGCGATTCCATCGTGGACCGGCTGCGCGGGCTCGTCGAGTCGGCCCTCGCGACCCTGCGGTCCGCCCAGCGGCTGTCCCGGCTGCCCGAGGGACTCGGCGAGTGGTCCGGGCAGGAGTTCCTCCGGATCCGCTTCGAGGAGCCCGACCAGGCCACGCTCACCGAGCGGCTCGGCGAGGTCGTCGACGAGGCGACCCGGGCCGCCGTGAAGAAGAACTCCGACCTGCGGCGGGACGGAATGTCCCTGCTGCTGAGAGGGGTCGGGGCGGCCCTGCAGCCGAAGGGGGTCGCCGTCGAGATCCTCAAGCCGGACGCCGTGCTGCGCGCCGAGCGGGTGCCGGTGGGGCAGATGGGGGACGTGTTCTCCGGGGGGCAGCTGCTCACCGCGGCCATCGCCCTGTACTGCACCATGGCCGCGCTCAGGTCCAACGACCGCGGGCGCGACAAGCACCGGCACGCCGGGACACTGTTCCTCGACAACCCCATCGGGCGGGCCAACGCGACCTATCTGCTGGAGCTGCAGCGAGCCGTGTCGGACGCGTTGGGCGTGCAGCTGCTCTATACGACCGGGCTGTTCGACACCACCGCGCTGGCCGAGTTCCCCCTGGTCATCCGGTTGCGGAACGACGCCGACCTCAGGGCCGGGCTGAAGTACATCAGCGTGGAGGAGCACCTGCGCCCCGGCTTGCCGCAACAGCCGCAGGCGGGGGAGGCCGGGCACAGCGAGATCACGGCGACCCGCATGTTCAAGAGGCCGTCCGCCTGAAGTGTTCAGGAGGCGTCAATCTGAAGCCCCGTCCTTTGACGGCGGTGCCGGTCTCAGGGGTGGGACAGCCGCCCGGCGTTGCCGCCGCGCCGCCGTATCCGCTCCTGTTCGCGCTCGGCGGCCCGCTGCCGCCGCCGGGCCGCGCGTCGCTCGCGGCGGAGTGAGCGTGCCGTGCTGCTCGGCTCCGAGACCACGCCGTAGCGCTGGTTCCACACCTGACGGGTCACCAGGACGTCCACCGCGCCCCAGGTGGCCACCACCGTGCTCGCCACGCTGCTGATCACCATCGGGAACGCCAGCCAGGACTCCGCCATCGTGCAGAAGAACGCCACCATGGCCTGGATCAGCGTGACGGCGATGATGATCAGCGCCCGTACCGCCGACGTACGCACCGGATCCGGCATCCGGTACCGCTTGGCCGGCTCCTCGACCCACAACGGCCGGTACTGTGCCTGCTGTTGCGTGCGCGAACGCGCCGCGGAGAGCTCCTCGACGCCGCCGCGTGGCGCAAGGCCACCGTCCGGCGCCTCGGGCACCGGACGCACCGCCGAGCGTGCCGCCGTGCCGTCCTCGGGCGCCAAGCGCCGCTGAGCCGTCCCCATCAAGGTGTCACTCCCCACCGCCGACAGACCCTCTCGCACCGGTGTCCGACGACCCCGGCTCCCCAGTGGCTGCCCGGCTTGCGCTGTTTTACGCTGCCCGGATGCGAGATACGGCTCCTGTGGCCGATTTCGCACCCATCGCCCATCAACAAGGACGAACGAACCCGCCCGATGATTCCCAACCAGTGAAAATTTCCGGCCAACTGATCCTTCGTGTCGTTCCCGCCCCGACGCGCGCGAAGTCGGCGCGATCGCGGTGGCAATCTCCCGCAATGCCCGGACATCGCTCCCTGTCCGGTCCCCATGTCCCGGCACCGAGGCGGAAGTTCGTCGTCCGGACGCGTCTTCGAGTTATCCATGTGGCGGTAGTAGGCTCGCGCCGTTTGTTGACGTACATGTGTACCCCCGGCCGGCGGGGGTCGAGCTGGGGGAGGCCATGCGCTTTCGCGGGAAGTCGATCCGCCGGAAGATCGTGGCGCTGCTTCTCGTGCCGCTGGTGTCCCTGACGGCCGTCTGGGGCTTCGCGGCCGTGCTCACGGGGCGCGAGGTCACCCAGCTGTTCCAGGTGTCGAGCATCGTCGAGGACATCGGCTACCCCACCGAGGACACCGCCCGGGTCCTCCAGCAGGAACGCCGGCAGACCCTCGTCTATCTCGCCGACCCGCGCGCCGCCGACGCGCTCGCCGCCCTGCACCGCACCCGCGCCGCCACCGACAGTGCCGTCGCCGATCTGCGGAAGAACGCCGGGAAGCAGAGCGCCCGCGACGGTATGAGCGCCGGCGACGCCGAACGCCTCACCGCCGTGCTCGACGCGTTCGAGGGCATCGACGCCCTGCGGCACAGCGTCGAACAGGGCACCGTCAGCCGCGCCCAGGCCCTCGACCTCTACAACCGCGTGGTCGACCCCTGTTACACGCTGCTCGCCTCCCTCGGCGGGATCGACGACGTCGAGATGGACAAGCAGGCCCGCGCGCTCATCAACATCACCCGCGCCCGCGAACTCCTCTCCCGCGAGGACGCCCTGCTCGGCTCCGCCCTCGTGGTCGGGAAGATCTCCCGCGCCGAGACCCGGGAGATCTCCGACCTCGTCGCCCAGCGCACCCTCCTGTACGACATCAGCCTGCCGCTGCTGCCGTCGTCGGAACGCGACCGCTTCGACCGCTTCTGGAAGAACGCCACGACCGCCCCGCTGCGGACCGCGGAACAGTCCGTGATCGACGCCGGATCCGGTGTGCCGAACGACGTCGGCGCCAAGAGCTGGGACACCGCCGCCGGCAATGTGCTCGACGAACTGCGCACCCTCGACGACCAGGTCGGTGACCGCTACCAGGAACGCATCCGGCCGGTCGCCGTCAGCGTGATCGTCCAGGCGGCCGTAGTCGGTGTCCTCGGCCTGGTCGCCGTGGTCTTCTCGCTGGTCGTGTCGGTCCGGGTCGGCCGAAGCCTCGTCCGCGACCTGCGGCTGCTGCGCCAGGAGGCGCACGAGGCCTCCGGGGTCCGGCTGCCCAGCGTGATGCGCCGGCTGTCCGCGGGCGAACAGGTCGACGTGGAGACCGAGGTCCCGCGCCTGGAGTACGACAAGAACGAGATCGGCGACGTGGGCCAGGCCCTCAACACCCTGCAGCGCGCCGCCGTGGAAGCCGCCGTCAAACAGGCCGAACTGCGCTCCGGCGTCTCCGAGGTCTTCGTCAACCTCGCCCGCCGCAGCCAGGTACTGCTGCACAAGCAGCTCACCCTGCTCGACACCATGGAGCGCAGGACCGAGGACACCGACGAACTCGCCGACCTCTTCCGCCTCGACCACCTCACCACCCGCATGCGCCGGCACGCCGAGGGCCTGGTGATCCTCTCCGGCGCCGCCCCCTCGCGGCAGTGGCGCCGCCCCGTCCAGCTGATGGACGTGGTGCGTGCCGCCGTGGCCGAGGTCGAGGACTACGAGCGCATCGAGGTCCGCCGGCTGCCCCGGGTCGCCGTCACCGGCCCCGCCGTCGCCGACCTCACCCACCTCGTGGCCGAACTCCTCGAGAACTCCACGGTGTTCTCGCCGCCGCACACCGCCGTCCAGGTCCTTGGCGAGCGGGTCGCCAACGGCTTCACCCTGGAGATCCACGACCGGGGCCTCGGTATGGCGGCCGAGGCACTTCTCGACGCCAACCTGCGGCTCGCCGAGACCCCCGAGTTCGAGCTCTCCGACACCGACCGGCTCGGCCTGTTCGTGGTCAGCCGCCTTGCCCAGCGCCAGAACGTCCGCGTCTCCCTCCAGCCGTCCCCCTACGGAGGCACCACCGCCGTCGTCTTCATCCCCGACGTACTGCTGACCGACGACATCCCCGACACCAACGGGGTCGGCTTCCGCCTCGACCGCCCCCGCACCGCCTCGGAGACCGGATCCGAGGAGAGCCGCGCCACCACCCTCACCCAGATGTCGGGGCAGCGCCCCGGGCTGCCGACCGCGCTCCTGGGCGGACCGGTCGAGCTGGAGGCCCCCGTCGACCTGGACGCGCTGGACGACTTCCCGGGCGCCCTCGGCGAGGAGGACAGCGAGCGCGGCGGTCTGTTCCGCCCCCGCCGCTCCCTCGCCCGCCCCGACGACGACACCGCGCCCGTCGTGAGCGAGCTGCGTCAGCCCGCCCCGGACACCGCGGACGGCTTCCGCGACGAGCGGCCCGGCGGGCCGGTGCCGCTGCCCCGACGGAGTACGCCCAAGCTGGTCAGCTCACACGGCAGGCCCGTCACCGAGCAGCGCTCCCGCCGCGCCGGACCGGACGACCGGGACCCGGCGGACGCGGGCCGGCCCGAACCGGGCGGACTCGCCCCGCTGCCCTCCCGCCGCCGCACCGAGCCGCCTCCGCAGCGCACCGGCGGCCCGGCCGACCGCGACGAGGCACGCACGGCGCCCGAGGCGGCCGGCCCGGCGGAACCCTCCGGGCCCCCCGCGCTGCCCAGGCGAACCCGCCGCTCCGCGATCACCTCCGGCAGCGGCACCGACGACTCCGTCCCGCCCCTTGGCAGCACACCCCCGGAGGCCGCACCCGGCACCCGGCCGCTGCCCCGGCGGGTACGGCAGGCCAATCTGGCCCCACAGCTGCGACAGGAACCCGCCCGCCCCGCCGGGCACGAGCCGGAACCCGTCGAGCGTGACGCCGACGAGGTCCGCAGCCGCATGGCCTCGCTCCAGCGCGGCTGGCAGCGCGGCCGGGCGGAGAACACCGCGGGCGACGGGTCCGGGGACGGCACAGCACAAGGAACGACTAAGGGGGACGGTCGATGACCGATCCGAAGGCGACCGGCCACACGGCGACGAACAAGGGCGAGCTGAACTGGCTCCTGGACGACCTGGTCGACCGGGTCGCCAGCATCCGCAAGGCCGTCGTGCTCTCCGGCGACGGCCTGGCCACCGGTGTCTCCAAGGACCTCACCAGAGAGGACGGCGAGCACCTGGCGGCGGTGGCCTCCGGCTTCCACAGCCTCGCCAAGGGCGTGGGCCGCCACTTCGAGGCGGGCAGCGTCCGGCAGACCGTCGTCGAGCTCGACGACGCCTTCCTGTTCGTCACGGCGGCCGGCGACGGCAGCTGCCTGGCCGTCCTCTCCGACGCCGACTCCGACGTCGGCCAGGTCGCGTACGAGATGACACTCCTGGTCAAGCGGGTCGGCGCACATCTGGTGGCCGCTCCGCGCACCGATCTGCCCTCGGGCGGGTAGTGGGATGACATGAGCGGAGACGGTCAGGGAAGAAGTCGCTGGTTCGACGACGAGGCCGGACCGGTCGTCCGTCCGTACGCCATGACGCGGGGCCGCACCACCAGTGCGGCCCAGCACCGCCTCGATCTGATCGCGGTGGTCGTCACGGAGGCCCACGCGGACGACCCGGAGGACGACCGGATGCTGTCCCCGGAGCACGTGGACATCGTCGAGCTGTGCCGTGACACCCCGCAGTCGGTCGCCGAGCTGGCCTCCGGACTCGATCTGCCCGTCGGAGTGGTCCGGGTCCTCGTCGGTGACCTCGTCGATGGTGAACTCGTCCATGTCAACCGCCCGGTCCCACCGGCCGAGCTGGTGGACGAGAGTATTCTGCGCGACGTGATCAACGGCCTCCGGGCGCTGTGACCGGCGCGGATGCGGAGTAGTGACGTGACAGGCTGGCAGTTCTGGGTCGACCGGGGCGGTACGTTCACCGACGTCGTCGCGCGGCGCCCGGACGGCCGGCTGCTCACCCACAAACTGCTCTCCGACAACCCCGCACGGTACGCCGACGCCGCGGTGGCAGGCGTGCGCGAGCTGCTCGAAGGCTCCGGCGACCAGGTCGACGCCGTCCGTATGGGCACCACGGTCGCCACCAACGCGCTGCTGGAACGCAAGGGCGAGCGCACCCTGCTCGTCATCACGCGCGGCTTCCGCGACGCCCTGCGCATCGCCTACCAGAACCGCCCGCGCATCTTCGCCCGCCGCATCGACCTGCCCGAGCTGCTGTACGAACGGGTCGTCGAGGCCGACGAGCGCATCGCGGCCGACGGCACCGTCCTGCGCGCCCCCGACCTGGACGCGCTGGCGGGCCCGCTGCAGGAGGCGTACGACGAGGGGATCCGTGCCGTCGCCGTCGTCTGCATGCACAGCCATCTCCACCCGGCCCACGAGCAGGCGATCGGCGAGCTGGCCGCCCGTACCGGCTTCCCGCAGATCTCGCTGTCCAGCGAGGTCAGCCCGCTGATGAAGCTCGTCCCGCGCGGCGACACCGCCGTCGTCGACGCCTACCTGTCGCCCGTGCTGCGCCGTTACGTCCGCCGGGTCGCCGACGAACTCGAAGGCGTCCGGCTGATGTTCATGCAGTCCAACGGCGGCCTCGCCGAGGCCGGGCAGTTCCGCGGCAAGGACGCCATCCTCTCCGGGCCGGCCGGAGGGATCGTCGGCATGGCGCGGATGTCGCAGCTCGCCGGCTTCGAGCGGGTCATCGGCTTCGACATGGGCGGAACCTCCACCGACGTCTCGCACTTCGCGGGCGAGTACGAGCGGGTCTTCACCACTCAGATCGCGGGCGTGCGGCTGCGCGCGCCCATGCTGGACATCCACACCGTCGCCGCGGGCGGCGGCTCGGTGCTGCACTTCGACGGCTCCCGCTACCGCGTCGGCCCCGACTCGGCCGGCGCCGACCCCGGTCCGGCCTGCTACCGGGGCGGCGGCCCGCTCACGGTGACCGACGCCAACGTCATGCTCGGCCGGATCCAGCCCGCCCACTTCCCCCTCGTCTTCGGACCCGACGGCGACCAGCCCCTCGACGCCGGCCTCGTCCGCGACCGCTTCACCGGTCTCGCGCGCGAGATCCGTGAACAGACCGGCGACGACCGGACCCCGGAACAGGTCGCCGAGGGCTACCTGAGCATCGCCGTGGCCAACATCGCCAACGCCGTGAAGCGGATCTCCGTCCAGAAGGGCCACGACGTCACCCGCTACGCCCTCACCACCTTCGGCGGGGCCGGCGGCCAGCACGCGTGCATGGTCGCCGACTCGCTCGGCATCCGCACCGTCCTGGTGCCGCCCATGGCGGGTCTTCTGTCCGCGCTCGGCATCGGCCTCGCCGACACCACCGCCATGCGCGAACAGTCCGTCGAGGCTCCCCTCGAGCCCGCCGCCATGTCCGGCATCCTCAAGACCGCCGACGACCTGGAGGCCACGGCCCGCTCCGAACTCCTCGCCGAGGACGTCCCCGAGGACCGCATCGAAGTCACCCGCCGCGCCCAGCTCCGCTACGACGGCACCGACACCACCCTCACCGTCGAGCTCACCGAGCCCGACACGATGAAACACGCCTTCGAGGAACGTCATCGCGCGACGTACTCCTTCACGCTCGACCGCCCGGTCGTCGTCGAAGCCCTCTCCGTGGAAGCCACCGGCATCACCCGCCCCCCCGATCTCTCCGCCCTCGCCCCGTACGAAGGCCGTCCCGCCGCCCCGGAAACCGTCCGCCTCCACACCGGCGGCGCCTGGCGCGACGTACCCCTCCACCGCCGCGAGGCCCTTCCCCCCGGCGAATCCGTCACCGGCCCGGCGATCATCGCCGAGGCGGGCGCCACGACCGTCGTCGACGACGGCTGGCGGGCCGCGGCGGCCGACGGCGGGCATCTGGTCATGGAACGCGCGGCGGTCACGCAGAGTTCCGATCTCGACACACAAGCGGATCCGGTTCTGCTCGAGGTCTTCAACAACCTCTTCATGTCGATCGCCGAACAGATGGGCGCCCGGCTGGAGTCGACGGCCCAGTCCGTCAACATCAAGGAGCGCCTGGACTTCTCCTGCGCCCTCTTCGACCCGGACGGGAACCTGGTGGCCAACGCCCCGCACATCCCGGTCCACCTGGGCTCCATGGGGACCAGCGTGCAAGAGGTCATCCGCCGCCGCGGCACCTCGATGCGCCCCGGCGACACCTACGCCGTCAACGACCCGTACCACGGCGGCACGCATCTCCCCGACGTCACCGTGATCACCCCGGTCTTCGGCACCGAGGGCACCGGCACCGGCACGGCGGACACGGAGGGTGACCCCGGCAGTGCCCCGGAGATCCTCTTCTACGTGGCCTCCCGCGGCCACCACGCCGAGATCGGCGGCATCGCCCCCGGCTCGATGCCCGCCGACAGCCACACCATCGACGAAGAGGGCGTCCTCTTCGACAACTGGCTGCTCGCCGAGAACGGCCGGTTCCGCGAGGCCGAGACCCGCCGGCTGCTCGCCGAGGCCCGCTACCCCTCCCGCAACATCCGCACCAACCTCGCCGACCTGCGCGCCCAGATCGCCGCCAACCGCAAGGGCGTCGACGAAGTCGGCCGCATGATCGAGGAGTTCGGCCTCGACGTCGTCCAGGCCTATATGCGGCACGTCCAGGACAACGCGGAGGAAGCGGTCCGCCGCGTCATCGACGCCCTGGACGACGGCGCGTACGCCTACGAGACCGACTCCGGCGCCGTGATCCGGGTACGCGTGCGCGTGGACCGCGACAACCGGCGCGCGACCGTCGACTTCACCGGCACCTCGGCGCAGCTGGACACCAACTTCAACGCCCCGTTCGCCGTCGTCAACGCGGCCGTGCTGTACGTCTTCCGTACCCTGGTCGCCGATGACATCCCGCTCAACGACGGCTGCCTGCGCCCACTGGACATCGTCGTACCGCCCGGGTCGATGCTCGCCCCGGAGCCGCCGGCCGCCGTGGTCGCGGGCAACGTCGAGACCTCCCAGGCCATCACCGGCGCCCTCTACGCGGCGCTCGGCGTCCAGGCCGAGGGCTCCGGCACGATGAACAACGTCACCTTCGGCAACGAGCGCCACCAGTACTACGAGACCGTGGCCTCCGGATCCGGGGCCGGCGACGGCTTCCCCGGCGCGAGCGTCGTACAGACCCACATGACCAACTCCCGGCTCACCGACCCGGAAGTCCTGGAGTGGCGACTGCCGGTCCGTCTCGACGAGTTCGCCGTACGGCGGGGCAGCGGCGGCGCGGGCCGCTGGCAAGGCGGGGACGGCGCGGTGCGCCGCATCCGGTTCCTCGAGCCCATGACCGTCTCCACCCTGTCCCAGCACCGGCGCGTCCCGCCGTACGGCATGGCGGGCGGCGCGCCCGGCGCGCTCGGCGCCAACCGGGTGGAGCGGGCCGACGGCACGGTCACCGAGCTCGCCGGCAGCGACAGCGCGGACGTCGGCACCGACGACGTACTGGTCATCGAAACCCCAGGTGGCGGCGGATACGGAAGCCCGTCACCCGACCCCATCAAGCGACCCTCATCAAGCAGGAGAAGAGATCGATGATCTTCGGGCGATCTGAGCGCGGCAAGCCCCCGGTCGAGCCCGTCACGCTCAAGATCCTCGTGGCCGGCGGCTTCGGCGTGGGCAAGACGACCCTGGTCGGCGCGGTGAGCGAGATCAGGCCGCTGCGCACCGAGGAGGTGCTCACCGAGGCCGGGCGGCCGGTCGACGACACCAACGGCGTCGAGGGCAAGCACACCACCACCGTCGCCATGGACTTCGGCCGCATCACCCTCCGCGAGGACCTGGTGCTGTACCTGTTCGGCACGCCGGGGCAGGAGCGGTTCTGGTTCATGTGGGACGAGCTGTCCGAGGGCGCGCTGGGCGCTGTCGTGCTCGCCGACACGCGCCGTCTGGAGGACTGCTTCGCCGCCGTCGACTACTTCGAGCGGCGCTCCATACCGTTCCTGGTCGGCGTCAACTGTTTCGAGGGCGCGGACCGCTACCCCGCCGAGGACATCCGCAAGGCCCTCGACCTCGACGCGGACGTGCCGGTCCTGCTGTGCGACGCCCGGGACCGCGAGTCGGTCAAGCAGGTGCTCATCGGCGTGGTCCAGCACGCGATGGCGTACGCGGCGGGCCAGCGCCAGACCGTCACCACCTGAGGCGCCGGCACGGCCCGTACCCCCGCCGACCGGGGTACGGGCCGTGGTCCCGGGGCGGGCGGCTACTCGCCGTCCTCCAGCCAGCCGAAGCTCTTCTCCACGGCCTTGCGCCAGTTCGCGTACTCCCTGTCGCGCACCGGCGCCTCCATGGCCGGCGTCCACTCGACGTCCTTCTGCCAGTGCGACTTGAGCTCGTCGAGGTCGTTCCACACGCCCGTCGCGAGGCCGGCCGCGTAGGCGGCACCCAGGCAGGTCGTCTCGGAGACCCGGGGCCGGATCACCGGCACCCCGAGGACGTCGGCCTGGTGCTGCATCAGGAGGTTGTTCTTCGTCATGCCGCCGTCCACCTTCAGGGTCGTGATCTGCACCCCGGAGTCCTGGTACATGGCGTCCACGACCTCCCGCGTCTGCCAGCTGGTCGCCTCCAGGACCGCGCGGGCGAGATGCGCCTTCGTGACGTACCGGGTGAGGCCGGTGACGACCCCGCGCGCGTCCGAGCGCCAATAGGGCGCGTACAGGCCGGAGAAGGCGGGCACGATGTAGGCGCCGCCGTTGTCGTCGACGCTCGCGGCCAGGGTCTCGATCTCGTCGGCGGTACGGATGATGCCGAGCTGGTCCCGGAACCACTGGACGAGCGCCCCCGTGATGGCGATCGACCCCTCCAGGCAGTACACCGGCGCCTCGTCGCCGATCTTGTAGCCCATGGTCGTCAGCAGCCCGTTCTTGGACGGCACCGGCCGGTCACCGGTGTTGAGCAGCAGGAAGCTGCCCGTCCCGTAGGTGTTCTTCGCCGTGCCGACGTCGTAGCAGGCCTGCCCGAAGACGGCCGCCTGCTGATCGCCCAGCGCGGACGCCACCGGCACCCCGGCGAGCTGGCCGACGGCCGTGCCGTACACCTCGGCGGAGGACCTGATCTCGGGCAGGACCGCCTCGGGGACGTTCATCGCGGACAGGATGGAGGCGTCCCACTGGAGGGTCTCCAGGTTCATCAGCATGGTCCGCCCGGCGTTGGTGACGTCGGTGACGTGCCGGCCGCCGTCGATGCCGCCGGTGAGGTTCCAGATCAGCCAGGAGTCGATGGTCCCGAAGGCGATCTCACCGCGCTCGGCCCGGTCCCGGAGCCCGGGCACGTTGTCCAGCAGCCAGGCCGCCTTGGGCCCGGAGAAGTAGCTGGCCAGGGGCAGTCCGGTCTGGTCGCGGAACCGGTCCTGGCCGTCGCTGCCCCCGAGTTCGCCGCACAGGGCGGCGGTGCGGGTGTCCTGCCAGACGATCGCGTTGTGCACGGGCTTGCCGGTGGCGCGGTCCCACAGGACCGTCGTCTCGCGCTGGTTGGTGATGCCGAGCGCGCTCAGCTGGTCGGCGCGCAGCCCCGCGTTGGCGAGTGCCCCGGCGACCACGGCCTGCACCTTGGACCAGATCTCGGTGGCGTCGTGCTCCACCCAGCCCGGCTTGGGGAAGATCTGGCGGTGCTCGCGCTGGTCGACGGCGACGATCGCGCCGCCGTGGTCGAAGATGATGCAGCGGCTCGACGTGGTGCCCTGGTCGATTGCGGCGACGTACCTTTCGGCGGTGTCCGTCATGGCTACCCCTTGGTCGCTGGGTCGGAAGGCTGCGTGGGATCGGAAGGCCGCGTCTCAGGAGGCGGCGTGTCAGAAGGCCGCGTTGTAGATGAGGCCCGCGAGCGCCCCGCCCACCAGGGGGCCGACGACCGGGATCCAGGCGTAACCCCAGTCGGAGGTGCCCTTGTTGGGGATCGGCAGGAAGGTGTGGACGATCCGGGGGCCGAGGTCGCGCGTCGGGTTGATGGCATAGCCCGTGGGCCCGCCCAGGGACAGCCCGATGCCGACGACGAGCAGCGAGACGATCAGCACGGTGGTGCCGGACTCGCCGAGCCCCTTGGTCAGCCCGAACGCGAGGATCGGCAGGACCAGCGCGACCGTCGCGATGATCTCGGTGATGAGGTTGGCGACCGGGTTCCGGATCTCCGGGATGGTGGAGAAGACGCCGAGCGTCGGCGTCGGCTCCTCCCCGGTGTCCTCGTCGGCCACGTTGGCCTGGAACTGGGCCAGGTAGACGAGGTACGTCAGTATGGCGCCGAGGATCGCGCCGACGAACTGACCGAGGAGATAGACCCAGACCTTGCCCCACTCGCCGGTGTCCACGGCGATGCCGATGGTGACGGCCGGGTTGAGCTGGCCGCCGGAGAGGGGAGCGGCGGTGTAGGCGCCGGCCAGGACGCCGAATCCCCAGCCGAACGCGATCACCACCCACCCCGCCGCTCTCGCCTTGGAGTGTCTGAGGGTGACGGCGGCGCAGACGCCCGCGCCGAACAGGATCAGGATGGCGGTGCCGATGACTTCGCCGACGAATATGTCTCCGTTGCTCATGGCGGCTCCTAGGGCGCTGGCCGGAGGATCGACCCCGGCGCATTGAGCAGGAACGGTTCCCTTGGCGACGTCAGCCGAAGGCAGGGAAGGTCCCGCGCCCCGCCCGGCGTCAGTGACGAGCGTGCCGTGACAGCCGAATCGCCCATGGGGGAGCGGGCCTCAGGACAGGAGCGGCCCATGGCGCGGTGCCTGATTACGCGGAGAATGTACGGCGATGTCGACCGACACCGGAAGTTTTCACCGGCACTCAGGGAGCGTCAAGGTCGCCGACGGCAACGATGACAGGCAACTCGCCCGGAGCCGGGTTTCACGGCTCCGCCGTCGCATAGCCGGCCTGGGCCGGATACGCGCCCGAGCCGCGCCGGATCTCGTGCCCGGGCAGTCCCGCCCGCCCCAGCACCCAACTCGCCCCGGGCAGCGCCTTGGCGGCCTTCTTGAGCGGCGTGAGACACGCGGCCGCCTCCCGGTGGTCGGCCACGCTGCCGGGCCCGCACACGACGGTGGCCAGGGAAAGCGTGACGGGACGGCCGCCCGCGGACCAGGGTGCGTCGAGCACGCCGGTCACCAGCCGGTCCAGCCCCTCCTCGTCGGCGAGCACCAGGAAGTCGTCCCCGCCGATGTGCCCCACGCGCGCGTGCCCGGTCACGGCCTGCTGCAGTGTGCGTCCCACCGCACGGATCAGCTCGTCGCCCGCGGCGAACCCGGCGCCGTCGTTCACCTGCTTGAAGTGGTCGATGTCCAGCCAGCTCAGGGCGAAGACCCGGCCCTCCGCGATCCACCGGTCCGCCTCGCCCGTGACCGCGTCCGAACCGGGCAGCCGGGTCAGCGGATTGAGCCCGGCCGCCTCCTCGACGCGGTTCTCGGCGAGGGCGCGTACCAGGTCGGCGAGGCGTACGACGCCCACGCAGCGCCCGAGTCGGTCGACCACCGCCACGTCGTCCGACGTGCGGTCCCGGTCGCCGACGGCGACCACGTCCAGCACCTCCCAGGCGGTCGCGTCGACGCCGACCGTGCGCGGTGCGTCGCCGAGCTTGAGGGCCGGGCGGTCGGCGTACAGGGCGTGTCCGTAGCGGCCGGACATCGACAGCAGGAAGCGGGAGCGGTGCACCGAGCGGACCGGGGCGCCCGTCTGGTCCACCAGGAGGACGCCGGAGACGTCCGGGGAGCCGGTCAGCAGGGCTCGCACCTGCAGCGCGGACGCGGTGACCGGCAGCAGGGCGGCGGGCCGGATGAACTCCCGCACCGACGGCCCGGAGCGCGGCGGCGGTACGGCGGCGGCCGAACGCGGCGGAACGTACACGTCCGCCACCGGGATCCGGGCCGGCGGCGCGAACAGCTCACCCTGGGCCAGCTGGGCCCCGGCCGACAGCGCGGCCGTGTACTGGAGTTCGGTCTCCACCCCTTCGACGGCCAGCAGGGCGCCCAGTTCCTCGCACAGGGTCCGCATCGCGCGCACCGCGGCCGGTCGGCCGAGCAGCGAGGCGTCCAGCTTGACCAGGTCGGGGGAGAGGTCGGTGAGCAGCCGCAGGGGGACGTCCCCGTCGCCGATGCCGTCCGCGCTGATCCGGAAGCCCTGGCCGCGCAGCGTCGCCACGGCCTCCAGCAGGGCCCGGTGCGGCACGTGCGTGTACGGCGGCACGATGTCCAGGGTCACCTCCCAGGGCATCCGTCCGGCTTCGCGGATGGCCCCGGGCAGCGGGCCGATGCCGCCCAGATCGGCGAGCGTGGCCGCGAACACGTTGATGTGCAGCGGCAGCAGCGTCTCCTGGCGGGCCGCCGAACGGAGGGCCAACACGGCCAGCATGGCGTCGAGTTCGGGGTTGCGGCGGGCTTCGGCGAGGATGTCACCGGTCTCGGGGCGGGCGAGGATCTCCAGTGCGGTGATCCCGCCGGTCGTCAGATTGACGACCGGCTGGAAGGCGAAACGGAGAGCATCCGTCCAGGAGCGCACGGGAGCATGATGACGCCATCGGCGTACGCCCAGGGGCAGTTCATAAGACGTTCACGCACCATTTCGAGGTGATCACACACGGTGTGCGACCCCTGCTGTCACATCTGTCCCGTCAGCGCACCGCTATCACGGACGAGCCGTGTCCGAACAGCCCCTGGTTGGCCGTGATCCCCACGCGCGCGTGCGCCACCTGCCGGTCGCCCGCAGCGCCCCTCAACTGCCAGGTCAGCTCACAGACCTGGGCGATCGCCTGGGCCGGTACCGCCTCCCCGAAGGAGGCGAGCCCGCCACTGGCGTTGACGGGTATCCGGCCGCCCAGAGCCGTCGCCCCCTCGCGCAGCAGCTTGGCCGCTTCGCCCTCGGCGCACAGGCCCAGATCCTCGTACCACTGCAATTCCAGTGCGGTGGACAGGTCGTACACCTCCGCCAGGGAGAGCTCCTCGGGGCCGATGCCCGCCTCCTCGTAGGCGGCCCGCGCGATCGACGCACGGAAGGGCTCCACCGGGGGCTCGACCGCGGCCGCGGAGTCGGTGGCGATGTCCGGGAGGTCCAGCACCGTGTTCGGATAACGCGGTGTGACCGTGGACACCGCGCGGATCCGCACCGGCCGGGCCGCACCGTGCCGGTGCGCGAACTCCAGGCTGGACAGCACCAGCGCGGCCCCGCCGTCGGAGGTCGCGCAGATGTCCAGCAGGCGCAGCGGATCGGCGACCACCTGGGAGGCGGCGACCTGCTCGGCGGTGACCCGATCGCGGTAACGGGCGTACGGATTGAGCGCGCCCAGGGCCGCGTTCTTCACCTTGACCAGCGCGAAGTCCTCCGGGGTGTCCCCGAACAGCGCCATCCGCCGGCGCGCGTACAGCCCGAAGTACGTGGGATTGGTCGCGCCCAGCAGTCGGAAGCGCAGCCAGTCGGGATCGTCGGGGCGGTCTCCTCCGGCGGGCCGGAAGAAACCCTTGGGCGCCGCGTCCGCACCCACCACGAGCACCACGTCCGCGAGCCCCGCCAGGATCTGCGCCCGCGCCGCGGCGACCGCCTGCGCCCCGGACGCGCACGCCGCGTACACGCTCGCGACGCGCGCCCCCTGCCAGCCCAGCGCCTTGGTGAAGGTCGCGCCCGCGACATAGCCGGGATACCCGCCACGCACCGTGTCCGCGCCCACGACCGAGCCGATGTCCCGCCACCGGAGTCCCGCGTCCGCGAGGGCCGCGCGGGCCGCCGCCGTCCCGTACTCGACGAAGCCGCGCCCCCACTTGCCCCAGGGGTGCATGCCCACGCCGAGCACCGCCACGTCCGCCGTCATGCCGTCACCCCCGTCGGCCTCCAGTGCCAGGTCGTCCATGTCGTCGCCGGGTCCTCGCTCAGCACTCCGGGGACGACCTCGACCTCCATGCCCACCGCCAGATCGGCGACGGTTATCCCGGGAACCGCCTGTCCCAGCACCACGATCCGCTCGGACTCCAGCTCCACAGCGATCAACGCGTACGGCTCCCACGGAAGTTCCGGATCGCTCACATAGGGTGACGGCGGTCGGTACCGGCTGTCGGTGTACGACCAGATCCGCCCGCGGCGGGAGAGCGGGACCTCCGCCAGGTCGCCGCCCGCGCATCCGGGATTACGGCAGTGGGCGTCCTCGCGCGGGAAGAAGACCGAGGCGCAGGCCGCGCAACGGGTGCCCAGGAGCCGGAACCCGTCCCCCTCGCCCGTGAACCAGCCCTCGACCGCAGGCGTGCGTGTACGCGACAAAGCTCCTCCAGGGCACGGGATCTGACGGAACGTCAGAAGTGTGCCACGAGTCGCCGCGATTGGGCAGGCCGTACCCTCGGGTCGCATCCCATCGCCCGGTCCCGCCGCCGATGTCGGTTCACTTCCGGAAGGAGGCGTTCCTGTGACCGTAAGACGTCGCTCCCGTGATCGGATAAAGTCCGCGCGTGTCCGAAAATCAGCACCCAATTGCCAACTCCGCTCCGGGCTCGCACTGTTCGAGCTGCGGAGCGCCCTACGGAGCGGGAGTCTCCGGCTGGCCGCGCACCTGCCCGGCCTGCGGCCACGTCGCCTACCGCAACCCGCTGCCGGTCGCGATCGCCCTCCAGCCCGTGTACGACACGAAGGGCACCGCCCTGGTCGTCATCACCCGGACGATCGCCCCCGCCCGCGGAGGCACGGCGCTGCCCGGCGGCTACGTCGACCACCGCGAGGACTGGCGGCACGCCGTCGTGCGTGAGCTCAAGGAGGAGACCGGCATCGACGTGGCCGCGCGGGACGTACGGCTCGTCGACGCGATGAGCTCACCCGACGGGCACCTGCTGCTGTTCGGACTCCTCCCGGAACGCCCGGCCGAAGGGCTCCCGACGTCCGCCGCGACGGACGAGACGGAGGGGTGGCACCTGCTGCGCAGGCCCGAGGAACTCGCCTTCCCGCTGCACAGCGTGGCCGTACGCGCGTGGTTCGAGGGCCGCTACTGAGCCCTCCGGCTCACCCCAGCCCCCGGACGCGCACCGGATACGGCGGTTCGCCCACGCCGCTGTCCCCCTCCCGTCTCACCACCACCCGCCGGCCCTCCCAGCGGGCGACGTAACGCTCGATCTCCGGCTCGTCCCAGCCGTCGCCCGCGTCCGGCACGAACAGCCCGCCCCCGGTCCGTCCCCGGGCGGGCGCCCACACCTCCAACCGCACACCGCCGTCCTCGTCCCGCACGGGAAGGACGGCACCCGCGCGCGCGAGCACCGGGATCCGCGACAGCGGGGCGTCCACGAGGACCTGCCCGGGCCCCTCGTAGACCCGCTCCGTCAGCGTGTCGTACCAGCGCCCCCGGGGCAGCTGCACCGCACGCCGGTCGGCGCCCGGACCCAGCACCGGAGCCACCAGCAGACTGTCGCCCAGCAGGAACGCGTCCTCGCAGTCACGCAGCGCCCGGTCCTCCGGCGCACCCCACCACAGCGGCCGCACATAGGGCGCGCCGGTCCGCCGGGCCAGGTGGGCCAGCGTCACGAAGTACGGCAGCAGGCGCCGACGTTCCAGGAGCGCCACGCGCGCGTGCTCAAGCACCTCGGCCCCGAACTCCCACGGCTCCCTGCGCCCCGCCCGCATGCTCGCGTGCGTGCGGAACAGCGGCAGGTAGGCGCCCAGCTGGAACCAGCGCAGAAACAGCTCCGGCGACGGGCTCCCGTCGAAACCGCCCACGTCCGGCCCGGAGTACGGCACCCCGCACAGCCCGAGCCCCAGGACCAGCGACAGGGAGGCGCGCAGCCCGGGCCAGCCGGTGGCGACGTCACCGGACCAGGTACCCCCGTAACGCTGCATGCCGGCCCAGCCGGACCGGGAGAACAGGAACGGCCGCTCCTTGGGCGCCAGTTCCCGCAACCCCTCGTAGGCCGCCCGCGCCATGCAGAGCGCATAGACGTTGTGCGCCTCCCGGTGGTCGCCGCCGCGTCCCTCCAAGGCGTGCCGTGACGAGCGTGGCAGTGTGGACTCCCCGAAGGCGTTGAAGGACGTCGGCTCGTTCATGTCGTGCCAGAACCCGGCGAAGCCCTGCGCGAGCCGCTCCTCGTACAGTCCGCCCCACCACTTGCGCACGCGCGCGTGCGTGAAGTCGGGATAGACCGCCTCGCCGGGCCACACCACGCCCTCCACCAGCCGCCCCGACGGATCCCGCACAAAGGCGTCGATCCCCGTCCCGCTGTCATGGACCGCGTTGCCCGACGCGGCCTTCACCGCCGGGTCGACGATCGACACCAGCCGGATCCCGTCCCGCCGCAGCTCCTCCGCCAGCGTCGGCAGCTTCGGGAAGTGCTCGTGGTCGACGGTGAACACCTGATGGGCGTCGTAATGGTCGATGTCCAGATGGACGGCGTCCAGTGGCAGACCCCGCTCCTGGTAGCCGCCGACGATCCGCCGGACCTCCTGCTCGCTGCCGAAACCCCAGCGTGCGTGGTGATGGCCCAGCGCCCAGGCCGGCGGCAGCGCGGGCGCGCCGGTGAGCGAGGCCCAGGTGTGCAGCACGCGCGCGGGCGTGCCCGCCATCACCCAGCAGCGCAGCGGACCGCCGTCCATCCGCAGCTCGCTCCGCCCGGTCCGGTCATGGCCGGACCCGGCACCCTCCTCGCCCTCCCGGAGGGTCACCGTGCCGTCGAAGGAGGTGTCGTGGAACACCAGGTGCGCGGCCGCGTCCGCCACCACCAGCTGCACCGGCATGGTGACGTACAGCGGATCGGTACCGGGCCCGAAGGCACGGCCGGGGTCGGTGTTCCACAGCCGGTACGTGCCGTCACGCAGCCGTGGCCCCGAGGCACGCCCGCCGAGACCGAAGAACCGCGCGTCCGCGGCGACCTCCGACCGCTGCACCCAGCGTGCCGGGCCGCCGTCCACCGGCTCCCACCAGCGGGGCGGCAGATCCCGCCGCAGCATCACGCCACCGGGCGTGCACACCTCCACCGCGCCGTGCCGCGAGACGCTGACCTTCACCCGCTCCGCCACGACCCGCCAGCCGCCGTCCGTGTCCGGTTCGAGGACCGCCCGCGGGTCAGGCTCGGGACAGCGCCCCGCGAGCGCGTACGAGGGCTCTGGACCGGCCCCGTCCCAGCCCCAGAAGACCGCCCCGTTCACGGCGACCGTGATCCGCAGCTCGGACCGGCTGAAGCGGATCACCCCGCCGCCCGGCCCCGGCACCGCCTCCTGCACCGGCCCCGGCACCCGGGCGCGCTCGGCCCCCCGCGCGGGCAGCCCGGCGGCGTCGATCCGCCTCCTGCGCCATGCCGCCCGTACGGTACGCAACCCCTGAGCCGCCTTCCTCGAACCGACCACTCTCACCGAACGCACCAGGTCACGACCGTCCATACTGCTCACCCTGCCACTCACCGCTCCACACACGCGTGCCGTTCAACTTCCGTTCACCCGTGCCGGGACCACATCTTCACGACACGGACTATGTGGAGCGCACCCTGGTGTAGAAGTCGATCACATGGCATCGTCCCTGTCAGCCGCGTACGCGCACACCCCAGCCCGTGCGCGTACGACGCACACCAGCGCAGAAGTCCGGGAGCCGCCCCATGTCGACCGCGAACCCCCAGCCGCTCTGGCAACCCGATCCGCAACGGATCGCCCAGGCACACATCACCAGGTTCCAGTCCTGGGCGGCGGAACACCACGGCGCTCCGGCCGAGGGCGGGTACCCGGCCCTGCACCGCTGGTCCGTCGACCATCTGGACACGTTCTGGAGGGCCGTCACGGAGTGGTTCGACGTCCGGTTCTCGACGCCCTACGCGCGCGTGCTCGGCGACCGCTCGATGCCCGGCGCCGAGTGGTTCCCCGGCGCGACACTGAACTACGCCGAGTACGCCCTGCGCGCCGCCGCCACCCGCGCGGACGAACCCGCGCTCCTGTATGTCGACGAGACCCACGAACCGCTTCCGGTCACCTGGTCCGAACTGCGCCGCCAGGTGGGCTCCCTGGCCGCCGAACTCCGCACTCTCGGCGTCCGCCCGGGAGACCGCGTCAGCGGCTACCTCCCGAACATCCCCCAGGCCGTGGTCGCCCTTCTGGCCACCGCCGCCGTGGGCGCCGTCTGGACCTCCTGCGCCCCGGACTTCGGCGCCCGCAGCGTCCTGGACCGCTTCCAGCAGGTGGAACCCGTCGTCCTGTTCACCGTCGACGGCTACCGCTACGGGGGCAAGGAACACGACCGCCGCGAGACCGTCGCCGAACTCCGGCGCGAACTGCCCACCCTGCGCGCCGTCGTCCACATCCCCCTGCTCGGCACGGCCGCCCCCGAAGGCGCCCTGGAGTGGTCGGCCCTGACCGCCGCCGACACCGAGCCCGCATTCGAACAGGTCCCGTTCGGCCACCCCCTCTGGGTGCTCTACTCCTCCGGCACCACCGGCCTGCCCAAGGCCATCGTGCAGTCCCAGGGCGGCATCCTGGTCGAACACCTCAAGCAGCTCGGCCTGCACTGCGACCTGGGCCCCGAGGACCGCTTCTTCTGGTACACCTCGACCGGCTGGATGATGTGGAACTTCCTCGTCTCCGGCCTCCTCACGGGCACCACGATCGTCCTGTACGACGGCAGCCCCGGCTTCCCCGACACCGGCGCCCAGTGGCGGGTCGCCGAACGCACCGGAGCCACCCTCTACGGCACCTCCGCCGCCTATGTGATGGCCTGCCGCAAGGCCGGTGTGCACCCCGCCCGCGACTTCGACCTCTCCAAGGTGGGGTGCGTCGCCACCACCGGCTCGCCACTGCCCCCCGACGGCTTCCGCTGGCTGCACGACGAGGTCGGCGACGACCTCTGGATCGCCTCCGTCAGCGGCGGCACCGACGTGTGCTCCTGCTTCGCCGGCGCCGTCCCCACCCTCCCGGTCCACACCGGCGAACTCCAGGCACCCGGCCTCGGAACCGATCTCCAGGCCTGGGACCCCAGCGGGAACCCCGTCATCGACGAGGTCGGTGAGCTCGTCGTCACCAACCCCATGCCCTCGATGCCGATCCACTTCTGGAACGACCCCGACGGCAGCCGCTATCACGACAGCTACTTCGACATGTATCCCGGCGTCTGGCGGCACGGCGACTGGATCACCGTCACCTCCCGTGGCTCGGTGATCATCCACGGCCGCTCCGACTCCACGCTCAACCGCCAGGGCGTGCGGATGGGCTCGGCCGACATCTACGAGGTCGTCGAGCGCCTGCCCGAGATCAGGGAATCCCTCGTCATCGGCGTCGAACAGCCCGACGGCGGCTACTGGATGCCCCTGTTCGTCCACCTGGCCCCGGGCTCGGTCCTCGACGAAGCCCTCCTGAACCGCGTCAAACAGGCCATTCGCGAACAGCTCTCGCCGCGCCACGTCCCCGACGAGATCATCGAGGTCCCCGGCGTCCCGCACACCCTCACCGGCAAGCGCATCGAGGTCCCGGTCAAGCGCCTCCTCCAGGGCGCGCCCCTGGAGAAGGCCGTCAACCCCGGCTCCATCGACAACCTCGACCTGCTGAGCTTCTACGAGGACCTGGCCCGCAAGCGCGCCTGATCCTCCCAGCCGGAGCGCTCACCCGCCGTAGGTGGCCTCGGACTCGCCCAGCACGGCGGCGAAGTCCGAGGCCAGCCGCACCGCGTCGGCCGGCTCCAGCCCGGCGGTCGAGATCCGCACTCCCGGGCCGGCCGACAGCCGGAACCGCGCCCCCGCGGCCACCCACCAGCCGTACGACCGCAGGCCGTTCACCGCGGCCGACTCGTCGCGCACGGGCACCCACAGATTCATCCCGCTCGCCCCGTGCGAGGCGATCCCGCGCTCGGCCAGCTCCCTGGCCAGCGTCTCGCGACGCAGCGCGTACGCCTCACGCGCGCGTGCCACCAACGCGCGCGTGCCGGCATCCGTCATCAACCCGAGCACCGTCTCCTGCAACAGGTGACTGACCCAGCCCGACGTCAGGAGCAGCAGCCCGTCGTGCCGGGCGAGCGAGACCGGATCGCAGGCGGCCGCCGCCCACCTCAGGTCGGTGCCCAGGAACTTGCTCACCGTCCGCACGTGCACCCATCGCTCGAGTCCCGCGGCGCTCAGCGAGTGCAGCGGGGCGTCGGCCACCGAGGACGCGTGATCGTTCTCGATCACCAGGACGTCGGGTTCCTCCCGCAGCACCTCGGCCAGGGCGTCCCGACGGGCCGCCGAGAAGCGGCCGCCGTACGGATTCTGCGCCCGGGGGCTGCACACCACGGCGCGCACGCCCGCGCGCCGCGCCATGCGCAGTGCATCCGGACGCATCCCCTCGTCGTCCACGGCCACCGGCACGATCCGCAGCCCCAGCGCCGGGACGAGGTCCAGCAGGTGGTGGTATCCGGGGTCCTCCATGGCCACGGCATCCCCGGGCCGCAACTCCACGGCGAGCAGCCGGCCGATCAGATCCAGTGCGCCGTGCGCGAACGTCACGTGCTCCACCGGCACGCCATCCGGCCTCAGCCACTCTCGGACGGCCTCCTCCAGCCGGGCGAGCCTGGGCGCCGAACGGTGCGACCGGGCGCCCGGGGAGAGCCGTGAGGGCGGCACCAGGCCGGGCAGCAGGGCGGGATCCGGATGCCCGCCGGCCAGGTCCCGGAGCCCGTCGGGGACCCGGGGCGGCCGCCGTGCCGCCACCGCCGGAGCGGGTGCCACCACGGTGCCGCCCCGCCCGCGCGTCACGACGATCCCGCGCCGTCGCAGCTCCTTGTACGCCGTCGCGACCGTGCCCGGACTCACCCCCAGATCCTCCGCGAGCCGCCGCACCGGCGGCAGCGCGGCCTCCGGGGCCAACGAGCCCTCGGCCACGCCCCGTTCGACGGAGGCGGCAATCCCCTTGGCCGTCGTACCAGTGATCCCATATTGTGTTACCACGTTGGCAAGTATGTATCAGTACATAATTTCCGGCAAGGGGGAGCAGTGACAACGAAACCCGGCGCGACCGTACGGCCCTCACGCATACCCGGCGGCCGCGACGGACGCAGAATGCTCGCCATCGCCCTCGTGGACCGCGTCGGCAGCGGGCTGTGGGCATCGGTCTCGGTCCTGTACTTCACCTACGTCTCCGGCCTCTCCCTCGCCCAAGTCGGCACCCTCGCCGCCGCGTCGGGTGCGATCGGCATCGCCGGAGCACCCCTGGCCGGCCGCGTCGCCGACCGGCTCCCCCTCACCCGTGTCCTGATCGCACTCCAACTCCTGCGCGCACTGGCCTCCTTCGCCCTGCTCACCACGGACGACTACACCCTGCTGCTCGCCGTCTCGGCCGTCGGGGCCCTCGGGGACCGCGCCGCCAACGTCCTCACCAAGCTGTACGCGACCCGCATCTCGGGACCCGACCGCGTCCGCTACCAGGCCCTCAACCGCACCATCGCCAACGCCGGCTGGGCTCTGGGCGGACTCGCCGCCGCAGCGGCCCTCGCGTTGGACAGCACCGCGGCCTACCGCTGGCTCCTGGCGGGCGACGCCCTCTCGTTCGTCGCGGCCGCGCTCCTGACCCTGCGCTGCGGCGAACCCCCGTCGCCCTCCCGGGTCGTGGCCGGCTCACAGGCCGAACCGCGGACCGCGAGGACGGCCAACCCCTGGCGCGACCGCACCTACCTCGCGTACGTCGCCACCGACACCGTCCTCTTCCTCGACGACGCCGTCTTCAAGGTCGGCCTGCCCCTGTGGATCGCCCACAGCGACCACGTACCGCACGGCCTCGCACCCCTGCTGCTCGTCCTCAACAACGTCATGGTCGTGGCACTCCAAGTCCCCCTGGCCCGGTTCGGCACCAGCAGCACGGCCGCCCGCCGGCTGCTCGTCCCGCTCTCCGCCGCGTTCGCCCTCGGCGGCATCACCATGGCCCTCTCCGCCACCGGTGGCACCCCCACGGCAACCCTCCTGCTCACCGTCGCGGCCGCCGCCTTCACCGCCGCCGAGATGCTGCACGCCACCATCTCCTGGGAACTCTCGGTCGCCCTGGCCCCCGACACCGCCCTGGGCACCTACCTCGGAGTCCACGGACTCGCCCAGGCCGCCCAGCGCAGCATCGGCCCACTCGCCGTCACCGCCGCCATCGCCACCGGTCCGCTCGGCTGGACAGCATTCGGCGCCGCCATCGCCCTGACCTGCGGAATTCAGCATCGTCTTGTCCGCGACCGGCTTCCGCGACCAGCATTGTCAGTGGCGCCGGTTACGGTGAGTGAGCATTGATCGACTGCTCACAGGGGGAACCATGGCGCACACCGACCACCGGGCCATGCGACGCGTCCTGCGCCGCGAGATCGCAGGCACCATCGGCCTGCTGACCGACGAACACGACTTCCGCGCCATGCGGCGCTACCGCACCTTCCCCTTCCACGACCACCCCACCTACCTGGGCCAGATCGAAGCCCTCCTCAGGACCCGCGCGGCGGAAGGCACCCACACCACGCTCGCCCTCTTCGACCCCGAGGAATACGCCGAGTTCTGCACGGACACCGGACTCGACCCGGACAACCCCGCGACCCGCACCCGCTTCACCGCGGAACTCGCGGCCACCGGCGCCACCGTCCCCTACGACGGCCGGCCCCTCACCGACCTCGTCCCCGCCCTCGTCGACGAAGCGGTACGCCAGGCCACCTGGGAGTACGCCAGCACCCTCCTGGCCCGCCTCGGCCCCTGCCCCACCTGTGGCGAGGACATCGGGCGCGCCGCCTTCGCCCGCGCCTCCCACCTCCTCACCCGCATCCTCGACGCCGCCCCACCGGGGGACCGGCACCTCGTGTGCAGCGTCTCCGGACCACCCGAAACGCTGGTCACCGCCCTCCACGCCGACCAGGACAGCGAGGGCACCACCCGCCTCGACGAAGCCGAAGCCCTCGAATTCACCAGCGTCCTCGCCCTCGGCCTCGCCACCCGCAGCCCCGGCGGACTCGTCATGCGCACCAGTGCCCCCGGCACCGCCGACCGCGTCTGCGGCTGGCGCCTGCGCGGCGACCGCCTCGCACCCCTCACCGCGGCCGAGGTCTTCGACGCCTACTGCACCGACGTCGAATCCGGCGACCTCATCTCCCCGGAATCCGACGTCGACTACTGCGCACCACCGGACCTCGGCGACCAGGAGGCGACACCGGGCCACCACCACTGAGACGCAGCGGGGGCGCCCCACCCGCAGGTGGGGCGCCCCCGGAAGGACAGCCGATCAGGCTCGCGCCCGGCTACTCGCCGGACAGCACCGCCTGCGCCGCCGCGCGGGCCTCGTCCGCGCTGTCGGCGGCACGCGCGGCCAAGGCGGCCCGCTCGCACTGGGCCAGCGTGTACTTGGCCAGCGTCGCCCGGACGTAGGGAATCGAGGCCGCACCCATGGAGAGGGAGGTGACACCCAGACCCGTCAGGACACACGCCAGCAGTGGATCGGAGGCGGCCTCGCCGCAGACACCACAGCTCTTGCCCTCGGCCGTCGCCGCCTCGGCGGACAGCGCGACCAGGTCGAGCAGCGCGGGCTGCCACGGGTCCTGCAGCCGGGACACCGCACCGACCTGACGGTCCGCGGCGAACGTGTACTGCGCCAGGTCGTTCGTGCCCAGGGACAGGAACTCGACCTCCTGGAGGATCGAACGCGCCCGCAGCGCGGCCGACGGGATCTCCACCATGGCGCCGAACTTGGCCCGCAGCCCCGCCGCACGGCAGGCGTCCGCGAACGCCTTGGCGTCGGTACGGTCCGCCACCATGGGCGCCATGACCTCAAGGTAGACGGGCAGTCCCTCGGCCGCCTTCGCCAGCGCGGTCAGCTGGGTGCGCAGCACGTCGGGGTGGTCGAGCAGCGTCCGCAGACCGCGCACGCCCAGCGCCGGGTTCGGCTCGTCCGCCGGAGTCAGGAAGTCCAGAGGCTTGTCCGCACCCGCGTCCAGCACCCGCACGACGACCCGGCCCTCCGGGAACGCCTCGAGCACCTGACGGTAGGCGTCGACCTGCTTCTCCTCGGACGGCGCGTTCTTGCTGTCGTCGAGGAACAGGAACTCGGTACGGAACAGACCCACACCCTCGGCACCGGCCGCCACGGCCGCCGGGACATCCGCCGGTCCGCCCACGTTGGCCAGCAGCGGCACCTTGTGCCCGTCCGCGGTGGCGCCCGGACCGGTCGAGGCGGTCAGCGCGGCCTTGCGTTCGGCCGCCGCGGCCTCCAACTCGGCCTTCTTCTCCGCACTCGGGTTCACGAAGATGTCGCCGGTGCTGCCGTCGACGGCGATGACCGTGCCCTCGACAAGTTCACCCGCGCCCGGCAGCGCGACCACGGCCGGCACCCCGAGCGCCCGCGCCAGGATCGCGCTGTGACTCGTCGGGCCGCCCTCCTCGGTCACGAAACCGAGCACCAGGGTCGGGTCCAGAAGAGCGGTGTCCGCGGGCGCCAGATCCCGCGCGACCAGCACGTACGGCTCGTCGCTGTCCGGGACACCCGGCATCGGAACCCCCAGCAGCCGGGCGACGATACGATTCCGCACATCGTCCAGGTCGGCCACGCGGCCGGCCAGGTACTCGCCGGCTCCGGCCAGCAGCTCGCGGTACGCGGCGAACGCGTCGTAGACGGCACGCTCGGCGGTGCTGCCGACGGCGATCCGGCGCTCCACGTCGGCCATCAGTTCCGGGTCCTGGGCCATCATGGCCTGCGCCTCGAGCACCGCCTGGGCCTCGCCGCCGGCCAGGTTGCCCCGCGCCATCAGGTCGGCGGCGACGGCCTCCACGGCCTGCCGGGCACGCCCCGGCTCCCGCGCCGCCTCTTCCGCCGGGATCTGCTTGGCAGGCGGCTCCAGCACCGCCGTTCCCATGTGCCGAACCTCGCCGATCGCCACACCGTGGCTCACGCCGACGCCTCGCAGCGTTGTCTCCATCTCACCCGTCTCCGATAGTGCGGCGGGTCCCGCCGCCGCGGTGGTTGTCGTGGTCGCCGTCCTCTCCGCCATACGACGGGACGGCGTCGGGGTCGTCAGTTCCAGACGAAGAGGCTGTCCCCGGCCTTCACGTCACCGTCGTCACGGACCTCGGACAGGGAGTCGGCCGTGGCCTCCAGGGCCACGACCGGGCACACCGGGGACTTGCCGGCGGCCTCGACCTCGGCCGGGTTCCAGCGGATGACGCCCTGGCCGCGGGTCACGGTGTCGCCCTTGTTGACGAGAAGCTCGAAGCCCTGGCCGTTGAGCTGCACCGTGTCGATACCGAGGTGGGTGAGCACGCCGTGGCCGCTCTCGTCGACGACGACGAACGCGTGCGGGTGCAGGGAGACGATGACGCCGTCGACGGGCGCCACGACCTCGGAAGGCTCACGCGCGGGGTCGATAGCTGTGCCCGGGCCGACCATGGCCCCGGAGAAGACCGGATCCGGCACGGCGGCCAGTCCAATAGCGCGTCCTGCCAGAGGGGACGTCACGGTGGTCATGGGAAGCCTCCCGGAGATGGAGCTGCTTACGGGCCGTCACTGCCTGTTCCGACGGCACTGAGCAGCAGCGTATGTCATATGAAGTGGCGGTTCCGCATGGAAGCTACCAGGTAGTGGTCTAGACCACCAGCCTAATGGATTTGCACGGGCTCCGAGGCTCCGTGTACAGTCGTACTCCTGCTTGAGGCCGAGCGGCGCTAAAAGGCGTCCTCGCTCAGCGGCACCCAAATTTGTCGGATCCTAACTCGGGATCATCTTCCGCATGTCTGCGGGAGGGTGGTCAGAGGGCCGGAAAAACACTGATAGAGTTTGGAACACCGAAGGGAAGCCCGGAGGAAAGCCCGAGAGGGTGAGTACGAAGGAAGCGACCGTTCCTTGAGAACTCAACAGCGTGCCAAAAGTCAACGCCAGATATGTTGATACCCCGTCTCCGGCCATCACGGCTGGGGCGAG